>JBDSVW010000258.1:0-26687 GCA_039927015.1 Gemmatimonadaceae bacterium | reverse complement strand
TCAACCGCCAAGTCAACACGTCGTGGGAAGGTGGCGGCGAAAGGGGTCTTGTCCGCTTCCGACGATGGCGCCACGCGCAACAGGATTCTCGAGGCGGCGCACCGGGTCTTCATCCGCCAAGGGACGGCCAGCGCCCGCACGCAGGAGATTGCCGACGAAGCGGGGGTGAACAAGGCGCTGGTGCACTACTACTTCGGCACCAAGGCGTTGCTTGCCGACGCGGTGTTCGCCCGTGCGGCGGGCGAACTCATGCCGCGCATCTTCCACATGGTCGGCGACGCATCACTTTCCCTCGAAGAAAAGGTGCAGCGCGTAGTGCGGGAGCAACTGCGCTTCCACTCTGCGCATCCCTACCTGGCGGGTTACCTGATCGTCGAGGCGCATACGGAGCCGAGTCGGTTGCAGCGCATCCTTTCCCCGCACGGCAAGGCACCACTCGGCGTGCTGCGCCGACAGCTCGCCGATGCCGCAGCCGCGGGCGAGATCCGCCCTG
Source organism: Gemmatimonadaceae bacterium (assembly GCA_039927015.1). Taxonomy (GTDB): domain Bacteria; phylum Gemmatimonadota; class Gemmatimonadetes; order Gemmatimonadales; family Gemmatimonadaceae; genus SCN-70-22. The sequence continues at coordinate 26,194 of JBDSVW010000258.1, read as the reverse complement.
TCACGGCCGAGCAGTTCGTGGTGGACCTCATGTCGCTGTGCGTGTTTCCGTTCGTCGCCCGCCCCATCCTCCAGCAGGTCATCGGGCTCGACGAGGCGCGCTTCCGGTCCTTCATCAGCGCGCGCGTCCGCGTGCTGCCCCAGTTCTTCCTCGCGGGGTTACGGCCGTGATCTCAAACCATCAGGCCCTGCTCGCGGCTCTCTTTAGCGTGCTGCCCGCCACGGCATCGTCGCAGGACACGCTGCGCCTGGCGGAGCTCCAGGACGCGGCGCTCGCCCGTGATGCGCGCGCCGGGCAGGCATCCTACCTCAAGTCGGCGAGCGCGTTGCGACTCACCTCGCTCGGCATGGAGCGGCGGCCGCAGCTCTCGCTGGGGGGCTTTGCGTCGCATCAGAACGATGTCACGTCCATTCCTGGCGGGCTGGCTGGTGCGGCAGTGCCGCTTCCACCGAAGGATCGCTGGCAGGCGGTGCTCGACGTGCAGCAGCTGCTGTACGACGGCGGCGCCATCAATGCCCGGGCAGCGCTGGAGCGCGCGCGGCTTGCCGAATCGAAGTCGGCGGTGGACGCCGCGCTCTACCGACTGCGGGGCGACGTGACGGCGGCCTTTTTCACCGCGCTCCTGCAGCAACAGCGCCTGCGGGAGCTCGATGCCATCGCAGTCGACCTCACGGCGCGACTCGAGCAGGCGCGCGCGCGCGTACGAAACGGCGTGGCGCTGGGGCGCGACACGTCCGTCATCGTGGCCGAACAACTGCGGGCGCATCTCTCGCGTCGCGAGGCTGAGACGGTGCGAGCCGCCGCCGTGGCGCAGCTGGCGAGCCTGACGGGCCGTCCGACCGACACGACCGCCATCATGGAGATGGCCGATCTCTCGGCGGCGGTATCGCGCGTACGAATGGACGGTGTGGAGGCGATACGGGTTCGTCCGGAGTTCGCGGGATATCGCGAGGCACGGGACCGGCTGGAGCGGGAGGCACAGGTGGCTTCGCTGGCGAATCGTCCCCGGGTCGTGGCCTTCGGCCAGGCGGGATTTGGCCGTCCGGGATTCAACCAGCTTCGATCCGAAGCGGATGAGTTGTGGCAGGCGGGGGTGCACGTGGAGTGGCGGCCCTTCACGTGGGGCAGCACCGATCGCTCAGCCGAGGTGATCCGGATGCAGCAGCAGGTGCTCGACACTGAGGAGCGCGCCTTTGCGGCCGCGCTCGAGCGCAGCGTGGAGGTGGACCTGGCGGCCGTCGAGCGATTGCGTGACGCGCTGGACACGGACGCGCGCCTCGTGGCGTTGCGCGAGGACATCGAGCGCCAGGCGAGCGCAGAGTACGCCGAGGGGGTGATTCCCGCGGCGGAGTATGTCGCCGCCCGCACCGATGTGCTCGAGGCACGGCTCGCGTTGCACCGACATCGCGCAGAACTGTACCAGTCGCAGGCGCGATTCCTCACGACCCTGGGGCTCTCGCCTCGTACGAACCAGGAGGGGAGACCATGAACCGCCGATGGGGTGTGCGCCCACTGCTGACGTTCGCAGTGCTCACGCTGCCGGGTGCCTGCGCGAAGGAGGGCGCCGATGCCTACGGAAACTTCGAGGCCACCGAAGTCACGGTCGCGGCGGAGACAAGCGGCCGGTTGCTGAAACTGGCCGCACGGGAGGGCGCGCGCGTGGCGGCGGGCGAGCGGGTGGGATTGGTGGACACCAGCGCGATCGTGCTGCAGCGGGCAGAGCTCGTGGCGCGGCGCGATGCGGCACGAGCTCGCACGGGCGAAGTCGACGCCAATGCCGCGACCCTGCGCACGCAGCTGGACGTGGCCGTGCGCGAGCTGGAGCGTACGAAACGATTGCTGGCGGCACAGGCGGCAACGCCACAGCAGGCCGATCGCGCGGCGCGCGACGCGGATGTGCTGCGCGACCAGTTGAACGGCGTGGGCGCCGCCCGCTCGAGCGCCGCGCGCGAGGTCGCGGCCATCGACGCACAACTGGCGAGCCTCGACGATCGCCTGCGGAAGAGCCACGTCGTGGCGCCGGCGGCGGGCACGGTACTCACACGCGTGGCGGAGCCCGGGGAGTTTGTGTCGCCCGGCACGCCGCTGTTCACGATGGCGGCGCTCGACACGCTCATGCTTCGCGTGTACCTCAGCGGGGCGCAACTCTCGCAGGTGGCCTTGGGAAATGTCGTGCAGGTCCGTGTGGACGCAGGTTCCGATTCGCTGCGCACACTTCAAGGGCGTGTGACGTGGATCGCGTCGAGCGCCGAATTCACGCCGACCCCCATCCAGACGCGGGACGAGCGCACCACCCTCGTGTACGCGGTGAAGATCGCCGTGCCCAACGAGGGAGGTCGGCTGCGCATCGGCATGCCGGGCGAAGTCATGCTCGGCACGGTGACTAGCGGGACACGCGGCACGCCATGACCGCCCGGCACGCCGGACCTGCCGTGGAGGTGCGGAACCTCAGCAAGCGCTTCGGCAATGCGCAGGCGCTGGACGACGTCTCGTGCGAGATTGCAGCTGGCGAGTTGTTCGGCTTCATTGGGCCGGACGGTGCGGGCAAGACCACCCTCCTGCGCACCCTCGTCACGCTGCTCGTACCCGACAGGGGACACGCGCGCGTGTTGGGCCTGGACGTGGTGGATGATCTGTGGGCGTTGCGGAAGACGGTGGGCTACATGCCGGGACGCTTCTCACTCTATCCAGACCTGAGCGCGCTGGAGAACCTGCGCTTCTTCGCCTCCGTCTTCGGCACCACGGTAGAAAAGGGGCGGGCCACGATCGATCCCATCTGGCGGCAGCTCGAGCCGTTCGCCGACCGCCGGGCCGCCGCGCTGTCCGGTGGCATGAAGCAGAAGCTCGCCCTCTCCTGCGCGCTGGTGCACGCACCGCCCATCCTCATTCTCGACGAACCCACGACGGGTGTGGACGCCGTCTCGCGCCGGGAGTTCTGGGATCTGCTCACGCGACTGCGATCGGAGGGTCTCACGATCGTCGTATCGACCCCCTACATGGATGAAGCGAACCGCTGCGACCGCGTGGCCTTCATGCAGCGGGGACGGCTGCTGCTCACCGACACACCGGCGGCGATCGTGGCGCGCTACCCGCGCCCGTTGTTCGCCGTGCGTTCACCCGACCGGCTGGCGTTGCTGCGTGTCCTGCGTGACTTCCCCTTTGCCGCCTCAGCGTGGCCCTTCGGGGAGAGCGTGCACTACACCGACGAGCGCACGGACGTCACGCCGGAGGACATCACCCGGTCGCTGCTCGCACACGCGACGGCTGCCGGACTTTCCGGCGTGTCGGCGGAGCCCATCACCGCCGGCATCGAGGATGCCTTCATGTGGCATCTCGCGCGAGCGGAGGCGGCATGACGCCCATCGCGATCGAGGCGCGGGAGCTGACGCGCAAGTTCGGCGACTTCACGGCCGTGAATGCGATCAGCTTCCAGGTGGCGCAGGGTGAGGTGTTCGGCTTCCTCGGCGCCAATGGCGCGGGCAAGACCACGGCGATCCGCATGCTGACGGGACTGCTGCAGCCGACCGCGGGCTCGGCCACCGTGGCCGGGCACGACGTGGTGCACGAACCGGAACAGGTGCGCCGGCGCATTGGTTACATGAGTCAGCGCTTCTCCCTCTACGACGACCTCACCGTCCGCGAGAATATCACGTTCTACGGCGGGATCTACGGGCTCAGCACGCGCGACATCGTCGAGCGCATGGATGCGCTGCTGGCGCGCATCGGTCTCGAGCATGCACGGAACGAACTCGTGGGGAGGATCCCGTTAGGCTGGAAGCAGCAGCTCGCCTTCTCCGTCGCTCTCCTGCACGAGCCCGCGGTGCTCTTTCTCGACGAACCCACGAGCGGCGTCGACCCCATCACGCGCCGGCGCTTCTGGGAGATGATGTACGAGACAGCGGCCGGGGGCACGGCGATGCTCGTGACGACGCACTACCTGGAGGAGGCGGAGTATTGCGACCGCCTCTCCATCATGGTGGAGGGCGCCATCGCGGCGATGGGCACGCCATCGGAGGTACGTCGTGCGTTCGGGGCCGACACGCTCGACGATGTGTTCCTGCGGCTCACGCGACCGGGAGCCGTGGCGTGAGTGCCTTCGCCGGATTCGTGCGCAAGGAGGTGTACCACATCCTGCGTGACAAGCAGACCCTGTGGATCCTCCTGCTCATGCCGCTGGTGCAGGTACTGCTGTTCGGCTACGCCGTGCGCACCGATGTGCGCGACATCCGCCTGGCGCTCGTCGATCCAGCGCCGGGCGTGGCGTCGCGGGCGCTCACGCAGCGCTTTGCGACATCGCCCCGCTTCCAGCTGATCGACGTGTACCGGTCGCCGCTGCCGCTGGACGAGGCCTTCCGGAGCGGGGTGGTGCGCCAGGCCGTGGTGCTCCCTGCGGATCTCGACCGCGCCCTGCTGGGCCACGCCCCGGTATCGGTGCAGCTCGTGAGTGACGCGTCGGATCCCAATACGGGCAGCATCATGCAGGCGTACGCGACGTCCATCCTCCGGCGCTGGCACGACGAGCGGACGGGCGGCAATCCGGGGATGCGCGTCGCACTCGCCACGCGCCTGCGATACAACCCCACGCTGGAGAGCGTGAACGTCTTCGTGCCCGGGCTGATTGCCTTCGTCCTCACGATCATCTCGGCGATGATGACGGCCATCTCCATCACGCGCGAGAAGGAGACCGGCACGATGGAGATGCTGCTCGTCTCCCCCCTGCGACCCTGGGCCATCGTGGCGGGGAAGGTGGCGCCGTACGTGCTGCTCGGCTTCCTCAACGTGCTATTGGTGCTGGCGGCGGCGCGGCTGGTGTTTCAGATGCCGTTGCGCGGCAGCGTGGTGTTGCTCCTGGCGGAGTGCCTGCTGTACATCCTCACCTCGCTCGCGCTGGGAATGGTCATCTCTTCCCGCGCGCGCACCCAACGGACGGCGATGATCGCGGCCCTCGCGGGCCTCCTGATGCCCACGCTCATGCTGTCGGGCTTCATTTTTCCGATTGACTCGATGCCGGAACCGTTGCGACTCGTGTCCAACATCGTGCCCGCCCGCTGGTTCCTGCTCATCGTGCGCGGCATCATGGTGAAGGGGGCGGGCTTCGCGGCGCTGTGGGGCGAGACGGCCGTGCTGGCGGGCATCACGCTGCTGCTGCTCGCAGTGGGTGCGCGCCGCCTCTCCGTACGACTGGATTAGGCCATGCGCGTCATTCTCTTCCTCATGCGCAAGGAGTTCCTTCAGGTCTTTCGCGACCGGGCGACGGTCTTCCAGATCTTCTTCATCCCCATCGTGCAGCTGCTGGTGCTGTCGCACGCGGCGACGTTCGACATCAAACGCACTGCGCTGGCGGTGATCGACGCGGACCGCAGCACGATGTCGATGGAACTCATGCGACGTATGGAGGGGGGCGGGCGGTTCGAGGTGGTCCTGGTGCAGTCGACGGCGGCGGGCATCGAGGATGCCCTGCTGACCCGCCGGGCCAATGCGGTGCTCGGCATTCCACGCGGCTTCGCGGCCGACATCGCGCGGCGGTCGCCGGTGACGCTGCAGTTGCAGCTGAATGCGGAGGAGGGGGCCGCGGTTGGCATCGTGCTGGCCGCTGCACAGGCGGTAGTGGCGGACTTCGCGCGCTCGGCGGGCCCGACGGGTCCGGTCACAGCGCGCGTGGTACCGGGGGTGCCGCTCGACATCCGCACGCAGGGCTGGTTCAACCCCTCGCGCAACTACAAGCACTACATGGTGCCGGCGCTGCTCGTGTCGCTGACTACCATCATGGGGTTGCTGCTGACGGCACAGAACATTGCACGGGAGAAGGAACTGGGCACCCTGGAGCAGCTTAACGTCACGCCGATCACGAAGGGGCAGTTCATCACCGGCAAGTTGCTTCCCTTCTGGTTGCTCTCACTGCTGATCTTCGGCATCGGCCTCGTCGTGGGCAAGCTGGCCTTCGACATCCCGCTGCGCGGCAGCGTCCCGCTGGTCTTCCTCGCGGCGGCGGTCTATCTCGTCGTGGCGCTGGGCATCGGGCTCTGGATCTCGACCTTCACACGCACGCAGCAACAGACGATGTTCGTCGCCTTTTTCGTCATGCTGGTCTACCTGCTGATGAGCGGACTCTTCACGCCGGTGGACGCCATGCCGCGGTGGGCGCAGTGGGCGGCGGAGGCGAATCCGGTGAAGCACTTCGTCTTCATCATGCGCGCGGTTCTCGTGCGAGGCGCGGGGCTGGAGACGGTGGCCGGTCCACTCATCGGGCTCGCACTCGGCGGAGCAGCGGTCCTCGGGCTGGCGGTGCGCCAATACTCCAAGCAGACCACCTGATGAGCGTCGCTGCGGCGCGGAACGCTGCGCCGCTTCACCGTCGCCGCTTCACCGTCGCGCCGCTTGAGCGGAATGCCAGGGTGTTACTCGGCCGGTTGCTGCGGCTCCGCGATCTCGACCTGACCGCCCGTCGCGTTGCTGAGCGCTGCGCGCAGTGCGTCGAGGCGCTCCACGGGGACTCGGATGCGATAATGAACGTCCACGTCGTAGGTCTCACTCACCATCTCGGCTTCCACGGCGGGCAGCGCGTGCAGCACGGCCGAGATGTGCGCATACCCGACCGTGACGCCGATCTCACGGAGCTCCACGCGTTCGATGCGCGGAAGCATCTCGAGCGCGGCCTGCACCGCCGCGGAGTAAGCGCGCACCAGTCCCCCCGTCCCCAGCTTGGTGCCGCCGTAGTAGCGGGTAACCACTCCCGCAACCTCGCCAACGCCGCTGTGCAGGAGCACCGTGAGCATGGGGCGACCCGCCGTGCCGTGCGGCTCACCATCATCGCTCATGCCGATGCGCCCGGTGGAACCGGGAGGCCCCGCCACGAATGCCCAGCAGTTGTGCGTGGCAGCCGCGAATTCCTGCTTCATCTCGCGCACGAACTCCTGCGCCTCCTCCGGCGAGCGTGCACGCTGCAGCGTGCAGATGAAGCGACTCCGGTCGATGACATGCTCGGCCCTTCCTCGGCTGGCCGGCACTGGATAGCGGGTGGCATCACTCACACGCGAGTCGGGCTCGAGAGAGGTGTGCGAAGCGGGGTCGTCGGCCGGACCTAACGATCGAGCGTCTGCATGCCAGCCAGCGCGTAGCGAGTACCGGCGGCCACATCGGGCGGAAAGGCCTCGGCGAGCGCGTCCAGCTCGTCTTCGCCGAGCACGATCGTGACGGATGCGGCGTTCTCCTCGAGATACTGGATCCGCTTGGTGCCGGGGATGGGGACGATGTCGGCCCCCTGAGCCAAGAGCCAGGCCAGCGCCAGCTGGGCGGGAGAGCAGCCGCGGCGCTCGGCGAGCGAGGAGAGCACACGCGTGAGCTTCAGGTTACGGTTGAAGTTCTCCGCGAGAAAACGCGGCGTCGTCCGCCGGAAGTCATCGTCGGCGAGCGCATCGGGCGACTGCAGCGTGCCGGTGAGAAAGCCTCGGCCGAGTGGGCTGTAGGCGACGAGCCCGATGCCCAGTTCCCGGCACGCGGGAAGTACTTCGCGTTCGGGATCGCGGGTCCAGAGCGAGTACTCACTCTGCACGGCGGTGATGGGATGCTCCTCATGTGCCCGGTGCAACGTGGTGGCCGAGACCTCGGACAAGCCGAGGTATCGCACCTTGCCCTGCTCCACCAGGCGGCCCATTGCGCCGACCGTCTCCTCGATGGGGACGCCGGGATCGACGCGATGGAGGTAGTACATGTCGATATACGTCGTCCCAAGCCTCGTGAGGCTCGCGTCGCAGGCGCGCTGCACGTAGGCGGGCGAGCCGTCGAACGAGCGCTGCTCCGGATTGGCGGAGTCGCGCTTGATGCCGAACTTGGTGGCCAGCGTCACGCGGTCGCGCTTGCCCTGCAGCAACTGCGCCAGTAGTCGCTCGTTCGAAAACGGCCCGTAGGCGTCGGCCGTATCGAAAAAGGAGATGCCGAGGTCGAGGGCGCGATGGAGCGTGCGGAGCGACTCCGCCTCATCGGTGGGGCCGTAGAACTCGCTCATGCCCATGCAGCCGAGTCCGAGGGCGGAGACGGTGAGCGGGCCGAGGGTGGAGTTTCGCATGATGGAAGCGCTGAGGTGAGGCGTCGGGTGGGCGTGCTCCAGCAATCTGGCGGGGGGACGGCGATTGTGCTGTGCGCATTGCCCGCGCCCTATTGTTGACTCCCGCGCCGCGATCCCTAGCTTTCGCCAACGCCCCCGCCTCGTCGTGCGGGGCGTTTTTTTGTGTGAGGGGGTGGGCGGTTGGGGGGACAGGAGTCTTCTGTGCGCATCTATCCTGGCTCGGGCGCTGTTCCCGCGTCGTCTTCAGCAAGGCCGTACTCATGTTCGACTCGAAAATTCGCACGGTGGTGGTCGTCGGCGCCCAGTGGGGCGACGAAGGGAAGGGAAAGCTGGTGGACGTGATCGCCGAGCGCGCCGACTGGGTCGTGCGCTATCAGGGTGGGGCGAACGCCGGGCACACCGTGCACATCGGGGACGACTCGTTCGTGCTGCACCAGATTCCGTCCGGCATTCTGCATCCCGGGGTGCGCTGCGCCATTGGGAACGGGGTCGTGCTCGATCCCGAGACGCTGTTCACCGAGATCGACGAACTCGTGAAGGACGGGATCGACGTAGAGGGGCGGTTGTATGTCTCCGATCGCGCGCACCTCGTGATGCCCTACCACAAGCTCGTGGATGGCGAGAGCGCGGCGTCGAAGGCCATCGGCACCACGGGGCGGGGCATCGGTCCCTGCTACGAAGACAAGGCGGGCCGGCGCGGCGTGCGCGTAGTGGACCTCAAGCACATGGATCGCCTGCGGCCGCTCATCGAGCGTGGCGTGGACACGGCCAACATGCGCCTGGCTCGCAACGGGTCGACGCAGCGCGCCTCGGTGGACGAGACCATGGCACGCCTGGAAGTGCTCGCGCCGCGCCTGACGGCGTTGTCCGATGATCTGGGCCTGTCGTTGCACCGGGCGATGAAATCCGGTGCGGCCATCCTGCTCGAGGGGGCGCAGGGCTCGCTGCTGGACGTGGACCACGGGACCTATCCGTTCGTGACGTCGAGCAACACCACCGTCGGCGGCGCCGCCACCGGCGCGGGCGTCTCGCCCACGGCGCTGCATGCGGCGATCGGCGTGGTGAAGGCGTACACGACGCGGGTCGGGAACGGACCGCTGCCCACGGAGTTCGATGACGAGCTGGGCGAGCGCGTGCGCACGCTGGGCAACGAGTTCGGCGCCACCACCGGTCGCCCCCGCCGCTGCGGCTGGTTTGACGCCGTGGTCGTGCGCTACGCGGTGCGCGTGAACGGCCTCACCGGACTTGCCGTGACGAAACTCGACGTGCTGGACACGCTGGAGTCGTTAGGCGTGTGCACGGGCTACAAGGTGGGCGACGAGGTCTACCGCGAATTCCCGGCGGACATCACCGAGCTCGACGCGCTGGAGCCGGTGTATGAGTGGTTCCCCGGCTGGAAGTCGTCGACGGCCGACGCCCGCACGTTGGCCGACCTGCCGAAGGAAGCGCGCGCGTACCTGGACCGGATCGTGGAGCTGGTCGAGGCCCCGCTGCGCTTCGTGTCGGTCGGCACCCGTCGCGACCAGATCATCGACGTCACCTGAGGGAGGTCCTTTGCCCAGCGCCAACGAGTCCCATGATGTCGTGGTGGTGGGCGCCGGCCCGTGCGGGCTGGCGGCGGCCATCTCGCTGTCGAAGGCGGGATTCCGGACGGTCGTGATCGACGTGGACTGCGTGGTGAGTTCCATCACGCAGTATCCGACCTACGCGTCCTTCTTTTCCACCGCCGAGAAGTTGTCGTTAGGCGGACTGCCGTTCGTCATCACCGAGGCCAAGCCGAACCGCCGCGATGCGCTGGCGTACTACCGTGCGGTGGTGCGCTTCTTCGGACTCGACGTACGGCAGTACGAGCGCGTGCTGGCCATCCAGGGGCAGGCGCCCGAGTTCGTCGTGCGCACGCGGCGCCGCACGGGCGAGGAGCGAACGGTACGCGCGAAGACGGTGGTGGTGGCCACGGGCTATTGGGGGTCACCCAACCTGTTGCAGGTGCCGGGAGAAGACCTGCCGCATGTGACGCACGCCTACACGGAGGGCCACGGTGCCTTCCAGCAGCGCGCGATCGTCGTGGGGGGCGGCAACTCCGCCGCGGAGGCTGCGCTGGACCTGTGGCGGGCGGGCGCGGAGGTGACCGTTGTACACTTCGGCGAGACCTTCGACAAGAAGATCAAGCCGTGGATCCTCCCCGACCTGACCAATCGCATCGCCGAGGGATCGGTGCACGCGGCGTGGAATGCGCGGGTCACCGCGATCACCCCGGAGGCGGTGGAGATCCGGCGCGACGACGGCACCGCCGCGGCGCTTCCGGCCGACCAGGTGTACCTGCTCACCGGCTTCGCACCTAACGTGGACCTCCTGCGCGACGCCCACGTGCCGATCGACGGGGAGACGGGCATCCCGCAGCACGATCGGTCCACACTGGAGACTCCCGTGACGGGCCTCTTCATCGCGGGCGTGGTGACGGCGGGGTACGACGCCAACAAGATTTTCATCGAGAATGGACGCTTTCACGGCGACTTCATCGCCGCGCGATTGCTCGGCACCGCACCGCCGCCGCCGCCGCGCCTGAGTCGCGAACTGGACACCTGAACCCCACCTGCCATGTCGCCGCCCGTGAGCCGTCGCGAATTCGTGAGCTGCGCGAGCCACCTCGCGCTTGCCGCCGCCTGCCTGACGCCCCGCCGGCGCGCGCTGTGGGCACAGGGAACGGACGGCGCCGTGATCGTGGCGCAGGAGCCATTCGGGCGCCTGGAAGCGGTCGGGGACGGCATCTGGGCGCTGATTTCCAACCCACTCAACGGGGATCGCACCACGCTCTCAAATGGCGGCATCATCGCCGGGAAAAGCGGGGTGATGGCGATTGAGGGCTTCAATACGCCGGCCGGGGCTGCCTGGCTGGCCGGGCAGGCACGCACGCTCACGGGGCGATGGCCGACGCACGTGGTGGTGACGCACTACCACGCGGACCACTCCAATGGCGTCGCCGGGTATCGCGCCGGCGAGGGGCAGCCACAGCTGATGGTGACGGGGCCGACCCGCGACCAGGTGCTCACGCGCAACGCGCCCGCCGATGACGCGCGCACGCAGGCGCTGCGCGGCGCGGCGCACATCTCCACGGGGCAATCGGCGTCCATCGATCTCGGCGAGCGCACCGTGCGACTGGTGCCGCGACGAGGGCACACGTCGAGCGACGTCTCCGTGGAAGTCGACGATCCCAGCGTCGTGTTCTGCGGGGACCTGGTCTGGAACGGCATGTTCCCGAACTACGTCGATACTGACCCGCTGGCCCTTTCCGCCGCGGTCCGCGAGCTGCGACGGTCGCGAGAGACACGGTACGTGCCGGGACATGGGGCGCTGGCAGGGGAGCGCGAGGTGGCCGGGTACGCGGCGATGCTGGACGAGGTGGAGGCCGCGGCTCGGCGGGCGAGGGCGCAGGGCATGACGGCCGGCGAGGCAGCCGCGGACTTCCGGCTGTCCACCTCGTTAGGTGAGTGGCAGCTCTTCAATCCCGCCTTTCACGAGCGGGCATTCAGCGCCTGGTATCGCGTGCTGACGCCCTGATTGTCGGCGACTGTCGGCGACCGCCGCGCAGCTCGCGCAGTGCCCGCACACCTAAGCGTCTGCCAGGTCCTCGGGCAGGCGCAACCGGCCGCGCGGGCGGAAAGTCCTCGCCGCCGTGTTATAATCCCACGTTGTCCCTTCGGACGTCCTCCCTCCAGCTCTCACACCTTCTTTCGGCCCCATGTCCTATCCCGACGTCATGGAAAAACTCGTGTCGCTGTGCAAGCGGCGCGGCTTCATCTTCCAATCGTCCGAGATTTATGGCGGCACGGGGTCCGTCTGGGACTACGGCCCGCTGGGCGTGGAGCTCAAGAAGAACCTGAAGGACCGCTGGTGGCACGCGATGGTGCGCGCCCGCGGCGACATCGAGGGACTGGACGCGGCCATCCTGATGCATCCCAGGGTTTGGGAAGCGTCGGGACATGTGGCGGGCTTCACCGATCCGCTGGTGGACTGCAAGGCCTGCAAGGCCCGCTTTCGCGCCGACAAACTCGAGGATGCCGCGTGCCCGCGGAAGCCGAGCAAGCATCCCGGCGAGCACGTCGACTGCCAGCTCACGGAGCCGCGCAACTTCAACCTGATGTTCAAGACGTTCATGGGTCCGCTCGAAGAGTCGGCCTCGGTGGTCTACCTGCGGCCCGAGACGGCGCAGGGCATCTACGTGAACTTCCTGAACGTGCAGCAGGCGTCGCGCCAGAAGGTGCCGTTCGGCATCGCGCAGATCGGCAAGGCGTTCCGGAACGAGATCACGCCGGGAAACTTCATCTTCCGCACGCGCGAGTTCGAGCAGATGGAGATGCAGTTCTTCGTGGATCCGGAGTCCGATCACATGCAGTGGTTCGAGTACTGGAAGGCGCAGCGCATGGCCTGGCACCAGTCGCTCGGATTACGCGAGGATCGCCTGCTGTTCCACCAGCATACGGCGCAGGAGCTGGCACACTACGCGCGCGCCGCGTTCGACATCCAGTTTGACTTCGGCGGGACGCTCGGCTTCCAGGAGATTGAGGGCGTGCATCATCGCGGCGACTTCGACCTGGGCCGCCACCAGGAGTACTCCTCCAAGCGACTGGAGTACGTGGACCAGCAGCACAACAGGCGCTACCTCCCGTTCGTGGTCGAGACATCGGTGGGTGCGGATCGCACCACGCTTTCCGTGCTCGTCAATGGCTACCACGAGGAGGAAGTGGCGGGGGAGAGCGAGGGGCGCGTGGTGCTCAAGCTCCATCCGCAGCTGGCGCCGGTGAAGGCAGGCATTTTCCCGCTCACCAAGAAGGACGGCATGCCGGAGTTTGCCGACAAGCTGGCCGCCGAGCTGCGTCCGCACTTCCCGATCTTCCTCGACGAGAGTGGCGCGATCGGGCGTCGCTACCGGCGGCAGGACGAGATCGGGACGCCGTTCTGCCTCACGATCGACAACCAGACCATGAGCGACGGCACGCTCACCGTGCGCGACCGCGACACACTGCAGCAGGAACGCATCGCCGCCACCTCGGCTCGCGAGTACATCGCCAGCCGCATCGGGCAGGCGGGGTAGCGACCGCCAGCCGGACGCGCCGCGTGCCTAACGGCGCGGCGCGCGCTCCCGCAGGTAGACGGCCACTGCCTCGGTGCGGTTGGCGACTGAGAGCTTCACGTACAGGTTTTGCAGGTGGAACTTGACCGTGTTCTCGCTCACGCGCAGGCGGCGCGCGATCTCGGCGTTCGCAGCGCCCTCCGCAAGCAGCGCGAGCACCGCCTCCTCGCGCTCCGTGAGTTGCCGCGGGTCCGGTGACGACGACTTGCCGAGCAGCCACCGCTTGGCGGCCTGGGGGAAGACGAGCTGCCCGCGGTGCACCTGGCGGATGGCATCCACGGTGTGGCGCGGCGGATCGGTCTTGAGGGCGTAGCCGTCGGCGCCGCCGTCGAGCGCCGCTCGCATTGAGGTACCATCCCCGTAGGCGGAGAGCACCAATACGCGCACGGGCACCTTCTCCTTCCGGATGCGTTCGAGGCAGGCGAGTCCGCTCATGGTGCCCATCTCGAGATCGAGCACCACCAGGTCAGGCGCGTGCTCGTGCAGCAGATCCATCACCTCGGCGCCGTCGGTGGCGGCACCCACCACCTCCATGTCCGGCTGCGCGTCCAGCAGCGAGCGCAGGCCTTCGAGCACCAGGGCGTGATCGTCGGCCAGCACGATACGGAGTCGGTCGGTCACAGGACGTCCACCTCGACCGTCACGCTCGTGCCCCGGCCGGCCGCGCTCGCGAGGGCGAAAGTGCCACCGACCATCTCCACCCGGTCGCGCATACCGCGAAGACCGAAGTGCGCCTCGCCAAGGGCATCGGTGGCATCGAAGCCCGCCCCGTTGTCGATGATGTCGAGCCGCAGGCGCGGTGGCGTGGCATCTCCGAGGCGCCGCAGCCGGACGACGACGCGACTGGCGCCGCCGTGCCGGTAGGCGTTGGAGAGTCCCTCCTGCAGGATGCGATAGAGCGCGATGCGCAGTGGAAGGTCGGCGTCGGGGAGATCGTCGTCGGCCTCGAGGAGGATCTGTGTGTCGGTGAGGTCTTCGTGCTGCAGCAGGAGTTCATCCACCAGCTGGCGCAGGGGGCGGTGCTCGAACTCGGGGGCGCGGAATGCACTGATGAAGGAGCGCACCTCCGTGAGTCCGCTCTCGAGCAGCGTGCGCACGCGGTCCTTGCGCACGACGACCTCCGGGTCGAGGCCCGTGGTTCGTTCCAGCGCCGCCTCCAGCAGGTCGAGCTGGGAGAGCGCCGCGTACATGTGCTGCACGGGGCCGTCATGAATGTCGAGCAGGATGCGTTGCAGCTCCCACTCGGTGATGGCCAGCAGCCGGCGCGAGGCGCCGACCTCGCGCCGCACGGGTTCCTCGCTCCTCGGTGATTCGGACGATGTCACGCGCGCGGTTCTCTCCGGATGGACCCCCGACAATGTGCGGCGTGGCCGTGCCGAGGGCGAGGGTAGGGCCGAGGCTGCGCTTGTGGCGCTCGCCGTGCCCCGCTAGGCTTGAGTCGGCTGCGTCTGGTGGCGTCGACCGTGCGGCGCCGCCATCCGGTTTCCTCCATCCCCGTTCCTCATGCTGACCCCGCCGCATCATCGCGACTGGGAGGACGTCACCCGCGAGACGGTGACCCATCTCCAGTCGCTCATTCGCATCGAGAGCGTGAATCCGCCCGGCAACGAGCTGGCGGTGGCGCAATACCTGGACACGGTCTGCGAGGAGGCCGGCATCGAACGCTGGCTCGACGAGCCGGCGCCGGGGCGGGCCGCGTTCATCGCGCGCATTGCCGGCGACGGGAGCAAGCGTCCCCTCCTGCTCATGGCGCACATGGACGTGGTGGGTGTCGAGGCCGACAAATGGACCGTTCCGCCCTTCGGTGGCGAGATACACGATGGCTTCCTCTACGGACGGGGCGCCATTGACGACAAGGGCATGCTGGCGTGCAACCTCATGGCCATGAAGCTCGTTAGGCTTGCGGTGGAGGCGACGGGTCGGCGGCCCTCGCGTGACATCGTCCTGCTGGCCACGTCGGACGAGGAGGCGGGCGGCATCTTCGGGATCGACTGGGTGCTCGAGCACCGACGTGACCTGGTGGACGCGGAGTTCGCGCTCAACGAGGGAGGGCGCGTGCGGGTGGTGAACGGACGGCGGCTCTACTGCGCCGTGCAGTGCGCCGAGAAGGTCCCGCACAACATCACCGTGACTGCGCGGGGGCCCGGGGGACACGCGTCGGTGCCGCTGGCGGGCAACGCGATCGCGCGCCTGACACGAGCCATCGGCCGCATCGCCGTGCACCAGGAGCCGCTGGCGCTGTCGGAGGTGACGCAAGCCTTCTTCCGCGAGCTGTCCGCGGTGTGGCCCGACCGCACGCTCGGCGTCGCCATGGCCGACGTTGCGTCCGACGACGACGAGCGTGTGCGCCGCGGCGCGGCAGTGCTGGCGTCGGTGCCCTCCATGGACGCGGTGCTTCGCAACGGCATCTCACCCACGCTCATCAGTGGCGGCACGCGCTCCAACGTGATTCCCACCGAGGCGCAGGCCACGCTGAACATCCGCACGCTGCCTGGAGTGGAGATCGAGGCGGTGCTGGCGCGACTGCGGTCGGTCGTGGACGACGAGCAGGTGACGCTCGTTGCGCGCGCCAGCGGCCAGCCGGCACCGCCCTCATCTGTGGACTCGCCCATGTATCGCGCCATCGAGCAGAGCGTGGCAGAGCTCGACGCGTCGATGCGGACCGTTCCCTATCTTTCCACCGGCGCCACCGATTCCGCGACGCTACGCAAGGCGGGCATTGCCTGCTACGGCGTGCTGCCCTTTCCGCTCTCTCAGGAAGACGAGGACCGGATGCACGGCCACGATGAGCGGGTGAGCCTCGACGCCCTCGGCTTCGGGGTCCAGCTGGTCACCGGAATCGTGCGGCGGATGACGGACATGTGATGCCCGTCGGTTTTCGTTCACCCGTTGCCTTCCAGTGCCCATGAAGCCAGTTGCCGTAGTCACAGGTGCCAGCAAGGGAATCGGGCGGGCCATCGCCCTCCGACTCTCGCCCGAATACGATATCGTCGCCCTCGCACGCTCCGAAGGCGCGCTGCGCTCGCTCGGCGCGCAGATCGCCGGGGAAGGGGGGCGGTGCACCGCCATCGACGTCGACCTCCGCGATGCGTCGGCCATTGCGACCGCGCTTACCGGCATCTCGTGCGATGTGCTCGTCAACAACGCCGGGGTGATGCACCGGAAGCCCTTCATCGACATCACGCCTGACGAATGGGCGGAGATGATGGACGTCAACGTGAACGCGCTGTATCACGTGACGCGCGCGCTCTTGCCGGGCATGATTGCCCAGGGGCGCGGGCACGTCGTGAACATTTCGTCGATCGCCGGCCGCAACACGTTTCTCGGTGGCAGTGGCTACGCCGCGACGAAGCACGCCGTCCAGGCGTTCAGCGAATGCCTGATGCTCGAGGTGCGCGAGTACGGAGTAAAGGTTTCCAATGTCATGCCGGGATCGGTGGCCACGGAGTTGTCGCCCGGCGGGTCGAAGGTGGAGTGGGCGCTGCGCTCGGAGGATGTGGCGGAGGTGGTGGCGCAGGTGCTGTCCATGCCGGCGCATGCACTGACGTTCAACGTCGAGGTCCGGGCGTCACTGCCGAAGAAGTAGTGGAAAGAGTCCGATTTTGCTCGTGCACTGATCTTCTCCTCCGCGCCACTGGAGCTTAGACTCTCCGCCCGTGCCAAAGACCTTTCGCAAGAGCCCCGAAGGCCTCCGGATGTCGCCGCCCCGTCCGCCCGAGGAATCCGCGGAGTCGGTGCGCGAGCTGATGGCCGTGCGGGAGATCGTGCACGCCTTCCTCAACGCGGATCGTCCCGAGGAGGTGTTTCAGTTCGCGCTCGACCGGGTGAGCCCCCTGCTCGGCGCGACCTTCGCCTCCGTGTATCTCGTGGACGGCGTGTCGGAGCTGATGCATCTGGCGGCAGCGCACAACTGGCCCCCCCGCTTCCAGCCGTGGCTGGGGGAGATGCGGGTGCGGCTGGGCTTCGGACCCAGTGGCGAGGCGGCGGCGGAGCGCCGGATCATCGAGGTGCCCGACGTCTTCGCCGACAGTGACCTCGAGGACTGGGCAGAGGTGGCCACGGAGCTCGGCTTCAAGTCACTGGTCGCGCTGCCGCTGCAGACCGCCACGCGGGTGCTCGGCGCCGTCACGTTCTACTTCGCCGAATCGGGGGCGCGCGGAAAGGAGTCGCGGGCGATGATGCGGCTGGTGGCCGACCAGATGGCGGCCACCGCGGAGAAGTCGTCGCTGATCGACCAGTTGCGGCGCGCCAACGCGGCGCTCACCGAGTCCAACGCCGAGCTGGAACGACAATACGGGGCCGTGCTCGAGGCGCGGATGGCGAAGGATGAGTTTCTCGCCAACATGTCGCATGAGCTGCGGACCCCCCTTACCTCGGTCCTTGGCTACATCGCGATCCTGCAGGACGAGCTCTCGGGCCCCCTTACCGACGGGCAGAAGCAGGACCTGTTCCACGTAAAGCGCTCCAGCGAGCGCCTGCTGGAGCTGATCGAGGACCTGCTGGAGCTCACCACCCTCAAGCGGGGCGAGGTGTCGCTCTTTCTCGAGGAGTTCGAGCCGGAACTCGCCCTGCAGGAAGCGCTCGCCGCTGCCAGCGGGCGCGCCGGGGAGGTGGAGCTGCGGGTGAGCGAGACCCCTCCCCTCATTCCCAGAATGCGGTCGGACCGGCGCAAGGTCACGAAGATCCTCGTTAGCTTGCTGAACAACGCCTTCAAGTTCACCCCGCGCGGCTTCGTGCAGGCGGGCGTGCGCATGGTGGGGGATCGCGTGGAGTTCCGGGTGGCCGACTCTGGCATCGGGATTCCGCTGGAGGCGCAGGGGCTGGTGTTTGACGAGTTCCGCCAGCTGGATGGCTCTGTCACGCGCCGCTATGGCGGTTCGGGGCTGGGACTCGCGCTGGCGCGCCGGCTGGCCGTGCTCCTTGGTGGCGACATCCAGTTGGTGTCGGCGGCAGGGGAGGGGACGGCGTTCACGGTCTCGCTGCCGCTGGAGTTCGAGCCCGGGGTGGATGAACGGGATAACCTAACGACTACGTGATATCGGCATGACGCAACGACGCACGCTGCAGGAAACGACAACCGCCCTGGCCCCGGCCGATGTGCTGGACGCAGCGAAGGAGTTTTTCGCCCGGCGCAACAACATCTACTCGGCGTTCGTGGAGCAGGAGAGCGCGCATCACGTGACGCTGCGCGGGCAGGGCGGCGAGGAAATCGCCATCAACGCGATGACCCGCGACGGCGCAACGCTGGTCACGGCCTCGACGTATATGTTCGACGCGCAGGTCTCGCGTTTCTTCTCCATCCTGCCCCATGCATCGGCCGCTGTGCCGGCGCCCGAGGTTGTCGCATGAGCGCTCCCTTCACCGCACAGCTGCGCACCCGTCCCGAGGGCATCCGCCTCGGCACGGGGAGCGAGCCGGTCATCACGCTTCGCGTGCAGGTGCCGGAGGTGTGGGACACGATTCAGGTCGACGCCCCGGCCGATACGCCCGTGTGGGTGGTGAAGGAGCGGGCGCTGCAGGCGCTCATGCCCGACGAGGCGCTGCGGAAGGACCAGTTCGTCATGAAGCTCGCCGGCTGGGAGGTGCTCGACGAAAGCGTGTCGATCGCCGCCGCCGGTGCCAAGGAGGGATCGATCTTTCTCCTCACCAATCGCCGTCGCCGTCCCGTCCGCTGAGCACTTCGTCCCTCTCCCCGCTGCCTAACGCCGCGGCCACGACGCCCGACGCGTTGCTGGCGGCGGCGGCGCGCCTGCGCGAGGAGGTGTCGCGGCGCATCGTAGGGCAGCGCGAGGTGCTGGACGACATCCTGATGGCGATCCTGGCCGGCGGCCACGCGCTGCTGGTGGGAGTGCCTGGCCTGGCGAAGACGCTGATGATCAAGTCGGTGGCCGACGCGATGCGCCTCGACTTCCGCCGCATCCAGTTCACCCCCGACCTGGTGCCGAGCGACATCACCGGCACCGAGATCCTCGAGGAGCACGCCACCACCGGGGCACGCTCGTTTCGGTTCGTGCGCGGGCCGATCTTCGCCAACATCGTGCTCGCCGACGAGATCAATCGCGCGCCGCCGCGCACGCAGGCCGCGCTGCTCGAGGCCATGCAGGAGCACTCCGTCACGGCGGCGGGGGAGACCATGTCGCTGCCCGAGCCCTTCTTCGTGCTCGCCACGCAGAACCCGATTGAGCAGGAGGGGACGTACTCGCTGCCCGAGGCGCAGCTCGATCGCTTCCTGTTCGACATCCGGGTGGGATATCCGAACGAGGATGAGGAGGTCGCGATTCTGCGCGCCACCACTGGCCGCGCAAGCGTGCAGCTGGAGGCGGTGCTGGACGGAGCGCAGACGCTCGCGTTGCAGCGGCTGACGCGCGACGTGGCGGCGAGTGAGCCGGCCCTGCGGTATGCGGCGGCCCTGGCGCGTGCGACGCGTCCCGACCAGAAGGGGGCACCCGAGCTGGTGACGAAGTACGCGCGCTGGGGCGCCGGACCGCGGGCGGGGCAGGCGCTCATCCTCGGTGCCAAGGCGCATGCCCTGCTCTCGGGGCGGATGGCGGTCTCGCCGGAGGACATCCGGCGCGTGGCGCCACCCGTGTTGCGCCATCGCGTGCTGCCGAACTTCGCGGCCGAGGCCGAGGGCATTGGGGCGGAGCAGATCGTGCGCGAGGTGATGGAGCGGGTGGCCGCGCCATCCAGCGGCGTGCGGATCTAGGGGATGGGGGGCGGCGGAATGATACCGGTGATGACGCCGGCGGCTGGTAGCTTCCCTGTGGGGGGGGCCCCCCACACCGCCGCCTGACGAAACTCCGATGTCCATCCCGCGCGAGTACGGTTCCATTCTCGACGCGGTTCGCGGCCTCACCTGGCCGGCGCGCCGCCGGGTGGGGGGCGTGCATACCGGCTCCCACCTCTCCCGCCTGCGCGGCCGTGCCCCCGAACTGAGCGAGTACCGCCTCTACCGGCAGGGCGACGACCCGCGGCAGCTCGACTGGAAGCTGCTGGCCCGCAGCGACCGCGCGTTCATCCGGCTTTCCGACGATCGCGCGGTCCATCCCACGTGGCTGCTCGTCGACGCGACCGCCTCCATGCGATATCCGGCGCCCGCGCACACCAAGTGGCGCACCGCGTGCGCGCTGGCCGTCGCGCTGGCTGCCATCTCCCAGCGCGCTGGCGATCCGGTGGGAGCGGTCATCGTCGGAGGGCATGGCACGCTGCAGGTGCGCGCACGCACGCGGTCCGACGTCGTGCCAGAGCTCATCGCGACGTTAGGCAGCGTGGAGCCCGGCGGCTCCGCGCCACTCGCGCCCGCGACGCTGCACATCCCGGCGCGCGCGCGGCTCGTGATCGTGTCCGACCTGCTCGGTGACGAGGAGGCGCTGCGACACGACGCCGCAGCGCGTCACGGCGCCGGGGGGGACGTCCACGTCATCCACATCACCTCGCGTGGCGAGCTCGATCCGCCGGGCGGCGTGTCGCTGGTCGTGGACCCGGAGGATCCCGCCATCGAGCGACCGATGGATGCCGAGACGCGCGAGGTGTACCTCCGCCGCTACGCCGAGTGGCGCGCCGAGACGGCACGGGCGTGGCGCCTGGCCGGCGCGGCCTATCGCCAGGTGCAAGCCGAGGATGACGTGGCGCGCCTCGTGCGCGGCATCGTGACCGCCGCCCCCGGGCGGAGCAGCTGATGCCCACGCTGCTCGCCCCCGGGTACTTGCTCGCGGCCCTCGTCGCAGCGGCCGGTGTGGGGGCGTTGCACCTGCTGGCGTGGCGCCGTCCCACGCCCGCGCCACTCCCCACGGCACGCTTCGCCCCAGGGGCGTCCCCTCGCGCGCTCGTCCGCGTACGGCGGCTGAACGATCCGCTGCTGCTCGCGCTACGCGTCCTGGCCCTCCTGCTGGCTGGCCTCGCGCTCTCCCGTCCTGCGCGCACCCCTGCGCTGCGCGGGGTCGCCCGCGTGGTCGTCATGGACGCGTCGCGCGCCGTGCAGCGTGTCGCCGAGGTGGAGGACAGCGCGCGAGTCAGCGCCAGGGGTGCCGACTTCGTTTCACGTGTGCGTGTGGACAGCGTGGCGCGCCTGCTCCCGGACAGCGCGCTCGGCGCGCGCGCGGAGGCACGAGGGGTACTGAGCGCGGGGTTGATCGTTGCGGTGCGCGAGGCGCGACGGCTGGCTCGCACCTTCGAGTCGGTGGAGATCGCGGTCGTGTCCCCCTTTGCTCGGGAGAGCTGGGACGCGGCCACGGTGGCGATCCGCGGTGAATGGCCGGGGCGTGTGGCCCTGCTACATGTGACGGCACGCGACAGCGTGGGCGCGGCCGTCGCGCGGAGCCGCCGGGGCGATGCCGTCTCTCGCGGAAGCGCGCCCGACACGGAACCTGCCACGGCGTCCGCCGCGGCGCCCGTCACAGCGCCCGTCACGGCGCCCGCTTTCTCGCGACGCGTTCCGCCAGCCGATGACCCGGTGGGTGCGGCGTTTGCGCTCGCACCACTCGAACGCTCGGCGCGCGCGCTGCGTGTGCGACGCGGCCCACCCACCACTGAGGATTCTGCGTTCGCGAGCGGAGGAGGGGTGGTCGTCGCCTGGCCCGCCCGCACGGGCAGCGAGAACACGGGGGCGGCGGAAGTTCTCGCCGCACGGGATCTCGCCGTGAGCGGCCGCTTCGTACGCGATGCGCTCG
Source organism: Gemmatimonadaceae bacterium (assembly GCA_039927015.1). Lineage (GTDB taxonomy): Bacteria > Gemmatimonadota > Gemmatimonadetes > Gemmatimonadales > Gemmatimonadaceae > SCN-70-22. The sequence goes on along the minus strand of JBDSVW010000258.1, from coordinate 4,329 downwards.
CAGCGAGCACTGGCGACGTGATGCTTCGCTGGGGCGACGGAACCGCGGCGGTGCGCGAGTGGTTCACGGGATCGGGATGCATTCGCTCGGCGGGATTCCAGCCGGCAGAGGTGGGCGATGACGTGTTGCGGCCGGGCATGCTCGCTCTGGCCGCGGGACTGTCGGCACCCTGCGGCGACATCGACTGGACCCCCGTCGCGCCGGAAGCGCTTGCACGTCTCGCTGCGGCGCCCGCCATCCCCGCCACCAGGCAGGGCGGAAGAGCGCTGCCGCCTGAGGATTCGCTGTGGCTTCGGCGCGTCCTGTTGCTGCTGACGGCGGCGGTGCTGGTTGTGGAGTGGTGGATGCGCAGGCGGGCAGCCGCGGCGGCTCGCGCGCGGTCACGTGCCCCGGTTGCCACGTCGCGGGAGGCGGCATGAGCGCTCGCCCGCCGGCTCCGGGCACCGCCGCGCAGCAGCCACTCGGCGATGGCACCGCCAGGCGCAACGCGCCCCCGGCGACGCGCACCGCATCGTCGCCCCTGCCAGAACGCGTGGGTCGGTGGCGAAGGGTGCTGCTGGCCACGCTAGCGGCGCGGTGCGCCCTCGTCGCGGCAGGAGCAGCGGGAACGGTGCTGGCCGCCGCGCGCCTCGGGAACCTGTCGCCCGCTATAACTGGCGCGCTGACCGCCACGGTCGCGCTGGTGGCCGCGTGGCTTCTCTGGCGACGGACGGCCCCGTCGGGGCTGACGGTGCAGCGCACGGCGCTTTGGATCGAGGAGCGTACCCCCGTACTTCGCTACGCACTCGTGAGCGCGGTGGACGACGGTAGTGTCGTGAATCCCTCGCTCGAGCGCGCGGTGAACGCCGCCGACTGGGAATCGCCGGCACGATCCGCGCTCCAGCATTCGCTGATCCTTCCCGCTGGTATCGCGCTGGCCGGGCTCATCCTGTGGGTCACGGTTCCGCGGCTTTCGAGCGAGGTGCCGGGCACGCGCACCTCGGGAGCGCGTGCCGCAGGCGCCGCCACGATGGACGTGTCGTTAGGCGCCGTACGGGCACGCATCGTTTCGCCCGCGTATTCGGGCGTCCGCGAGAGCACGCTCGTGTCGCAAGCGCTCGTGCGCGCACTGCCCGGCAGTCGCCTTGAACTCTCCGGCGGCACCTCGCGCGTTCCCACACTCGCCAGTATCGATGGCCGGGCGCTGCCGGTAATGAACGCGAACGGGCGATGGAGCGCGGTATTCACCACGGGCGTCGTCCGCGCGCTGCTTACGCTCCGTCGCGCGGCCGACTCCGCAGCGAAGGTGGGAAGCGGCGCGGCGAACGTTGGTGATTCGCGCCTCATCGCGCTCGAGCCGCTCCCCGACTCGGCGCCTGTGGTGTTGCTGCGCACGCCGCCACGCGACTCGGTGATGCGCAGTGCCACCGGAGTGATGACGCTCACCGCCGACGCGCGCGACGACTACGGACTCGCTTCCGCGTCATTCGATTACATCGTGAGCTCGGGTGAGGGAGAGCGCTTCACCTTCAAGAGCGGTACGTTAGGCGCCACTCGGCCGGCGGGCGCGCGTACGGCGGCCCTCCGCGCGGTGCTTCGTCTCGACTCGCTTGGCCTCGGTCCCGGCGACGTGCTGCACATCCGCGCCGTCGCGCGTGATCGCAACAACGTCACGGGCCCCGGCATCGGCAGCTCCGATTCGCGGGCCATTCGCATCGCCCGCACGGGGGAGTACGACTCCGTTGCCGTGGACCAGGCCGCCCCGCCCGAGGTGGACAAGTCCATCCTCAGCCAGCGCATGCTCATCAACCTTACCGAGGCACTGGTGAAGCGCGCGCGCACGACGTCCTCCGCCAAGGTTTCGCAGGAGTCACGCGGCATTGGCCGCGACCAGGCACGGCTGCGCCGGCAGGTGAGCGACATCATCTTCGCGCGCCTCGGCGACGAAGGGGGCGGCGGGGAGCATTCGCATGGCGACGGTCACGATCACACGGGCGATGACCTGCCGGCCGAGGGCAAGCTCACTCCGGAACAGCTCCTGAAGGCGGCAGAGAAGGCGACCGCCATTAGCGGGAGCCCGCTGGATGTCGAGCACGACGAGAGTCCGGTGGTGGCAATCAACCGGCCAATGCTGGAGGCGTACAACGCCATGTGGGACGCGGGGCGCGCCCTGGATGGCGGCGAACCGCGGCGCGCGCTTCCGCCCATGTATCGCGCACTCGCGGCCATCCAGCGCGCGCGCAACGCCGAGCGCATCTACCTGCGCGGCATGCCGCCGCGCGTCGTGATCGACCTCGAACGGGTGCGCATGCAGGGCAAGGAGCGCGGCGATCCCACCACGCGCTCGCCACGCGCCCCGCTTGATACGGCGACCGTGGTGCTGGTGTCGCGCCTCGGGCGGGCGATCGAGACGCTGCTGCGCGATCCCGGCCGTGGCGTCGACTCGCTCGTCGTCTTGCGCCTGGCGGTGGTGGAGCGGCATCCTGCCGCCGCACGCGCGCTGGAGGCGGCGGCCGAGGATGTGCGCGCCAGCCGCGATGCTACCGCGTCGCTGCTGCGGGCACGCCGTGCCCTCGACGATGGCCTCGTCGCGCGGGATTCGCTGTCCGCGTGGGGAAGCGTGCGATGAGCGAGTTCGTGTTCGCCACCGCGCAATACGAATCCGGCGACTGGGATTCAGCGCCGCTGCTGCCCGTCAACCTCATCGATTCCATCGCACGCTATACCGAGTTGCCGGTGGCACCCACCGGTGTGGTGGTGCCGCTTGGTTCGCCCGACGTGATGCGCTATCCCCTGTTATACCTGACGGGGCACTTGCCGGTGCGCTTCACCGCACAGGAGCGCGCCATGCTCACCGAGTTTCTTGCGCGCGGCGGCATGCTGTTTGTGGACGACCATAACCACGACGTGGACGGCATGTTTCACCGTACCGCCACCGACGAGCTGCAGCGCGTCGCGGGAACGCTCACGAAGCTGCCGTCGCACCACGAGCTCTACTCCGCATTCTTCCGCTTCGAGGACGGACCGCCCAACACGTCGCACGAACTGAACGGGTGGGGCGACAACCTCGTGCACCCGTACCTCCTGGCGGCCATGCGCGGCAGCCGCATCAGTGTGCTCTACAGCAACAAGGACTACTCGTCGGAGTGGAACTTTCATCCCGACAACAAGCGCTTCTACTCGGTCGACAACACGCGATTCGGCGTGAACATCGTGGTCTATGCCCTCACGCGCTGAGGCTCGAGTGCTCGGGGAGCGCGCCCTGCGGGGACTCGCGCTCGCTGCCCTCGCGCTGCTGCTCTGGCGCGGTTGGCACCGTGTTCCCGCCGAGCAACCTTCACTGCGCATTGCGTCAACGGCGGCGCTGTCCGCCGCACTCACGACGAGTGTCGAGAACGCACCGAGAGCGCTGCACGCCACGCTCGACTCACTGCCCGGCGAGCACGAGCGGGATTGGCTGCGGGCGCTGGACCGGGCGGGTACGCGCGTCACGTGGGACGCCCCCGGTGCACGGCAGCCGCCGAGCCTGACCATCCAGCCGCTCGCCGATCCGTCGGGACGCGCGCGACTGACGATCGTGGGCGCCCCGGGCAGCACGGTTGCACTGCGCGACGCGGCCGGGCCGGTGGATTCCACTACGCTCGGCGAGACGGGCGTGCACGTGCTCGAAGTGACGGTCGCCGGCAGCGTGCGTGCGCATCTCGCCGGCGCCTCGCTCTCCAGTGCGCTGACGAGCGCGGTCGTTGATTCCCAGTGGCTGCATCCCGTGCTGGTGCTGGCGCGCGCCGGATGGGAGGGAAAGTTCGTTGCCGCTGCACTGGAAGAAAGCGGATGGAGCGTCGACACGCGATTCGTCGTCACGTCACAGGCGCCCGTGCTGCAGGGGGCGACATCGACGCTGGATACCGCACACTATTCCGCGGTGATCGCGCTCGATGAGAGCGCCGCCTCGATGGCCACCGCGATCCGGCGATTCGTGCGCGACGGCGGCGGCGTGATTCTGTCGGCGGCCGCGGCGCAGGCTCCCGCGTTCGTCGCGCTGCTACCCGCGCGTGTCGCGGATACGCTGCGCGCCACGCCCGGCGCGCTGGCCACCGAGACGCCCCGTGCCGGACTGCGCGCCATCGCGCTGCGCTCCGTCGCTCGCGACGCGGTGGTGCTCGAGTGGCGCGAACGGCGGCCCGTCGTCGTCGCCGCCCGCGAGTCGTTAGGCAGGGTCGTGCTGGTGGGCTTCGACGAGACGTGGCGCTGGCGCATGCAAGGAGGCGACGAGGCGCCGGCGGCGCACCGAGCCTGGTGGTCCGGCCTCGTGTCGTCCGTCGCCTATGCCTCCCGCCGCCCGTTGCCGCA
>JBDSVW010000257.1:0-21730 GCA_039927015.1 Gemmatimonadaceae bacterium | reverse complement strand
GACACCACGGTCACCAGGCGACGTGGCCGGCCATCGGGGCGCGCGGAACGTCGGCCGGCCGCGGTCTCGCTCTCCCACGAAAGCGCCCGACCCGATGCGAGCGCAAGCGTCGCCGCCACCGCCGCGGCACCTGCGCCCTCCGCCACGAGCCGGCAACGCTCCACCAGCGTACGCACGGCATCGGCCGCTTCGTTCACGCTCACGACCATCGTGCCGTCGACGAGATTCGACACGAGCGGCCACATGGCCGGCAGCACGCCGCTGCTCCCGATGCCATCCACGAAGCTCGGCGTGTATTCCACCTGACGTGTCGCGCGGTCGCGAAGGGAGGGCGTGAGCGGTGCGGCGGTGTCCACCTCTGCGGCCACCACGCGCACGTGGGGGGCGAGCTGCCGGGTGGCCGAGGCGATGCCGCAACTCAAGCCGCCACCGCCGAACGGGACGACGATGACATCCACGTCTGGCAGCTCGTCGAGGATCTCGAGCGCGATGGTGCCATTGCCCGCGATCACCGCAGGGTCAGCCACGGGATGCACGAAGAGGCCGCGGAAATCGGGAGATCCATGCTCCACCAGCAGGCGCCACCACGCGTCGAACGGCCGTCGCTCGATGCGCCCTCCCATCCGCTCCACGGCGGACGTCTTGGTGGCAGGCGCATGGTCGGGCACCACCACGGTGCACGACACGCCCATTTCCTGCGCGCACCACGCCACGCCCTGCGCCATGTTGCCAGCACTGGCGGTCCAGACGCCATCGCGCAGCCGGGCGGGGTCCGCCAGCCGCATCGCGTTGCCGGCGCCACGGATCTTGAAGGAGCCGATAGGCTGCAGTGATTCGAGCTTCAGCCAGATCTCATCACCGCCCGGAGGCGTCCGCAGCTTCACCAGCGGCGTGCGCAGGGCGAGCCCCCGGAGGCGTACCTGCGCGTCGCGAATTGCGTCGAGCGGGATCTGCGAGGGCAGGGTCATGCCACGGGCGGCCGGAGGCCGCCGAGCTCGATCCAGGTGCCCGTGTTCTCGGCGCGGGCCCGCTCATAGATGAAGCGCGCCGCGGCCACGTCCTCGACCGCCAGGCCTAACGACTTGAAGAGCGTGCGCTCGTGCGCGTGCTGGCGGCCCTTCACCTCACCCGTGACCACGGCACCGAGTTCTCCTACGATGTGGGAGTTGTCGATCGCCTCCTCCTGCCGCGGGATGAGGAAGTCGCCGGCCTCGTTCATCGCCGACTCCTTCCGGTCCACGAACAGGCGGCTCTGCACGACAGCGGTGGTGTCGAGTTCCCGCGCGGTGGGCACCGATGCACCCACCGCATTTACGTGCACGCCGGGTGACAGCCAGCTGCCGAGCACCACGGGTTCACGCGACGCGGTGACGGTGCAGACGATGTGGGCCTCCCGTACCGCCTCCTGCGCCGAGGGGCTCACCTCGACGCCGATACCGAAGCGTCGCTGCGCCCAGCCGGCGAACGCCGAGCAGCGCTCGACGCTCCGGCTCCACACCCGCACCCGTTGCAGGGACCGCACGGCGAGCATGGCCTCGAGGTGCGTCATGGCCTGAACGCCCGATCCAAGGATGGCGAGGTCGTCGGCGTCGGGACGCGACAACAGGCGGGTCGCCAACCCCGACACGGCCGCCGTTCGGATGGCGGTGACCGAGCTGGCGTCGATGATGGCCAGCAGACGCCCGTGCGTGTCGTCGAAGTAGAGGACCACGCCGATATGCGACTCGAATGGCGTGGCGTCGTTGCCCGGAAATACCGTGATGACCTTGGCGCCGATGGCGCCGCCCAGCACGGCTGGCATCACGGCGAACGCATCGCGTCCTCCGCGAAGCCGCAGCACCTGACGCAGCGGGAGCATCGCGTCGCCACGGGCCGTAGCGGCCAGCGCGTCGGCCATGAGGTCGATACACGCGGGCATGGGGAGCAGGCGCTCCACATCGGTGTGCGGAACGATGAGCGTACGGGCGTCTGTCATGCGGCGATAGTGCGGCGGTGCGCGCGCGGCTTCAAGAGGCGCGCACATCTCGCGCCCCCGCGCGTGGACCGGCACGACGATGACGCAAACTTGCACGCAGGGGGAAATGGAGGCAGTATGGCCGTGCCCGGGAGCGATGAACACTCGGGCACGTCTCCCCCCGAACGGAGTGCAAAGCATGCGTCTTCCCGTTTCCCGCTGTGCCGCCCTTTTGCTGCTGGCGTCGTGCGCCGGTGGTGACACGCAATCCGCCGCCTCCGCGGACTCGCTGGCGGCGGCCGCTCCTCCTCCCACGGTAACGATCATCGCCCGTGATTTCGCGTTCGAGGCACCCGACACGGTCGCCGGCGGCATGACCACGCTGCGACTCGTGAACGAGGGGCCCGATCTGCATCACGTGCAGCTCATCAAGATCGGTGACGGGAAGTCGTACGAGGACTTCACCACGGCCATGGGTGAGATGAAGCCCGGTACCGCGCCGCCGAGCTGGATCCACGACGTGGCGGGACCCAACTCCCCGGTGCCTGGGGGCGAACAGTCCATCACGCTGGCGCTGGAGCCGGGCAACTACGCGATGGTGTGCTTCATCGACACCCCCGACAGGGTGCCGCACATCATGAAGGGAATGACGCGCCCGCTGGTCGTCACGCCAGCGCCGGCTACCGCTGCCGCCGCCCCGGTGGCCGACGTGAACATCGTGATGTCCGACTACGCGTGGGAAATCACGCCGGCGCTCACGGCGGGCAAGCACATGATCAAGCTTACGAACACCGCTCCGCAGTCGCACGAGATGTTCATCGCGCAGCTCGCACCGGGCAAGACGGTGGCGGACTTCATGAAGTGGGCCGAGACGTACGAGGGGCCACCGCCGGCCACGCCGATGGGAGGAATTTCCGCGATGCCCGGCGGGGCGGAAGTCTACCTGCCGGTGGACCTGCCGGCCGGCGAGTACGTGCTGCTCTGCTTCATTCCCGACAAGACGGACGGCCAGCCGCACATCGCGCACGGCATGATGAAGGCCATCACGATCAGCTGAGGCGGCACTGGAAACGACGCGGCCCCCGGGATCACTCCCGGGGGCCGCGTCACGTTTCTCCGCTCACACCACCAGGTTCAGCAGCCGGCGCGGGACGAAGATGATCTTGCGCACCTCGCCGGTGAGGAACTTGGCGATGCCCGGCTCGGCGCGCGCGGCCGCCACCGCGTCGTCCTGCGTGATATGGGGCACGACGGTGAGCGTGCCGCGCAGCTTCCCGTTCACCTGCACCGCCAGCTGCACAGTTTCCTCGCGCGCCAGGTCGGCATCGAACGCCGGCCAGCCGCTGTCGAAGACGCTGGCCGAGTGCCCGAAGCGCTCCCACAGCTCTTCGGCGATGTGCGGCGCGAAGGGGGCCACGAGCTGTACGACGGGCTCCACCTCGGCGCGATGCGGCACGCGCTCGCCCTTCCGCAGCGTGTTCATGTACTCCATCATCGCGGCGATGGCGGTGTTGTAGCTCAGGCGCGGGATATCCGACGAGACCTTGGCGATGGTCTGGTGCAGCTTGCGCTGCACCACCGGGTCCGGGACGCCATCGCTGTGCGCGACGCGTGCCGCCAGCCACAAGCGCTCGAGGAAGCGGCGCACACCGCTGATGCCGCCGTCCCTGAAGTCCCCCCCCTCCTCGTACGGGCCGAGGAACATCAGGTACGTGCGGAACGAGTCCGCGCCCCACTGCTCGACGAACTGGTCGGGATTGACCACGTTGCCGCGGCTCTTCGACATCTTCGAACCGTCGCGCACGATGAGCCCATGCGCGCGGAAGCGCGTGAACGGCTCCTCGAAGTCGATGTGGCCCATGTCGTGGAGGACCATGGTGATGAAGCGCGCATACAGCAGGTGCAACACGGCGTGCTCGTTGCCGCCGATGTAGGAGGTCACCGGCAGCCACTTCCTGGTGATCGACGGGTCAAACGCCGCCTCGTCGTGCCCCACGCTGGGATAGCGCAGGAAGTACCAGGCACTGTCGAGAAACGTGTCGGAGACGTCGGTCTCCCTCCGCCCGTCCTTGCCGCAGCGGGGGCACGGCGCATGGTACCACTCGGCGTGCCGGGCCAGGGGAGAGATACCGGAGTCGTCTGGCTTGAAATCGGGAATGTCCGGCAGCACGACCGGCAGGTCGGCGACCGGCACCGGCTGCGCGCCGCAGCTGTCGCAATAGATGATCGGGATCGGCGGGCCCCAGTACCGCTGGCGTGAGATGCACCAGTCGTGCAAGCGGTAGTTCGTCACCGGCGTGGCATGCTCGCCCCCCGACAGCCACTGCGTGATGGCCGCCTTCGCCTCGGCCACCGGCATGCCGTCGAACTGCGCCGACGCCACGATGTGCCCGCCCTCGTCGTTGGTGAACGGCGCGTCCAACGGAGTGCCCGCGTCCTCGCCCTCCGCCGCCACCACACGAACGATGTCGAGCCCGAACTTCGTCGCGAACTCGAAATCGCGCTCGTCGTGCGCGGGCACCGCCATGATGGCGCCCGTGCCGTATTCCATCAGCACGTAGTCGGCGATCCAGATCGGGATTTCCTTCCCGGTGGCCGGATTCAAGGCAAAGGAACCGGTGAAGATCCCCGTCTTCTCCTTCGTCGTCTTGCGCGAGACAATGTCCTGCCGCGCCGAGCGCTCCCGGTACGCGCTCACCGCCGGGCGCTGCGCGTCCGTCGTGAGCTGCTCCACCAGCGGGTGCTCGGGCGCGAGGACCATGTACGTCGCGCCAAAGATCGTGTCGGGGCGCGTGGTGAACACCGCGAGGTGCGTGGCATCCGTCGTCGCGCCGGGCGCGACGGCCACCGAAAAGCGCACCTGCGCGCCCTCGCTGCGACCGATCCAGTCGCGCTGCGCCATGCGAGTGGTGTCCGACCAGTCGAGCCGCTCGAGGTTGTCCAACAGGCGTTGGGCGTAGTCGCTGATGCGGAAGAACCACTGCTCCAGAAAGCGCTGCTCAACCACCGTGCCGCATCGCTCACAGGCGCCGGCCACCACCTGCTCGTTGGCCAGCACCGTCTTGCAGCTGGGGCACCAGTTGACGGCCGCCTTCTTCTTGTACGCCAGCCCGCGGTTGTAGAGTTGCAGAAAGACCCACTGGGTCCACGCGTAATAGTCGGGCGCGGTGGTATCGAGCGAATAGCGCCAGTCGATCATCAATCCGGCTCGCTCGAGCTGCCGGCGGAAGTTGGCGATGTTCTTCGGGATGAGGCGCATAGGGTGCACCCCGACCTTCAGCGCGTAGTTCTCCGAGTGGATACCGAAGGCATCGTAACCCAGGGGTTGGAAGACAGTGTGCCCCTGCTGCCGGTGAAATCGTCCAAAGATGTCGTTCCCTGTGAACGCGAAGAGGTTGCCGACGTGCAGCCCCTCGGCGGACGGGTAGGGAAACATCATCAGCGCGTAAAACGGACGGTCACCCCCCGAAATGTCGGTGTGATTGGTTCCGAGTTCACGCCAGCGCTGCTGCCACTTGGCCTCGAGGGCAGCGGGATCGTACGCACCGGGATCGACGGCGTCGTCGGAGAAGTTCGGAGATGTCATGGTAAGCCAATGGCGCATAGCGCCTTATGCGCCGTATCAGACGCTGGGGAGGTAGTTGCTTGACGGAATCTAGCGGGACGATGAAGGCAGACAAGCGCGGCTCCGTCCGCGCGCTGCTCGATGTCGCCAACGGACCTGTCGTCGCCGGCGTCATTGGTGCCGCGCTCGCCGCGGCCTGCTCGTGGCTGGCGTGGACGCAGCTCTCCGACGCCTCAGCAGTCACCCTGGTCGCCGTGGCCGGCACGTCGATGGGGCTCGCCGCCGTGATGGCCGCGGTGCTCATCTGGGCGAAGGCTCCATCGACCGGTGCCGACGCACGCGCGCTGCTGGACGCCGTGCACGCCGCCGAGCGCGGGGACTTCGTGACGGAGCCCTCCGAGGTCGCCCACGGACCGCTGGCGGCGCTCTCGAGCGCGATCGGCGAGATGCATCGTCAGACGCGGACGCTCCTCCGCTCCCAGCGAGACAACGCCCGCGAAAACGCATCGCGCTCCGCCGACCTGTCCACGCAACTCGCGTCGGTGCAAGCTGGAGGCCAGCGCACGATGGAAGGCATCTCCGCATCCGGACACCGCATGCTGGCACTGGCAGACGCGTTGCGCGCGATGAAGGACGACGGCGCGCGAGCGGCGAAGGCGGCGCACGTCATTGCTCGTGAACAGCGCGCGGCCCTCGAGCGTCTCGGCGGCGCCTGTGACACATCCACCCTTGCCGCGTCGCAGCTGCTCGGCGGCTCGCGCGCCGCGGTGGGTGTGTCGGATCAGCTCCAGCGCGCCTCACACGAGCTGGATGCGCTCACCACGTCGGCCGAGTCGATCCGCGAGTTTGTCGCGCTCGTGCGCAAGATGGCCCGGCAGTCGAAACTGCTCGCCCTGAACGCCGCCATGGAGGCCGCGCGTGCCGGTGAGCAGGGCAGCGGCTTCGCGGTGGTCGCGGGCGAGGTGCGTCGTCTCGCCAAGAGTTCTGCCGAAGCCGCGGAACGGACGGACGCGCTGGTCACCGAGGTCCTGGAACGTGCGGGTCGCGTGCGCAACGCGGCGAGCGACGGCGCATCAGCACTCGCTGCGGCGCGCGAGCTGATGGCTCGGGAGGGCACGGCGCTGCAGGAGCTCGAACGCTCGCTGCGCCTCGCACTCGCCCCCGACGCGGAGCGCGAGGAAGCACTGGCGCAGGCGGGCCCGCTGGTGGACGCGCTCGACAACCGTCTTTCCGAGGCTGCCACCGAAGCCGATGCAGTGGCCGCGGCGCTCCGCGACGCACAACTCGCCGCCGGCGCCCAGGTCGCGCGCACGCAGGACGTGATGGCGCTCGCCCACACCCTCGCGCGTGCGGCGCAGAAGAGTGCCGTCACGGCCAACGCTCCCATGCTGGATGGCCGTGCGGAGGTCGAGGTGCCGGAGAAGCGCCGCAACCCTAACGACGCAGCGCCGGGTCCACTCACGCCCGGCCTCGCCATCGCCTGACGCAGTGCGTCGGCGGCTACGCCTTCGGCCGCTGGTCCTTCCGGTAGAGATACGCGCACGACTCCAGCCGTGCGCCCTTCTCGTCGCAGACAGCGAACGAGGTGCCCTCGTACGCGCACGCGCCGGAATACCGACCGTCCTTCGTGACCGCATAGAACGTGAGGTCGAAGTAGGGACGCCCGTTCGGCGCCAGCAGGCGCGACTCGGTCATCGCGATCACGCGTTCCATGACCTTCATCAGGGCCTGCTCGGGCGCGTCGCCATTCCGCATGAACTCCACGGCCAGAAAGGCGCCGCACACCTTGATGTTTGCCTCGCCGCGCCCGGTGGAGCCGGCGGCACCCACGAGGTTGTCGCAGTACTGACCCGCGCCGACGATCGGTGAGTCGCCCACGCGACCGGGCACCTTCCAGGCCATGCCGCTGGTGGTGGTGCACGACGAAACGTCGCCCGCAGCATTGACCGCGTTCATGTTGATGGTGCCGGTGGTGAACTTGATGCGCAGGTTGTCGTCGTGATCGAGCCACGCATCGCCCTTGTTCAGCCGGGACTTCCACCGCATCCAGTCCTGCCGGCTTCGCTCGGTGAGGAGATTCTGCGTCTTGAAGCCCATGTGCAGCGCGAACCGGCGGGCGTCGGGCCCCACGAGCATGATGTGATCGGTGTAGTCCATCACCGCCTTCGCCACCAGCGAGGGGGTGGCGATGTCCTCCAGGCAGCCCACCGCCCCCGCGCGCCGCGTGGGACCATGCATGCAGGACGCGTCCAGCTGCACGACACCTTCTTCGTTGGGCAAACCGCCGAGTCCGACCGACTGGTCATCGGGGTCCAGCTCCTGAATGTTCACCCCCGCGATGATCGCATCGAGCGTGTCCGTGCCCTGCAGAATCTGGTCATGAGCGACCCTCACGCCGCGCAGCCCGTTGGCCGACGCGATGACGACGGGTCGTGCCGCGCGCGGCGTTGTCGCTGGTTTCAGCGACTCGCCCTGCGCCGGTCCGGCACCGAGGGCGAGTCCGGCGGCAACGGTCGCGCCGGAGGTGAGAAAGTCGCGTCGGTTGATCGGCATCATCGCAAGGGACAAGGAGAAGAGAGGAGTCGGCGCGCGGGAGCACTGCGAACTGCCAGTACTAAAACTCGAGAGCGGACAGGTAGCGATAGTTGAGCTTTGCGCTGGCCATGGAGTCGCGCGCGCCCTCCTGCTCCACGAAGCACGGCTTGCGCGCGAGGTCGGGCACCGCGGCAAGGAACTTCCGGAAATCGAACGCGCCGTGCCCCAGCTCGGTGTCACGCGATCCGTCCGCCACGACGTCCTTGAGGTGGAAACTCCAATACCGGTCGCGGTACCGGGCGAGATAGGCGTGGGGGTCGCCCTTGCCCATGAGCATGTTGCCCACGTCGAGCTGGAGGCGCACCGTGGCGGGATCGGCGTTGGCGATGAAGACGTCGTACGGCACGACGCCGTCGATGGGGCGCAGGTGACCGGGCTCATTGTGAAACGCGAGCCAGATGCCCGAGCGCCGAGCCACCTCGCCCGCGAGCGAGAAGCGGTGCGCCCACTCCTTCCAGTCGTCGAGCGTGCGCGACGTGTCCGCGGTGAAGCTGGGCACGATGAGATACTCGTGGCCGAGTTCGGCGGCGGTGGCCAGGGCGCGCTCCCACCCCACCAGCACTGCGGCGGGCGAGATGTGGGCCGACGAAGCTCGCAGTCCTTCGTTAGCCAGTGCGCGCCGCACCTGTGCCGTGCTGCGGCCGAAGTTCCCGAACGACCAGAGCAGTTCCACGTCCTCGTAGCCCATGGCGCGCACCGCGGCCAGCGTACGTTCCGGGTCGCGCCCCATGGCGTCGCGCACGGAGTACAACTCCAGTCCTATCCGGCCAAGGCGCGTCGTGTCGCCGCCGGCCCGGGGTCCGAACGCGGGACCCCGTCGCCACATCTCGACGCCCGCCACTCCCAATCCCGCCCGTTCGAGGAACGTGCGCCGGTTCATGCATGACCTCCTGCTGGTCGATGTGCGGCAGCGAAGCGTCTCCGCCAGACGTACTTTCTCTGATGGGACTCCGGCGCCAAGGTCGTGACGGCACGCCGGGAGCGTCCCCAACATGCCGCCACCGTATCACCTACACCACGAGGCCGCAATGCGCAGCGCCATCTCCGCGCGCCACCTGACGACCGCCCTGCTTCTGGCGGCGGTCGCATCCTCCGCCGGGGCACAAGCCCGCTCGATGTCCATCGAAGACGTCATGAACCTCAAGAACGTGGGCAGCGTGGCGCTCTCGCCCGACGGTTCGAGGATCGTCTATACCGTGAGCGCCTGGGAACACCCGGCCGCCCGCGACACCAGCAAGGGCGACAAGCACGAAATGCGTTCGCACCTCTGGATCGTGCCGACCGCCGGGGGAGACGCCCGCCAGCTCACCTTCGGCGAGCGCGGTGAGTCCAATCCGCAGTGGTCTCCCGATGGCCGCTCCATCTCGTTCGTTGCCGCGCGGGGAACAGGCGCGGGCGACGACGGACCGCGCGCACAACTCTGGGTACTGCCAGCCAGCGGCGGCGAAGCGTGGCAGCTGACCTCGGCCCGCGACGGCGTCACGGGCTACGCGTGGTCACCCGACGCGCGGCAGATCGCCTTTCTCACCACCGACTCGCTCACGCGGGACGCCGAGGCGCGCGTCAAGCGCCGCGACGACCCCAAGCCCTACGAGGGCGACCTGCGCATGGCGCACCTCTGGGTGATCGATGTCGCCGGTAAGCAGGCGAGCAAGCTCACCAGCGGAGAGTTCACTGTGCGGGGTGCGCCCAACTGGTCGCCCGACGGCAAGCGTCTGGCCGTGCTCACCTCTCCCACGCCCCTCATTCGCGACGAGCGGCGCGAGGCATGGATCGTGAACGTGGAGAACCGCGAGCGCGAGCGGGTGGCGCCGCCGCCCTCCATGAGCATCCAGGGCACGCCGGTCTGGTCGCCCGACGGATCACAGCTCGCCTTCGGCGCCCTCATCGATACCTGGAAGGCCAATGGTGATGGCATCGCGCCCCGCTCGCTGAAGAACACGACGCTGGTGCTCTATGATGTGGCGGCCAAGCGCGCCCGCGACGCGTCGAGCCCCTCCTTCGACAACTCGGTCGGCGCCATGCGCTGGTCGAATGATGGCAAGACGATCGTCTTCACCTCGCAGGACCGCGTGTACGGCTCCGTGTTCGCGTATGACGTGGCCAGCGGCGCGTATACACAGCGCGCGCGCGAAATGATGGTGCGCACCCCGTCGTACTCGCGTGACGGCGAGACGGTGGCGTTCGCGATGGACGCGCCCGACTCGCCCGCCGAGGTCTACACGGCCAGCGCGTCCTTCGCCTCGCCCAGGAAGCTCACGTCCACCAATCCTGCCATCGCCCGGCTGGCGTTAGGCGAGACGGAGGTCGTCACCTGGAAGAGCCCGGATGGCTGGACCATCGAGGGCATCCTGCTCAAGCCCTTTGGCTACAAGCCGGGCCAGCGGGTGCCCCTGCTGGTGGACGTGCATGGCGGACCCACCGGCGCGCACACCAACGGCTTCAAGGCCAGCTGGGGCAATGCGGGACACTACTGGGCCGGGCAGGGCTGGGCCGTGCTGTATCCCAACCCGCGCGGCAGCACCGGATACGGCGAGAAGTTCATGCGCGGCAACATCAAGGACTGGGGCGGCGGCGACTACCGCGACATCATGAGCGGTGTCGATGCCCTCGTGAAGCGCGGCCTCGCCGACTCGGACCGGCTCGCCGTGACGGGCTGGAGCTACGGCGGCTACATGACCGGCTGGGTGGTGTCGCAGACAGGACGCTTCAAGGCCGCCATGATGGGCGCGGGCCTCGTGAACATGGTGAGCATGTACGGCACCACCGACATTCCCGGCTACATCGGGACGTTCTACGAAGGGATGCCACAGCTCGACGGCACGCTCTCCAACAAGTCGCTGGAGTTTTATCGCTCGCGCTCCGCGATCTCGTACTCCGACAAGGTCACCACGCCCCTGCTCATGCTGCACGGGGGCAGCGACGAACGCGTGCCCATCGGGCAGCCGATGGAGTTCTTCCGCAACCTGAGGGACCGGGGCAAGACCGCGGAACTCGTCTTCTACCCGCGCGAGGGACACGGGCTGGGCGAGTACTATCACCAGATCGACAAGATGAAGCGCGAGTACGAATGGATCGCGCGCTACACCCTGCAGCAGGAGAAGGTGCTGCAGTAGGCGCGCCGCGTCCTACGGTTCGTACTCCTTGGTGGGAATCTTGAACAGGGCGGCGATCTTCGGGTCGCCGCCCACTCCGAGCACACGCTGCGCCACGTATTCGCCCACCACCGGGCCGAACTTGAAGCCTTCCGCCTGGCCCACGCCTGCGATCCACGCGTTGCTCGCGCCGGGGACGTGGTCCACGATGAAGTCGTTGTTCACGCTCAGCTCGTAGTGGCACGCGCGCGTCTCGTTGAGGGGCGCGTCGGCCAGCAGCGGGAAGCGCGCCTGCAGGAAGCGGCGTGACCCCTCGACGCGCTCGGCATTCGCCCAGCGCGAGCTCGTATCCGGATCCTGCTGCAGCGGATCGGGCGGTGCCGGCTTCGGCGGCGGCTCCTTCGGCTTCTCCTGCGCTCCCTCCGGCGGTGCCGGTGGGGCCGGTGGGGCCATCGCGCCGCGCACGCGGAATCCGCGGCTGTCCACCGGCAGGTTGGCCCATCCCGTCACGCCCGGAAAATTGTAGCTGGGCACGTTTGGGAAGGAAAAACGGGTGTCTCCCTCCGGCGTGGCGAAGTAGCAGACGTAGCCCAGCGGCACGCGCATGCGCGTGGCGAAGATCTCGGGAAAGAGCTTCTGCGTCCATGGACCACACGCGAACACGTACGCGTCGCCGCGAATGACCGTGCCGTCCTGCAGGATGACGCCGTCGAGCTGGCCCGCGCGCATTGCTCCCAGCCGCACGCGGCCGAGCACGAAGTGCACCCCCATCTTCTGCCCGATGGCCGCCACCGCCTGCGTGGCGGCGCGCGATCGCACCACGCCCGCATCGGGCTCCGTGATCGCGACGGTGATGTCGTCCGACTTGATGATCGGCCAGCGCTTTCGCAACTCGTCGCCGCTCAGCACCTCGTGCGGCACGTTGTTGGCCTTCCACAGTTCCAGCGTGCGTGTGATGAACGGCTCCTCCGCCGCCCGCATGATCACGTCACCCGTGGTGTGGAAGAACTTCGTGCGGAAGACCGGAGCCCATTCCTCGTCGAACTCCCGCCACCTCTGAATGGCAGAGCGGGCCCACGGCGTCCAGAGTTCGCCCGCGGCCCGGTCGCCATACGAGGAGCGCACGCCGCGTGTCTCGTCGCCGCTGGTGGAGCGCGAGTTTCCCGCACCGTACGCGTCGACGAGGGTGACCCGCGCCCCGCGCTGGCGCAGGTGGTAGGCGGTCCAGCCTCCCCACGCCCCCGCCCCGATCACGACGACGTGGCCAACGCCGTTGGGACTCCGGCGCGACGATTCGATCCCCTGCGCGGGAGCCATCGCAGGCATCGTCGCACATCCCCCTGCCAGCAGCGCTCCGGCCCCCACCCCCGCCAGTCGAAGAAAGTCGCGGCGGGGTAGCGTGTCCGCGTCGGTGGAGGTCGTTTCGATGCGAGCGTCTGCGTCAGCCATGGAGGTCGGAAGTTCCAGGGAAAAGGGAGCGGTCGTCGAAGCAATCCGCGGAGAATTTCCTCCGGCGATCGCGCAAAGTGCGAGTCGAGCCCGCCTGCCGCAATCGCGCAGTTCGGGATTGCCAGCAATCGTCACCCGTCGCACATATTTCTCTCATGAATTCTCTCACGATTGCGCGTCATCGGCTCACCCGCGCGGGAGCGGGGCTGGCGATCCTTGCCGGCCCCTACGTCATGGCCCAGAGCCCTGCTCCCTCGCCGGCACCGGGCGCGATGGCCTTCTTCACGGCCGAACAGGCGGAGCGGGGGCAGCAGCTCTTCACGGCGGTGTGCGTCGAATGTCATACGCGCAGCGACATGTCAAACGATGACTTTCGCTTCAAGTGGGGCGGGCGGACCGCCCGCGACCTGTACGATCGCACCCGCACGACGATGCCCGACAACGCCCCGGGTTCGCGAACCGCGCAGGAGTACACCGATCTCGTTGCCTACATGATGCAGCTCAACGGCATGCCGTCTGGTGCGGTGCCGCTCAGCGCGGATTCCAATATGGCAAACGCCAAGCTCGAACTCTCGGCGCCTCCGGGCGCCTGAGCCGCCGGTGCTGCGTGCGTGTTTCCCATTTCTTCCCTTCCCGAGGTAGCTGCATGACCCGTTGCATGCCATTCGCGTTCACCGCCGCCGCCGCGGTGGTCCTCTCCGCCGTCGTCACCAACACGGCGCGCGCCCAGTCCTCGGCTCGACAGGCCGTCGTTCCCCCCGGCATGAGCGCGTCCGCCACCCTCACGCCGGGCATTCGCGTCGGGAACATGGTCTACGCATCGGGCCAGCTCGGGCTGAGCCGCGAGGCGCCCGATACCACCATCGAAGGGCAGACTCGGCTGGCCCTGGAGAACACAAAGAAGGTCTTCGAGGCGGCGGGCACGTCCATGGCGAATGCCACCAAGTGCACGGTGTTCCTCATTGACGTGAAGGACTTCGGGGGCATGAACCAGGTCTACCGGACCTTCTTCCCCGTGATACCGCCCGCCCGCTCCACGGTCGTGGTCGCAGCCCTCGTGGTTCCGACCGCCAAGGTGGAAATCGAGTGCGCGGCCGTGATTCCCTGATTCCCTGATTCGCGAACGGCGCGTCGGGCCGATACTTCTGCCTGACGAGGATTACCGGGTGTTCCCTTACTCCCGCGACGCGCTCCTCGCTGCCTTCAACTGGTTTCGATCATGCAGACGTCCAAAGTCCGCGATCTCCTGCGGTCCAGCTCCTTTCTCGAAGGGATGACGGAAACCGCCCTTCACCAGCTCGCGCAGCAGATCGAGGTGGAGACGCTGGACACGGAGCACGTGCTGTTCGTCGAGGGAGAGCCTCGCACGCGCATGGCCATCCTCGCGTCTGGCAGCGTGACCATCGAGAAGCACCTGAACGGCCGTCCGGTCCGATTGGTCACGCTGGGTGAGGGCCAGGTGATCGGCGAGGGCGTGCTGCTCGAGGACACACCGCACGGCACCAGCGCCCGCGTGCTCGAGCCCAGCGTACTGCTCTTCCTCACCGCCGAACGGGTGAAAGGAATCCTCAAGGAGCAGCCCTCGCTGTTCGCCTTCCTCGTCGGCAGGGCCGCACGCATCATCTCGCGCCGCCTCGCGGCGGTGGATGCAACGCTGGCCGGGCACGGGCGCGTCACGGGATTTGGCGGCGCCGGCACGCGTACCGAGAAGGACCTGCTGGGCGAGCGAGAGGTGCCGGATGATGCGCTGTACGGCATCCAGACGTTGCGCGCGATGGAGAACTTCCCCATCACGGGCGTCGTGATCCGCGAGTTTCCCTCGCTGCTCTCGGCGCTGGCCGCGGTGAAGGAAGCCGCGGCGCTGGCCAATGGCGAGATGAAGCTGCTCGACGCCGAGCGGTGTGACGCCATCGTGCGCGCCTCGCAGGAGGTGCGCGGCGGGCGCCATCATGAGCACTTCCTGGTGGACGTGATTCAGGGCGGTGCCGGCACCTCCACCAACATGAACGCCAACGAGGTGATCGCGAACCGCGCCCTCGAGCTGCTGGGCGCGAAGCGGGGCGATTACGAGCGCCTGCATCCCACGGCGCACGTGAATCTCTCGCAGTCCACCAACGACGTGTACCCCACCGCCGTGCGGCTGGCGTTGTACGGCGAGATCGAGACGTTGCGGGTGGCCATGCGCGAGCTCGCGCTCGCCTTCAAGGCCAAGGGGCAGGAGTTCAGCACCATGCTCAAGATGGGGCGCACCCAGCTGCAAGATGCGGTGCCCATGACCCTCGGCCAGGAGTTCACCGCCTTCGGGCATACCATCCTGGAGGACGTGGACCGCCTTGGCGAGGCGCTCTCGCTCATCCGCGAGATCAGCATGGGCGCCACCGCCATCGGGACGCGCATCACGGCGCCGCCCGGCTACACCGAGTGCGTGCGCCAGCATCTCTCGGCCGTGACCGGCATCGAGCTCGTGACCGCGCCCGACCTCGTGGAAGCCACGTCCGACACCGGCGCCTTCGTGCAGCTGTCGGGGGTCCTGAAGCGCTGCGCGGTGAAGCTCTCGAAGATCTGCAACGACCTGCGACTGCTCAGCTCGGGTCCGCGCACCGGCTTCGGCGAGATCAACCTGCCGGCCATGCAGCCGGGGTCCTCCATCATGCCGGGCAAGGTGAATCCCGTCATTCCTGAGGTAGTGAATCAGGTCTGCTTCGAGATCATCGGGGGCGATGCGACGGTGACCATGGCCGCCGAGGCCGGCCAGCTGCAACTGAATGCCTTCGAGCCCGTGATTGCGTTCCGGCTGCTGCGCGGGATCGACTCGCTGCGCAACGCCTGTCGCGTGCTGCAGACGCGCTGCGTGGAGGGCATCACCGCCAATCCCGACCGGATGAAGCACTTCGTGGAGCACTCCATCGGGATCGTCACGGCGCTCGTGCCTGCGCTCGGCTACGTGGTGTGCACCGAGATCGCGAAGGAGGCGCTGGAGACTGGCCGGGGCGTCTACGCCATCGTGCAGGAGCGCGGCCTCATGACGCGCGAGCGGCTGGACGAGGTGCTCAACCCCCTCGCCATGTTAGGCAGCTAGTGGCCTCCCTGCTGGACGGCGCCGGCCAGATCAAGATGGCCACGCTGGAAGCGGCCGTCATCATCATGCAGCGCCTGCACGGACAGGTGGAACTGCTGGCGGTGAGCGTGAAGAATCAGCAGCCGGCCAGCGGCTTCCGCGGGCCGTTCCAGCGCGCCGCCACCCCGCTGGTGGGGCTGCTGAAGTCGCAATTCGGCAGCGTAGCGGACATCGTGACAGGCATGCTGCTCGTCGCGGGCCGCGGGGGCAACGAGCAGGCCAAGGTGCGCGCGCTGCGCGAGTCCGTGGGCCAACTGCGCATGCAGCTCGATATCGCGATGAACAAGGTGAAGGAAAAGCACGCTGTCTCGGCGGCTGGGGCGAGCCCGGAATAGCCACCGAATTCGTCGCGGTCAAGGTGCGCGTGCAGGTGCCGTAACTCGTTGTGGCATCGATACTCCGGAGGGCGCTTCTGTTCTTGCTTCGCCTGTGGCGCTCCGGTAGTTTTTGCTCACTCGAAGCCCCGCCCATCCGGGTAGGGTGAGCTAACATCGCCCACTTTCAAATCCGAATGCAACGGTATCTCCGACCGCGTCGGGGGATCATGGCGCTGGCGACAGTCCTGATCCTGTTCGCACTGGCCGCCTGCTCCGGTTCCTACCCGAACTCGACGTTCCAGCCGACCACGGACTTCAATCGCGACCTGACGAGTCTCTGGGACAAGATGATGTTCTGGGGCACCATCGTCTTCGTGATCGTGGAAGCGATTCTCATCTACGCAATCATCAAGTATCGCCGTCGGCCGGGAACACCGGAGCCGCGCCATGTGCACGGGAACACGCTCATGGAGATCACGTGGACGCTCGCGCCCGCGCTCATCCTGGTGTTCATCGCCGTGCCCACCGTCCGCACGATCTTCAAGACCCAGGCGGAGGCCCCCGCGTCGGCGCTGCAGATCGAGGTGATCGGCCATCAGTGGTGGTGGGAGTTCCGCTACCCGGAGTACGGCATGACGACCGCGAACGAACTGTACCTGCCCATCGGGCGTACGGTGAACTTCGCGTTGCGCTCCGCCGACGTGCTGCATTCGTTCTGGATTCCCGCGCTCGGCGGCAAGCGCGACCTCATCACGAACCGCACGAATTACCTCTGGTTCACCCCCGATTCCACCGGTGAGGCCGCGTTCAACGGCAGCTGCAACGAATTCTGCGGATTGTCCCACGCGAACATGAAGTTCCGCGTGTTCACCGTGTCCCCGGCCGACTTCGAGTCGTGGGCGACGCACCAGAAGGGCAATGCCGTGTATCCGGCCGCCTCGGCGGCGAGCGCGGCTTCCGTGCAGCCGGTGAGCAATGCCGCCTCGGCGCAGACCGCGATCGCAGCCACCACGCAGCCCCCCGCGCCGGCGGCGGCCGCGGTGTCGCCAGGCTTCGTGTTCCCCCGTGAGAAGGTGCCGCCGCATGTGATGCCGACCACGCCGATTCCGCCGACGGTGCGCATCGCCGATGCCGTGATTGCCGCCGGCGACGCCGAGCGCGGCCTGGCCACGTACTCCCGCTCGGCCTGCATCGGCTGCCACAAGATCCGGGGCAACCCCAGCTCCCTGGGCATCATCGGACCTGACCTCACGCACATCGGCTCCCGCTTCACGATCGGCAGCGGGCTGTTCCCGAACGACGCGAAGCACCTCGCCCACTGGATCAAGAACGCGCGGGCCATGAAGCCCGGGTCGTTGATGCAGACGTTAGGCAAGGGTGAACACGACCCGATCATGAATTCGACGGTGACGATGGGAGGCCTGACCGACCCGCAGATCGCGGACATCGTGGCCTACCTCCAGACCCTGAAGTAGCCCTCTCGTCTTCTCGTCTTCCGTCTTCTCTCTCCATCCCCATGGCTACTGTCGCCGCAAGTCCGACCTACACCTCCTCCGCGGGCACGCCTCGCTCGGTGCTGATGGACTGGCTCTCGACCACCGACCACAAGAAGATCGGTGTGCTCTACCTGCACACGTCGCTCTTCTTCTTCGTGTTCGGCGGGCTCGAGGCCATCCTGATGCGCTGGCAGCTGATGAAGCCGAACAACACAGTGCTCACGGCGGAGCAGTTCAACCAGCTCTTCACCATGCACGGCACCACGATGGTGTTCCTCGCCATCATGCCGCTGTCGGCCGCGTTCTTCAACTACCTCATCCCGCTGCAGATCGGCGCGCGTGACGTCGCTTTTCCGCGGCTCAATGCGTTCAGCTACTGGGTGTACCTGCTGGGCGGCATCTTCATTACGATGCCGATCTTCTTCTGGCTGGCCCCCGACGGCGGATGGTTCGGCTATGCCCCGCTCTCCGGACGCAGTTACTCGCCCGGCCCGAACATGGATTTCTGGGTGCTGGGCCTGCAGATCCTGGGTATCTCGTCGCTCGCCGCAGGGTTCAACTTCGTCACGACCGTGATCAACCTGCGGGCGCCCGGCATGAACATGATGCGCATGCCGATGTTCACGTGGATGTCGTTCGTGACGCAGTTCCTGATCATCCTGGCATTCCCGGTGATCACGATCGCGCTCGTCTTCCTGCAATTCGATCGCTTCTTCGGCACCACGTTCTACGCCATGTCGGCGGGCGCAGACCCCCTGCTGTGGCAGCACCTGTTCTGGATCTTCGGCCACCCCGAGGTCTACATCCTCGTCCTGCCCGCGTTCGGCCTCGTGTCGGAAGTGCTGCCGACCAACTCCAAGAAGCCCTTGTTCGGCTACCCGGTGATGGCCTACTCCGGCATCCTCATCGGCTTCCTGGGCTTCGGCGTGTGGGCGCACCACATGTTCTCCGTCGGACTCGGCCCCATCGCCGACACGGTGTTCAGCCTCACCACGATGCTCATCGCCATTCCCACCGGCGTGAAGATCTTCAACTGGATCTTTACCATGTGGGGCGGCTCGATCCGGTTCACGACGGCGATGAAGTTCGCCATCGGCCTCATCGCGATGTTCACCATCGGCGGCATCTCCGGCATCTCGCACGCGTCGCCGCCGTCTGACCTGCAGCAGACCGACACGTACTACATCGTGGCGCACTTCCACTACGTGCTGTTCGGCGGCGCCATCATGGGCATCTTCGCCGGCATCTATCACTACTTCCCGAAGATGTACGGGCGCCTGATGAACGAGCGCATGGGCTCGTGGCACTTCTGGCTCACGCTCATCGCCATGAACCTGACCTTCTTCCCGATGCACTTCGCGGGAATGCTGGGCATGCCGCGCCGCATCTACACGTACGATGCCGGCCAGGGCTGGGAATTGTTCAACATGCTGTCGACCATCGGCTCATTCCTGCTCGCCCCGGCGACGCTGCTCTTCCTGTACAACTTCTTCACGTCCAAGAAGCGTGGGGAGCAATGCGGCCCGAATCCGTGGGACGCACCCACGCTGGAGTGGTCGATTCCGTCCCCGCCCCCCGAGTACAACTTCGCCAAGATCCCGATGGTGTCGTCGCGCTACCCGCTGTGGGACCTCACCCACCCGGAGCGCACGTCGGAGATCCCGCACACGCAGACCGGCTGGACCGAGGCGGAGATGCAGACGGGCGAGTACGACATGACGCCCATGCATGTGGAGACGGAAACACGCACGGCCAAGGAGCTGGGCATCCCCATGCCCTCCTCCACGATCAAGCCGCTGTTCGTGGCGTTAGGCATCGTGCTGATGTTCTCCGGCCTGCTGTTTATGCCGAAGGGCATGCACGTTCCGGCCTTCGTGTTGATGGGTGGCGGCGCCGCCATGTGGATCGGCTTCCTGTACGCCTGGCTCACAACCCCGCTGGAAGAACACCACTAGACCCCCCTCGTCCTCTCGTCTTCCCGACTTCCCGTCTTCCCGTCTTCCCGACTTCTCATAAATGTCCACCGCACACGAAGCACACGGGCACCACTACACGACCACCGGTCTCGACAACCGGAAGATCGCCATCTGGGCGTTCATCGGGTCGGAGTGCATGCTCTTCGCCTCGCTCATTTCCACGTACCTCATCTACAAGGGGAAGAGCGTGGTGGGCCCGTATCCGCATCAGGCCTGGACCGACCCCTCCACGGGTCGCGTCTTCGCGCCGATCCTGAACATTCCCATCACCTCCGCTTCGACCTTCGTGCTCCTCATGTCGTCGCTGGCCATGGTGCTGGCCCTCTCCGCCGTGGAGAACAAGGGCAAGCCGATGCCGCCGGGGTCGGGATGGTGGGACAAGGCCCTCACCTCGTCGAAGCTGTGGCTGTGGATCACGTGCCTGCTCGGCGCCGGCTTCCTGGGCTTCCAGGCGTATGAATTCACCTCGTTCGTGCACGAGGGACTCACGATCCGCACCAACCTGTTCGGCTCGTCGTTCTTCACCCTGACGGGCTTCCACGGCGCGCACGTGACCGCCGGTGTGATCTGGCTGGGCACGCTGCTGGCGATCGACCACAAGCGCGGCTTGATGCCCTCCGATACGCTCGCCGTCGACCTGGCCGCGCTGTACTGGCACTTCGTCGACGTGGTATGGATCGCGATCTTCACTCTTCTCTACCTCATTCCGGACTGAGGACTCGATGGCGAACGATACTACACACGACGAGACCGTCCACGCCAAGGGCGCGCACGCCGAGGGCGCGCACGGCGACGGCGCGCACGGCGAGGCTGCACACGGAGACGCCGCACATGGCGATCACTACCACCCGACGTGGAAGGAGTACAAGTGGGTGGCGCTCATCCTTACGGTCATCACGATCGTCGAGGTCTGGGCGTACTACATCCCCGAGCTGGTGGCGTCCCGGCTGTTCGTACCCGGGCTGCTCATCATGTCGGCGGTGAAGTTCGTCATCGTGGTGATGTACTACATGCACCTCAAGTACGACCACAAGCTCTTCCGCGCCCTCTTCGTGGGACCCCTGGTGGTGGCAGCGCTCACGCTCATAGGCTTGCTCTTCCTCTTCTCGAAGATCGCCATCCGACTCGCTGGCTCTCCCTGAGCGTCGCAGGGCAGGTATCGGGCGCGGTGATACGCGAAAGCGGGCGGCTCCACACCGGAGCCGCCCGCTTTTTCGTCCCACCAATCAGCGCCGGCCTAGATGCCGCCGATCGAGAGCCCCACGCGCTTCATGATCCCGCGGTGCGCTCGCACCAGATACGTGCCCATCGAGATCGATGCCACCAGGTTGGCCGCGCCAATCTGGTACCACGCAATGCTGCGCAGCACGGATGACTCCTGCACCAGCACGACCAGCCCGAGCGACGCCAGCTCGAGCATCACGAACAGGATTGCGAACCCCGCCAGGATGGACGGCTCTCGCTCCGCGGCGTTGAAGACGGCCGAGACGATGAGCCCCACCAGAATGAACGCGAGGTAGTGGAAGACGGTGTACATGAGCACCGTCAGCGGCGCCGACGCGACGCTCGTTGCACCGAAGAAGCCCTGCAACGCCGAACCGAGGGCGATCGGCGTGTACAATGGCTGACCCGCTATCAGGTCGGCAACGAAGAACCAGAGGGCAACCGCCGTGGCGCCAATGAGCCCTGCGGTCACGCCCTCGCGGCGTGTGCGTCCCTTTTCCTCCATAGATCATTCCTCCAGCGGACCGGGAGCAGAATGCGCGGCGGACCCGCGCTCCGTGAGCGATTCGATATCGGGGCACCCCTCACCCCCCATTCGTAGGGTAGCGTGGAATCGCGAAGAACGCGATAGTATCGGGAGCCTGTCCTCCAATACCTCACCCGATACCGCTCGAGCGCATACAGGATTCATGGCGGCGACGATTCCTCCGGCCCCGGTCACCGATGGGCCGACGCATCACGAGGCCGCCGCCCAGCCGGCGCGCGCTCCGCTGCCCTCCGGTGGCACGCCCCGGGAGCGTCTGCTCTCCCTCGACGTCTTCCGGGGCCTCACGGTGGCCGGCATGCTCCTTGTCAACAATCCCGGGAGCTGGAGCGCCATCTACCCGCCCCTGGAGCACGCCGCGTGGAACGGGTGGACGCCAACGGACCTGATCTTTCCG
>JBDSVW010000256.1:0-3018 GCA_039927015.1 Gemmatimonadaceae bacterium | reverse complement strand
GCGCCCACCGGAGGCGGGCGCGCGACGATTCTGAAGGCGGCCTTCTGCCACCGGCGCTCGTTACTCGACGCCCGTAGCTACCGTAATTAACGGCCGCCCCATCGGAAGCGCTGGCGGCGCTCCCCTTGGTAGCCCGTGCTTCGGTTTCTATTCGCCTTCCGCGGACGGTGCAACTTAGCTTGCGCCACCCGCATGCCGATTTCCTGTGCGCCATGGTATGATGACGCTGTGACGTCCTCGGTGCTGCGAGTCCCGATCTTTCCGTTGCCGCTGGTCCTCCTGCCGAGGGCCACGCAGCCGCTGCATGTGTTCGAGCCCCGCTATCGCCAGCTGCTCACCGACTGCGTGGAGGGGACGCGGGAGTTCGGCATGATCTATCGCACGCCAGAGGTGGCGGAGCACGAGATTCCTGCGGGCACGGCGGGGTGCCTGGCGCACATCCAGTCGACGCAGGCCCTACCCGACGGGCGTTCGAACATCCTCGTGACCGGGGGCGACCGCTTTACCCTGCGCGATTTCGTGGACGATGCCGCGCCGTACCTCATCGCCGTCGTGGAGCGATTCGAGGACGACGCGGAAGGTGCGCCGGCCCTGCACGAGATCGCGGACCGGCTGCGCACGCTTTTCACCCGGGTCGGGCGATCGGCGCGCGCCATCCAGGACGACGCCACCCCGCTGCCCGACCTCCCGGCCGATCCCGCCGAGGTGTCCTTCGCCATCGCGCAGTACATCGACCTCGACCTCGCCGACAAGCAGCGGCTGCTCGCCTCCCGCTCACCGCTCGCGCGGCTGCAACGGCTGGAGGAGGCGCTGGCGCCGGTGGTCGAGTCCATGGAACGCCGGGCGGTGGTCCATACGCGGGCGCGCACCAATGGACACGGCGAAGGACACGAAGGGCACGGTGAAGGGCACGGTGCATCGTGAGCGTCCCCGATTCGTTAGGCGCCGAGCTGGCGGAGATTGTTGGCGTCCGCCAGGTGCTGCTGCGTCCGAGCGAACTGCTCGTGTATGCCACCGACGGGCTGCCCGGCTACCGGAAGCAGCCCGGATTGGCGGTGTTTCCGCGCACGCGGCAGGAACTGCTGGACGTGGTGCGACTGCTGGCGCGCGAGCGTGTCCCGTTCGTGCCGCGCGGTGCGGGCACCGGGTTGTCGGGCGGTGCGCTCGCTTCCGGCAGCGTCCTGCTCTGCCTCAACCGGCTGAAGCAGGTGATCTCGGTGGACGTGGAGAATCGACTAGCGGTGGTCGAGCCGGGGGTAGTGAACGTGCACCTCACGCGCGCGGTTGCCGCGCACGGCCTGCACTACGCGCCCGATCCGTCGTCGCAGGCCGCCTGCACCATCGGCGGCAACGTGGCCGAGAATGCCGGCGGCCCCCATTGCCTGAAGTACGGCGTGACGCTCAATCACGTCGCCGCACTCACGGTGGTGCTGCCCGACGGCGAGGTCGTGTCGTTAGGCAGCGCGGAGGGCGAACAGCCGGGCTACGATTTCCTCGGTGCCTTCGTGGGAAGCGAGGGGTGCTTTGGCGTGGCACTGGACGCCACGGTGCGACTCTCGCGCAATCCCGAGGCCGTGCGCACCCTGCTGGCGGACTTCAGCACCACCGACGCGGCAGCGCGCGCCACGAGCGCGATTATCGCGGCCGGCGTCGTGCCGGCGGCGCTCGAGATGATGGACAACGCCACCATCCGCGCGGTCGAGGCCTCCATCTATGCGGCAGGATACCCGGTGGACGCGGCAGCCGTGCTGCTCATCGAGGTGGATGGCCTCGCCGCCGGCCTCGACGCGGACGCCGAGACCATCGCGCAGACCTGCCTGCAGGCGGGCGCACGGGAAGTGCGCATCGCGCGCGATGAGCGCGAGCGGACCAAGCTCTGGCAGGGACGCAAGAAGGCGTTCGGCGCCATGGGCCGGGTATCCTCGCATCTCGTGGTGCAGGATGCGGTGATTCCCCGCACTCGGCTTCCCGAGGTGTTGCGCGAGATCACCCGCATCGGCGAGGAGCAGCGCCTGCGCGTGTGCAACGTCTTTCACGCGGGCGACGGCAACCTGCACCCCAACATTCCCTACAACGCGAATGATCCCGACGAGAGCGCGCGGGTCGAGATTGCCATGGGGCAGATCATGCGCGTCTGCGTCGAAGCCGGCGGCAGCGTGACAGGCGAACACGGCATCGGTCTCGACAAGATCGACTACATGTCCCTCATCTTCTCTGATGAATCGCTGGACGCGATGTGTCGCTTGCGCGCGGTGTTCGACCCGGACCGGCGATCGAATCCGGGCAAGGTGATACCCGTGCACGCCTGCCGGGAATGGACGATGGTGCCTTCCACCCGATGACGACGGCACGGTGGTTTGCATGAGCAGGCCAAACGGGACAACCGTGCCGGCGCGCGCGAGCGCCCGCACCGAGGAGCGGCCGCTGCAGCCGCGGGACACCGCGGACGTGCGCGAGATGGTGCGCGAGGCCGGCAACCGCACGGCGCCGCTGCGCATTCGCGCCGGTGGCAGCTGGATGGACGCCGGATGCCCCGTGGAGCCGTGCACGGAACTCGACCTGTCGCGGCTGCGCGGCATCCGGGAGTACACGCCGGGCGACCTCACGCTCACGGCGGGACCCGCCACCACGCTGGCCGAGATTGAGGACGCCACGGGCTCGCACGGCCAGTGGCTTCTGCTCGACCCCGTGGGCGGCGCCTTGGGCACACTTGGGGCGTCGCTGGCCACCGCGTCGTGCGGGCCGCTGGCCGCCTCGGGGGGACAGCCGCGCGACCTCACGTTAGGCGTCGAATTCGTGGACGGTCGCGGCACAGTGGTGCGCGGTGGCGGCCGCGTGGTGAAGAACGTCGCGGGCTTCGACCTCGTGCGGCTGCTCGTGGGCTCGTGGGGCACGCTGGGCGTCATCACGGAGGTCACCGTACGGCTGCGCGCGCTGCCCGAATGCGAGCGCACGGTGGCCGTGCCCGCACCGGCCGATCGCGAGACGCTGGCCACGTTGCTGCGCGCGCTGCGCAGC
>JBDSVW010000255.1:0-4020 GCA_039927015.1 Gemmatimonadaceae bacterium | reverse complement strand
ACGGAAGTCACCAGCAACACCGCCACGGCCGCGGTCTTCATCCCCATCAGCGCCTCGATCGCAACGGGGCTGGGCATCGATCCCATGCTGCTCGCCACGCCGGTTGCGCTGGCGGCGAGCCTGGCGTTCATGATGCCGATCGCGACGCCGCCTAACGCGATTGTCTTCGCCAGCGGCAGGCTGACGATCCCAATGATGGCGCGCACGGGGGTGTGGATCAACCTGATCATGCTGGTGCTGCTTACCATCGCGATGATGACGCTGGTGCCGCTGGTGTTTTCGTGAAGTAGGGAAGCGAGCACGGCGCTTGCGCGGCAGGGATCGCCTCACGGTTCCGTCGCTCGCTGCACGGATCGGCCACTTCTCCGGCCTCATGCACGGCAACGCACGCCGACAGCGTGTCGAGCTCGCATGCCGGCGACCAACTGGCCGGCGGACGTGCAGGGTCGCTCCGGCGCATTCTGCATGGCGATGGGATGGGATGATGCAATCGAGGCCGCCAGGCAGTGCCCGCTGCAATCCGGAAGACGCGGGTCAGGTAAACCCGGTCAGATGTGTCCGATCCGTTCCTGATTGGTGGGGTACGCTGAAGGAGGCGACACGCTTTCCGATGCATGTCGCCCCCATGTGCGGGAGTGCCGTGCCCTGGTAGCATTCGATCGGCGACGGCGTGGTCACGCAATGGATTTCGCAGGACTTGCTCCCCCGGATTCGCCGAGCGCATCGTTCTCTCCCGGCCAGGCCGACGACCAGCACGCGCACATCTTCGTCGGCAGTGGCGAAATGCGCGCACGGTGCGACGCATTCGACTGGGGCGCGAGCTTGCTGGGACCGACTAGGCGCTGGTCGGCCAGCCTGCGCACCACGGCGTCGCTCGTGCTGGGCGCGACGTTTCCGATGGTCCTGCTGTGGGGCGATTCGCTCGTCCAGATCTACAACGACGGCTACCGGGAGCTGATGGGGCTCAAGCACCCCGCCGGCCTGGGCCAGCCGACGCGGGAGTGCTGGCCCGAAGTCTGGCACATCAACGCGCCGATCTATGAGCGGGTACTGGCGGGCGAGAGTCTGGCATTCGACCACGCCCTCTACCCGATTACCCGTTCCGGCACGCTCGAAGATGCGTGGTTCACGCTCGGTTTCAGCCCGGTGCGAAACGACGTCGGCGTGATCTGCGGCGTGCTCGTGACGGTGATGGAAACCACCGCCGAGGTGCACAAGAGCCGGCTCGAGGCGGAACGCATGATGTTGCTGGCGGCCGCAGAGGATCGCGCCACCGTCCTGTCGGCGATCTTCAGCAATATGTCCGACGGCGTCTACGTCGGCACGATGGACGGCATCACACTCGCCAATGCAGAAGCGTTGCACCAACTCGGCTACTCGTTGCCGGAGGAGTTGAATCGCGACATACCGACGCTCGCCGAGGAGCTCCAGACGCGAGATCCCATCACGTTGCGCCGACTCGCGACAGAGGAGGAGCCCTTCGTCCGCGCCTTCCTCGGTGGCGAGCGCGTCGTGCGCGACGTGCTGTTTCGCCATCGCCTCACTGGTGAGGACCGCATCCTGAGTTGCTCGGCGAGTCCCGTGCGCGGGCCCGACGGCACCATCGTGGCGGCGGTCGCCGTCAACACCGACGTCACGGCGCAGCGCAGGATCGGCGAGGAACGCGAGCGGCTGTTAGGCTCCGCCGAATCGGCGCGCGCCGACGCCGACGCGGCGAACGCCGCCAAGAGTGCGTTCCTGACCGTGATGAGTCACGAGCTGCGCACGCCGCTGAACGCCATCGGGGGTTACGCCCAGCTCCTCGAAATGGGCATCCGCGGCCCGGTGACCGAGCAGCAGCATCACGATCTCGCGCGCATCCAGATGAGCCAGCAACACCTGCTCGGACTCATCAACGGTGTGCTCTCCTTCGCCAAGATCGATGCGGGGGCGCTGACGTACTCGGCGACCGACGTGTCCGTCGACGAAGTCCTGAAGCTATGTGAAGCGTTGGTGGCGCCAGACGCGCTGGCGAGGAAGGTGGCGCTGTCCTTTCCCACTCCCGATTCGTGTCACGTGGCGCGTGCAGACCGCGATCAATTCCTGCAGATCATGCTGAACCTGATCGGCAACGCCATCAAGTTCACCGAGGCAGGCGGCTCCGTGTCGGTTGAGTGCGACATGGACACGGACCGCTGCATGATCGTACGCGTGCGCGACACCGGCCGGGGGATCGTCTTGGCGGACCTCGACCGCGTGTTCCACCCGTTCGTGCAAGTGGATTCGACGCTCACGCGTACGCAGCCGGGCACGGGGCTCGGGCTGACGATCAGCCGCGCCCTGGCGCGCGGCATGGGGGGCGAACTCAGTCTCGAGAGTGTGCCGGGGGTGGGGAGCACGTTCACGTTGCGGCTGCCGGTGGGGTAGGGCGCGCGAGCGCGGCCTCCACGACGTCCGCAGCGGCGTACTCCAGGCAGTACGCGAGCACGCGCGTCCAGCGAGGGTTACCTACCCGACCGGACGAAACGCCGAATGGTTGAGCACCGCCACCACGTGCAGCGCGCTCCCGGCAAGGACAAACAGGTGCCACACCGCATGACCGAACCGCACCCGGCGGTCGGTCGCGTAGAACGCCACGCCGCCCGTGTACGCCAGCCCTCCCGCGAACAGCCACTGGACGCCGCTCCACCCCACGCGTTCGATGAGGGGACCGATCGCCACGATGGCAAACCATCCCATGCCGATGTACAGGGCCGTTGACAGTCGCCCGCCGCCGAAGCGCCGGCCGCTCTTGATGCCAACGCCTAACGCGGCCATGCTCCATATCGCGCCCAGCAGCGCCCACCCCCACGCCCCGCGAAGCGGGCCGAGCGCGAATGGCGTGTAGGTGCCAGCGATGAGGAGGTAGATCGCCGAGTGATCGATGCGGCGCAGCAGCAGCTTCGTGGGGGACGGCGCGACCAGATGGTAGGCGACCGAAGCGCCATACAGGAGGATCAGCGTCGTCCCGAACACGGCGGCTCCGACCACCTGCAGCAGGTCACCGGAGCGCGAGGCACCCAGCACGAGGACAGGGAGCGCGGCGAGACTG
Organism: Gemmatimonadaceae bacterium; assembly: GCA_039927015.1. Classification (GTDB taxonomy): domain Bacteria; phylum Gemmatimonadota; class Gemmatimonadetes; order Gemmatimonadales; family Gemmatimonadaceae; genus SCN-70-22. The sequence goes on along the minus strand of JBDSVW010000255.1, from coordinate 950 downwards.
GCCAGCAGGCCAGCACCGTGCGTGAGCCCGTTGGCCCATTCCTCGGGCCGTGAGGGGTATTGCATCGACTCCATGAGCACCCGGCGTGACAAGGGTGAGGTGTCGGCGGACGGAACGCGGCGCGGCGTCCGTCGATACCGCAAGGTAGCTGTTACACCGCGGGTCAGGCCAAGTACCTGAGGTCCGCGCATCCTCTCCTGCGCCGCTCGTGCCCTCCACATTGCACATCATGTGAGTTGGCGCCGGACAAACCAAATGGTCAACGGTGGCAATAGGATCCACTGGAATAGCGGAAGAATCCCGGTACCCAGGACCGGTAGCGTCGGCATCGAAGGGGAATAGCTCCAGCGCTCCAAGGGGCCGGTGGCCAGAGCCTCGAGAATGATCGTGATGACCACCCCCACCGCTACAAAGCCCACAACCTGAGAAGGGCTCGACTTAATGATCCACCAGCGCGATCGCGCGAACGCTGCCACGCACCAGAACGCGACAAGGGAAATGGCAACATCTCCAAAAGTTGCTTGAGTGCAGGCCGCGACACCAACCCAGTGCGGATCGCTCGCTATTGCCGCAAAGAAGGGTATCTGCCACATCTCCCAGACGAAATGCAGCAGAAAGGAAAATATCGCCACATTGAGTTCAGGTACGTCTACGATTCCAGATTGTGCTTGCATGAGAGTTTGCACGCTCCTCGTGGCGCCTAACGAATATTGTTCAGCTCCTCATAGTCCATTGTCGCCCAGCACTAAACAACTTATGCTACCACGCCGCAAAGCCTAGCGGCAGGCGCGATCTTGCGAGATGCGCCCTAGGGACTGGGCGTGTACGCGACTCCGCTGGAATTGGCGCCGCTCGTGCCGAACTCGTGCCGCCGGTCCTGATCCACTCACGCGCTGCGTCGTTCACCAGATGAAGCCGGGCGCAACTATCCCAGGCGAGACGCACCTCTT
>JBDSVW010000254.1:0-4387 GCA_039927015.1 Gemmatimonadaceae bacterium | reverse complement strand
GCGTTGAGGGTGTAGGATAAGGCTTCAGCAGGCGCTCGGCTGCCGGTGGGCGCCTCGCCTAACGGTTGGTTCGTGGATGTGGCGAGCGGGATCCGCCTAACGGGCCTCGTGCGCGCCTCCCCAAGGCCATCCACTACGCCGCGTATCCCGCGTGGGCCAGCTTTTCGATGTTGTGGACGAGGCAGAAGAGCTTCCATTGCCCGTCCACCTTCTCGCGGCCGCGCAGCGTGAAGCGATCGAGCCGCTTGTTGTGCCGGAGGTTCGCAAACACCGGCTCCACCGTTGCGAAGCGCCGCCCGTACGCCGCCCGCCCGTGGACGGTGTCCAGCCGGCGTTGCATCTGCTGCGTGTGCGTCTCGATCGCGGTCGGCGCGCGGCCCTCGAAAAACATGACCTGCCGCGTCTCGGTCGTGTCCGGCGTGCGCAGACAGCGCGCGCGATGTGCACACGGGACGCAGTCCCGTTTCGCACCGCGGAACTGCGCGCCGACGAAGCCCTTCACTACCAGGTCACGGCCCTTGCGATACAGCGACTTCCCGGCCGGGCAGATGCACGTGCGCGCGATCGGATCGTAGACGAAGTCCCGCGGCTGGTACCGTCCCGGTGCTTCCTTCGGTCGTTTGTCGTGCAGCACCTCGCGCGCGGGCTTGTGGCGCCCCTGCGTCGCGAAGCGGGCATCACGGCGGCGCATGTCCCGATCGGCGATCAGCGCCGGTCGCTGGCGCGCAGCCAAGATGCGCAGGTTCGCCTCGCTATGGTAGCCGGCGTCGGCGGTGAGCAGGGTCGTCCGCGTCGCATAGGCCTCGACGGCGTCCAGCACGGGCACCAGCAGCTCCGTCTCCGCGCCCGTCCCGTGCGCCTGCGCGTCGACGATGATCTGAGCCCGCGCGTCGACGGCCGCGACGGCGGTGTAGCCCTGGATGACGCCCTTGCCCGTCGCCAGCTTCGCGCTGTCGGCGTCCGTGCGATTGCTGAGGCGCACGGCGCCTTTGGCGCTCCGTCGGTCGTCCGGGTGGGTCGCGAGCCACGTCCGCAGCTGCGCCGCATCCCGCTCGAGTTGTGCCAGCCGGGTTGCCTCGCGTGAACCGGCGGTGCCGCCACCGTCGGGTGGCTCGGGTCGCGGTCCTTCCTCAGTCGTATCGACGATACGATGTCGCGCGAGCATGGTGGCAGCCGATGCTTCCAGCTTGGCGGCCTGTCGTTCGAAGTCGGCGCGCGTCCCGCTGCGCCGTTTCGAGGCGTTGCTCGGCAGCTTCACGCCATCGATCGCGAACATCTCGCGACCAATCAGGCCCTGTTGGTCACAGACGGCCAGCACCGCCGCGAACACGTGCGCGATATCGGCCCCGAGCGTGCTCACGAACGCGGCGATCGTGGTAAAGTGCGGCGTCCGCGCGCCGCAGAGCGCGATGAAGGTGACATGGTCCTCACAGAGCCGGGCGATCGCCCGGCTGCTCACGATGCCACGCGCATACGCGCAGAGCACCACCTTCAGCAACACCGCGGGCGGGTACGCCGGCGCCCCGGTCGCGTCGTTCCGATACCGGACGTCGAACCGCGACAGGTCGATCGCCTGCTCCAGCAGGTGGTCCACCGCGTGCTCAAAGGTCCCCGGGAGCAGCTGCGCCGCCAGGTTGACTGGGATCAGCCGGGGGTTGGTGTCGATCAGCTTGTAGCGGGCCATGGCGGGTCTCGACGGCGGGGCGTCCGGAGCACACATTCGCTGCGTAGCAAGACCCACCACGTCGCGGAGAGTTCCATGTCCACAGCGCGTGCCGTCGGGCTTTTCCTACAGCTTCGTTAGGCATCACCCCACCGGACCGACGACTGTGCGCGCGCCAGGTTCGGACGCGCAATCGACGGCGGTCGACTCCGCCGGTGGAGCCTCTCGGGTGCCCTCCGTTTCTACGGTGGCCCCCTGCCTCTTCGACGAACCGTGCGTAGATTTCGAGGACTTCCGACCCGAGCCCGCCCATGACCGTCGAGTTCACCGCCGTGTATCGCGAAGTCCCCGAAGGATTTATCGCCTTCGTAGAGGAACTCCCTGGGGCCAATTCGCAGGGCGCTACCCTCGACGAGGCCCGGGTGAACCTGCGCGAAGCCGTGACGCTGGTGCTTGAGACCAACCGCGCCCTCGCCGAGGAAGACCTCGTCGGAACGACCGTCATTCGTGAGCCGTTCCGGTTGTCGGCGTAGCGCGTCCGGTGTGAAACGCCTCGACCTTATTCGGCATCTAGAAGCGCACGGTTGTCGCCTCCTGCGGGAGGGGGGCAGTCATTCGGTCTACCTCAATCCGGAGAAGCGCCGGGTCTCCACGGTCCCGCGGCACCGCGAGGTCAATGATTTTCTGGCCCGGAAGATCTGTCGCGACCTCGAGATCGCCGCGCTATGATGCCTAACATCGCGTGCAGCCGACAGCCGCTGGGGTATGCTCGCTGCGCTCGCTTGGTTTACAGCGGCTGCAGCTGACGCTTAGCGTTAGGCAGCATCTCACCTATCGATGACTTCCCATCAGGAACAACTCGACTTGGCGCGAGATCTCGTCGACGATCTCGAGCTCTCGCGCCTGGGCCCCGAGCAGCTATTGCTCAAGGCCTCGCGCTTGGCACGCCTTCTCGGCGATGAACAGACCTACGCATGGCTGCGATGGGAGGTCTCAGGATATCCGAACGCCCCTCAATCCAAAGCGGCAATGGTTCGGTTTGGCCGCCTATTGAACTTGGAAGCCACGATCGGCTATTGGCAGCCGCTTGCTGGCGTGCTCGGCGCTGCGAGGACGATGGAGATTGAGCTCCAGTCGCTCCGTATACCTGATGTGACTTTCGCGCCGACTAGCGCGAATCCCAATGAGATCGTAACCGGATTCGCTGGAGCGCACGTTTCGACGGCCGCCAAGCCAGTCTCAGACGTCCTTTCTCGGCGACAGAACCTTTCAACCGCCATCACGAACCTGTCGAGCATACGCTCCAAGGTGATCGGAGCGGTGCATGAATTCGCGGTGTCCCACTACCATAGACTAGCCTTCGGGGCGCTTGCCGAGAACATCTTCGGTTCCTACCGTACGTCCGTCGACGCCGGACTGGCGTCGATGGCCCCAGATGTGGTTCAGAAGATTCCTTCGTTATACGCACGCTTGGCCGAGGGCGACGCGGAAGCGGTGAGCCAAGCCATGAACACTCTGCGGCGCATGATCAAGGCCACAGCTGACAACCTTCAGCCCGCGTCAGATGTGCCTCTCCAAATTGGCGGCCAGTCGTACGAAATCGGTACCGACAAGGTTCTCAATCGCCTCGCGGCATACGTCGCGGCGCGAACGGACAGCAAGTCGCGTCGCGACAGACTGAGACGGAGCCTGCAAGATATTTGGGATCGGGCTTCGGCGTCGACGCACGGCGATATCTCAACGATTGAAGCTCGTTCCCTATTCCTCCAATCTTATCTGCTCCTTGGAGAGATCCTCTCTCTTGTAGAGTCGCCCTCTGCTGCCTAACAGAACGTTGGAGCAGTCAAAGGCGCGTTGGATTCGCGCGGCCTGTGGCCGCGCTTTATTTGATGCCTTTGCAGCTCAACGCCGGCGTTAGGCGTCACCAACCTTCATATGATGACACGGCGATTTCCTCTACTGGCGTCTATGAGTTTACTCGCGGCCTGCCACGATGCTCCGTCGCCGCGCGAACCACAGACGCCTTCCAACTCCACTACGCCTCGGACCACGCCGGCGACCACGACCGCGAGCGTGTCCGACGGTGTCGCCGCTTGGAGCGATCGTAGCTGCGATATCGACACAGTGCGGACTAGCCTTCCGGCATCCGCTCTGGTTCACGAGTACGTCGCGCGCAACGATTCGCTCGGCTACTTCGCTGGCGGATCGAAGGCGAACGACGATTGGGTGCTGCGGGTCGCGGAGTGCCCCGGGCACCTCGGCGGCTCCGACATGGGCGCGGTGACGCAGAGTTTTACCATCGATTCCCTCGGGGCGACCGCGGACAGTGCGCACTATCGGGTGAGATACGAAGTGGTCGGCACCTTGGAGCCGACGGATACCACGGGTTTACACTTCGTCCCCGGGGCGAAGGTGGATTCTGAAGACGTGCTCGTGGTGCACACGCCGTATGGTTGGCGCATTTCCGGGCAGGTTGGAGCCCTTTGGATCAATGCCCGCCACGCTCCTTCGGCTCTGCACCTCCCCGCGGCCCAGGCAGCGATGCTCGATTCTACGACGCGCATTCGCCGATCCGGATCTCGACCTGACGCCTAACGTGACGCTGCACCAGTCGGGCGATTTGCGGATTGCTCGCTTCGCTCGCTTATATTGACCCGCCCGCCGGGGGTACTGCGCTCCACCGGCGGACAGAGTAGGGATGGACCATAACAACATTAAAAACGG
>JBDSVW010000253.1:0-16490 GCA_039927015.1 Gemmatimonadaceae bacterium | reverse complement strand
CATGCAGCTGAAGTACACGTCTCCCCGGTGGTTCGCGCAGGCGTACAAGACCCAATCGCTTTCGGGCGGGACGTACCAGCTCAATGGCTTCACGCAGAACTCCGCTCGTTTCCCTTCCATTACCTCCGACTCGGCAAGGGCGCTGTCTGACTTTCGGGCCGAGGGAACCTCTCGGCGGCGGAAGTGCAGAACAACTTCGACTTCGGCGCATTGATGAACACGGGCGTGCGGGCCTTCGATGGCACCCGCATCGTGTGGGGTGGCCAGTACCGTCAGGACGTGGTGACTTCGAAGCGACAGTGGCTGAGCGACCGCGACACCAACCAGGACATCGAGGTGGCGCAGAGGGGCGCGTACTTCCAGACCGAGACGCCGCTGTCGAACAAGGTGCGTCTCGTCCTGGCGGGGCGTTTCGACAAGCACGACAACTACGACGGCCAGTTCAGCCCGAAGGCCGCGCTGACCTTCTCGCCGGTTGAAGATCAGACCCTCCGCGTCTCGTACAACCGGGCGTTCAAGTCGCCGAGCCTGTTACAGACAGACTTCTACTTCCCGAACTTCAGCCCGTCGATTGGTATCTTCGGGAACAAGCGTGGATTCGTCGTCAAGGACGCTGCCGGCGTTACCGTGTCGACCATCGAGCCGATTCGACCGGAGATCAACAACACGTGGGAGTTCGGCTACAAGGGCATCGTGAGGCAGCGCCTGTTCGTAGACGCGGTCGTGTACCAGTCGCGCTACGAGGATTTCCTCAGCCCGCTGTTCGTGTTCGCCAATCCGTTCGCCGGCACTAGCGCGTTCTATCCGGACGGAAGCCCCATCTTCAGTGCGCCGCAGATTGCACTCACCTACCTGAACGTCGGCGAAGCCAAGGTTCGCGGCGCCGATCTTGGGCTGCGTTTCTACATCACCGATCGGGTGGTGGCGTCGGGCAACATGGGCCTGATACGGCTCGAGGGGGTCAAGAAGCCGACGAGTGGTTCGCTGGTCACCGCGGGCAACGAGGCGACGGCGTTCAATAGTCCGAGCACGAAGTGGAATGCCGGACTCGACCTGATCGACGTCATTCCGCGCTCGACCGCCGGCTTCACGGTGCGCTACGTTAATCGCTACCTCTTTCGCTCAGGCGTGAACTACGGGACGGTGCCAACGTTTGGCACGCTCGATGTCAACTACTCCGTGCGCACGCCCTGGAACGGCGTACGGCTCACCGCGCAGGTGCAGAACCTGTTTGCCTGCGCGGGCGAGTTTCAGCCCGCGAAGTGGGTGGCGGCAGCCAACAAGGCCACGGTGAGCGAGACGAGCAAGTGCGGCTTCGGGCAGCAGCATGTGGAGATGGTGAGCGCCCCGGCGCTCGGCTCGATGGTCTTTGTCGGTGCCCGCTTCGACCGCGGACCCTTCGCGCGTTAGGCAATGAAGCGCAACCTCCTGGCTCTCGGAGCCCTGCTGATCATGGCGACAACATCAGGCCTCGAGGGCCAGGAGCCGGTGCGCAGGGGTCAGTTCACCTACGGTGGACTCACCCGCGCGTTCCGCGTGTCGGTGCCGACGACGTTCCAATCGTCCGACCATCGATCGCTGGTGGTATTGCTACATGGTTGCACGCAGGACGCGGACGATGTCGCGCGCGGCACGCGCATCGACGTACGCGCAGCGGAAATGGGCGTCGCGGTGCTCATGCCTGAGCAGCCCGCGACCGCCCATCCGCAGCGGTGCTGGAACTGGTACGACCCGAAGCATATGCAGCGCGATTCGGGCGAGGCGGCGCTCATCGGAGAGCTGGCGAGGGTCACCGCTGACTCCCTTGGCGTGGATCCGCGTCGTGTGTCGATCGTCGGTCTCTCGGCGGGCGCAGCGATGGCGGTGAACGTCGCCGCGCTCTTCCCGGATCGCTTCGCTGCCGTGGCGACGCATTCGGGGGTTCCCGCGCTGGCGGCCGAGAACGTGGGCGAGGCGCTGGCCGTGATGCGAGCGGGACGCGACGACGTTGCCGGGCTCGTGGCGCGCGCTCGCGCAGCAATGGGTGCTCACGCGCGTCCCGTGCCCATTCTCATCATCCACGGTGCGAAGGACGCCGTGGTTTCGGTGCTCGCATCGCATGCCCTTGCGGCGCAGTGGGAGGCGCTCAATCGCTCGCTCGGCGCGCCCGCGTCGTGGGTCACGCTGCGCATCATCCCTGATCTGGGGCACGCCTGGTCGGGTGGCGATGCGGCCGGCTCCTACACCGACCCAGCGACACCGGAGGTGACCACGGAAGTGCTACGCTTCCTGATCGCGCACCCGATGCCGTCGGGACGCTGACAAGTGCACGACAACGTCGCAGCATTCGATGTCATTCGCTGGTGGGCCCGTCTCGAGCCGGATCGTTCGGCGCTGGTAGATCGAGTCGGGCAACGGAGTTTCAGCTACGGTGAGCTCGACGCCGACGCGGATCGCTGGGCGGCGCGACTGCGCGCCCTCGGAGTCACCGCGGGAGACCGGGTGGCAGTGCTGGCCACGAACCGTCCCGAGTTGGTGTCGCTGCTGTTCGCGTGTGGCCGGTGTGGCGCCGCGCTCGTGCCACTGAACTGGAGGCTCGCGCAACCGGAGCTTGCGGCGGTGCTGGCAGACGCGTCGCCCGCGCTGGTCGTGGCCGAGGCGCGCTTCGGCAAACTGCGCGCTACATGTCCCGAGGTGAAGTGGATGGAGCTGGAGGTGCTCGCCTCCCGCGCGCCCATGACGACGACGGCGGCACCGTCGCCACCGGCGCGACTGGAGGATGCGGCGATGATCCTCTACACCTCCGGCAGCACTGGCACTCCGAAGGGCGCGATTGTGTCGCACCGCCAGATACTGTTCAACGCCATCGCCACGGCGACAGCCTGGCAACTGGGCCCGGACGACATCGCACCAATCACGACACCCTTCTTCCATACGGGCGGGTGGAATGTGTTCGCGCTCCCCATCTGGTCGCGGGGAGGGACCGTCGTGCTGTTCGACGGTTTCGATTCCGTGCACTTCCTGGACGCGCTCGCGCAGGAGGGATGCACCGTTGCATTCGGCGTTCCCACGCAGCTCGTGATGCTCATTGAGAGCGCGTCGTGGGGCCGTGCGCTGCCCGCGCTTCGGTGGTTCATTTCCGGTGGCGCACCTTGTCCGCCGGCCGTCGCCGCGCAGGTGCGCGAGGCCGGCTACCAGCTGCGAGAGGGGTTCGGGATGACGGAGTTCGGCCCGAACTGCTTCGCCACCACCAACGAAGCCGCGGTATTGAAGGCTGGCTCGGTGGGGTGGCCCGCTCCATTCGTAGAGACCCGCGTGGTGGACGACGCGAATGAGGAGGTCGGGCCAGGCGTGGTGGGTGAGCTGTGGCTGCGCGGCCCGCAGCTCTTCAGCGGCTACCTCGGCGACGCGGCGCGGACGGCGGATGTGATGACGCCCGAAGGGTGGCTGCGCACGGGCGACCTCGTGGAGCGGGATGAAGACGGCGCATATCGCATTCGCGGGCGACGGAAGCACATGTTCATTTCCGGGGGCGAGAACGTGTATCCGGGTGAGGTGGAAGCCGCGCTCTGTGAGTGCGACGGTGTGGCCGAAGCCGTGGTGATTGGCGTGCCGCACGCGCGGTGGGGAGAGGTGGGCCATGCGTTTGTACTGCCGCGCGAACACGCGCAGCTCGATGTTGGCGTGCTGCTGGCGAGCGTTCGTTCACGCATTGCGTCGTACAAGGTGCCGAAGGCGGTGACCATCGTGCAGGAGCTGCCGCGGACCGCAGCACTCAAGCTCGACCGGAAGGCACTCGAGCGCGGCCTGCACGGATCTTCGACGGCTGGCCGGAAGCAACCGTGACCGGTTCACGCGTGGAAACGGCGAAGGGGGCCGCGTTGCACTCGACGCTCGACTACGTGCGCGAGTTGCACGGCGATCTCGTGCTCGCACGGATTCTCGCCGACATCGACGCGGACGTCCGGAGCGCGATCGAGACGTGCGCGCCCACGGGCGAAGTTGCGTACGCGTACCTCGCGTTGCTGTGGGAACACGTCGACCGTGCGCTCCGCGACGCTGCGCCTCACTGGATCGAGCACTCCGGCGCGCACTCCATACAATCACGGGGCTCGCAACTCTACGGTGGCATCCTGCGCAAGAACTCGCCGAGCGAGTTCCTCACGCAGAGCGTCTCGCTCTTTCGGCTCTTCTACCAGCCTGGCGACATGGTGGTGGTGGAGGAGGGAGCGAGCCGCGCGGTACTGCGGCTGTGCGGCTTTGACGCGGGGACCACGTTGTTCTGTCGCCGTCAGACCGGTGGCCTCGCGTGCGCGCTGGAGATCGCAGGGGGAGGCGAGCCTACCGTGACGCAGGTGCGATGCGTGAGCGAGGGCGATGCCTTCTGCGAGTGGGAGCTTACGTGGCAGGACGCGCGCGAGACGGAGAAGCGGGAATCGTCGACGCGAGGTTTGCAGCTCGAGCCGTGAGTCGCGGGCCTTGCAGCTGAGGCAGACGCGATCCGCTTGCCAGGAAAGCGCGCGATGCGTGTGTCCTGTCCAATACACCGAATGGCACCGCGATCCAGGAGGCGGAAGGCTTTCTATGAGGCGGAAGCCTTGATGTAGAGCTCGATTCCGTCCAGCACGCGCTCCAGCCCGAAATCGAATGACTCGTCCAGCGTTCGCGGGTGTCCATCGGAGGGCGCGGTGAGCAACGCCGCGAATCTGGGGAACCTGGGATTGCCGATCGCGCGCCCGAGGTCGGCGCCGACCCCCGCGGCCCACTCTGCGCCTGACATGCCGCGGGCGCGAGCGCGGGCGAGTGAGATCGCAGTGTCCGACGCGCCACGCGTGTAGCCATCGACGATACTCAGCATCCCGCCGATGTCTGCGGCGCTCAGGCCCGTGCGCGAAAGCGAGTCGGCAATGGCCTCCAACCAGCTCAGCCAGTTGGGTCCGTGCGGCGCAACCACGAATGGAAGCTCGGCGAGCCAGGGACGCGCACAGAGCGACGCCCGCTTCGCCCGCGCCCATGCGAAGACCTCTTTGCGCCATTCCGGTCGCGGTTCAGTCACGGGCGGGGGAAACCCTGTTCCCGCGTCCACGACCGCATCGAGCAGGGTCTCCTTGTTGGGGAAATATCTATAGATGGCCATCGTGGTGAACCCGAGCCTGGCCGCCACGGCGTGCATCGTCACCGCTGACAGTCCATCGGCGTCGGCGATCTCCATCGCCGCCTGCACCACGTCGTTTGGGGTGAGGCCCGGCTTTGGACCGCGTGTGGAGCGTGACCGATCCTCCCACAGCAACTCGCTGCGCCGGCGAAGCTCCGGATCAACCCGAACCGAGGCCTGCATCATGTCGTCGTGCGTCAGTGCGCGCTTTGATGCGGGGCGCTTCTTCCGCGACGTGGAGTTCGGTGTCTTCCTGCCCGCCATAACCCTCCCGATGGAGACACTTGACAAAATGGACACTGTGTATATCGTACACAAGCACTGTGTACACCATACACTAATACACGCGCACCGAATGCGAAAGGGACGCTTCCGCGGCCGGGCGCACACCATGTCACGAGGATTCCACCTATGTATCGCACCCTGACCCGATTCGCGCGCAGAACTCTCTGCACCATGGTTCTCTTCCATTCGTACTCCATCCCCTCCGCTGCGCAGGACGCTGCTGCCCGACCCAGCAGGTGGGAGATTCGCGTAGGAAGTGGGAGGCTCATCCCCACCGGTGATCAGCGACGCATCCTCAAGCCGGCCGACCTCACGGCGGCGCAGGTTGCCTGGGTGGTGCGCCCTTCGTTCGCCATCACCGGCACTTTCGGGTGGGCCCGCAGCCGCGACCTTGGTTCCCTCAACGCGCCAAAGCTCGACGCCTTCACATCCGACCTCGGCGTCGAGCTCCGCCCGGCACCGTGGTTCGCCGGACGTGTGGTGACGTTCAGCCCGTTGGTGGGACTCGGCGGTGGAGCGCGCAGCTACAACTACCGATCGGTCGAAGCGGACGCGACGCACAACCTCTCCGGCTACGCCGCGCTGGGCGGTGAATTCGGCGCCCGCCGCGTGGCGCTTCGGCTCGAGCTGCGGGACTACGCGAGTGGATTCAAGCCGCTCGTGGGAGCGGGCACGTCCGATACCCGCAACGACGTGGTTGTGATGGCCGCCCTGCGCTTCAAGCGACACGCTGCGGCGCATCGCTGAAGCCTGTATTAGGGATTGGTATGAGAGGGACCAGGAAGGATTGGCTCGTACCGGCTGCCCTCATTGCGCTGAGCCTCGTGCCAGCCGCAGCCGGTTCCGCGAGAATGATCCAGCTGACGAGCAGCGCCAACCTCTCCCCGGAGAACGCGCGGTTCTTCGCGTCACCAGTGCCGGTGGTGCTTCACATTGTGTCCGTAGTCGTCTACAGCATGGTTGGCGCGTTCCAGTTCTCGCCCGGGTTGCGGAAGCGCTCTCGCGGCTGGCACCGCTCGAGCGGACGCATCGTGGCTCCGTTCGGCCTGCTGGCCGCACTCACCGGATTGTGGATGGCGCACTTCTATCCGTGGCCCGCGGGTGACGGCTGGATGGTCTACCTTGAGCGTCTCGTCGTCGGGTCGGCGATGGTGCTCTTCATCGGACTGGGGCTTCGTGCGATTCGTCGCCGCGATTTTGCCGCGCATGGTGCATGGATGACGCGCGCATACGCGATCGGCCTTGGCGCAGGAACGCAGGTTTTTACGCACTTGCTCTGGTTCGTTCTTGTGGACATGCACCCGGAAGAGCTCCCGCGCGGCGTGATGATGGGTGCGGGCTGGGCCATCAATCTGCTGGTCGCCGAGTGGATCATTCGCCGTGGGTCGATTGCTCCCCCCGTGGCTCGCGCGCACGTCGACTATTCGATGAGCGCGGCCGAGCGGGCCTGACCCGGGACCGCGCTCTCGATTGACTCCGGTCTCTCGTGCGTTGTTTCTGCGTCACGCCGTCGCGCGGGCGACGATCCGCCGCACGGCCGGCGCGACGAGGGCGACGGTGGGAAAAGCCACGGGCCAGGTCGTCATACAGCTTCGGAACCACAGCGAGGGAAACCCGGCGTGGAGTCCCTTTGAGTTGACGAGGACGAACGCCGAGACGATACCGACCATGATAGCGGAGAGCAGGGCGCTGAAGAGGAGCGGTGCGAAGCGGGCTGGGATGTGCATTGTGTTCTCCGAAGGATGATCAGGGGGATGTGCGACGTCGTCCGGGCGGTCTTCTGCGACTCACCGTGGTTAGGAGAGCAGATGCGTGGCCCACCCGGCGAGGTAGAGTCCGAAGCCGAAGACTGTGTGGGTGAGAAGACTGTGAAGCCGAGCGGTGGCGGGGCTCGGCGTGCGCGAGGCGGCAATGCCTGCGCCCATTCCGGGTTGCATCAGGAGGAAGGGCGCCAGCACGGTGACAACGCCAACCAGCAGCGCGGGACCGAGCGTGGGGCGCTGCAGCCACGCGAGGCCCCAGACGCTGGTGAGCAGGGCCGCGAACGTGGTACCAATCAGGTAGTGCGCCATCCATCCGATCACGAGTTCGCCAGGCACCGGCGCCGAAGCCAAGATGGGATGATGCCGGAATCGTCCACGGGGCATGTAGGCAATCCAGCGACCGATCAGGCGGTAGTTGGGTCGGGGATATCCGAGGAGCCGCTCTCGAGACATGCCCCATAGATCCATCACGGCCGTGGCGAGGAAGCCAATGGTGATCGTGCGTACGAGATGCTCCACACTCTCCTCCGGTTGCTAGCATTGGGCGGTCAGGAGGAGGTACTCTACAAGCTGAAGTCGACTTTAGGTCAAGGGGTCGGAATGGACATCTCTGAAGTGACGCGGCGTTCTGGAGTGCCTGCGTCGGCGTTGCGATTCTACGAGAAGAAGGGCCTGATCGCTTCCGTCGGGCGTGACGGACTACGCCGGCAGTTCGCGGCCGATGTGGTTGAGCGTCTGGCGCTGATCGCGCTGGGCAGGTCTGCGGGCTTCTCGCTCGGCGAAATCGCGCCCATGATCGCGGCTGACGGGCGCCCTCGGATCGATCGACGGTTGCTTGCCGAGAGAGCGGAGGAGATTGATGGACGGATCCGTCGGTTGATTGCGCTGCGCGACGGACTCCGTCACGCGGCCGAGTGCCGAGCGAGGGACCACATGGAGTGTCCGACCTTTCGCCGTCTCTTGGGCGCTGCTGCGGCGAAGCGGGTTGGAGGAAAATCCAACACCGTGCGGCCTATCCAGTCATCGAGGAGGCATGCACCATGAACGACTCCATGCACCTGGCGGTGCGATGCTGGGGTTTGCAGATGCGGCGCCTTCGCTTCTAATTTGGCCTCGTCCGTACCCTGGCATTAGCGTCGCGTACACCTCACAACACCGGCTCATGCGCACTCCAATACTGCTTGCGGCCCTGTTCCTGGCGGGATGTTCCGGTCCGCCCCGCACTCCGGAATCGCCAGGTAATGATTCGTCCTTCGCCGCCCTGCAGGAGCGGGGCAAGGAGGCGATGGGCGTTGATCAGTACACGTCGACGCACGTCTTCGAATCATTGCCCGACGGGGGCCGGATCGTACTGCAACGTGACGCCGTGGACTCGTCGGGAACCGCTGTGATTCGCGCGCACATGCAAGACATCGCGATGCGATTCGCGGCCGGGGACTTCACGATTCCCGGCCAGGTGCACGCGCAGGAGGTCCCCGGCAGCGCGATCATGAGCGCGCGGCGTGCCGACATACGATATGTCGCGGATACACTTCCGCAGGGAGCGCAGGTGCGGATCACGACCACCGACTCCGCGGCGGTTGCGGCAGTGCACGCGTTTCTGGCGTTCCAGCGGATGGATCATCGGGCGGCTGGACACGGTCACTGACGGTCTCGTCGGACCGGCCAGCCTCGCCGTAGCGAGGAGTGGGTAGCGTCGCCGGCGGAGCAGGGGAAGCAATGGGGGGGAGCTCCGAAGACAGCCACACCACCTGCAGCAGCTTGGCGTGTGAAGGAGCCTCCCGCTCCTACCGCTCGACGTGCATCACGCCCATCATGTCCGACCCCAGGTGTTCGGCGATGTGGCAGTGCAGCATCCACGCGCCGGGATTGGAAGCGTCGATCAGCAGGTCCACCGTGCTCCCCACCGGAATGAGCGCGGTGTCCTTCCAGACCATGTTCGACGTGCGCACACCGTCACGCGAGACCACCAGCATGCGCTGACCGTGCAGGTGGATGGGATGCTGCATGGGGTGGAACGACTTCGGATCGTTGAAGATCCGGAGCTTCACGATCGACCCGACCTTCACGCGCCAGTCGATGTCCATGTTCTCGTGGCCTGTCGCGTTGTCGCGCAGGATCCAGCGCACCTGCTTGCTGGTCGAGAGCCAGTTCATGTCGGGCATGCCGTCGTTCCATTCCACCGGGGCGAAGTACGCTGTGTCGACGTTCATGAACTGCACGGTGATCAGCGGGAGCGCATTCACCTTGACGGTGAGGGTCAGCGACTTGTCGGGGGCTTTGTCGAAGAAGGGGCGGAAGCGGTCGATATCGCGCGACACCTGGGCCACGTTGCGCAGGAGGGTGAACGACGCCCCATAGTCTGGACGGGCCTGTGCCCGCCCGACGGTCACAGCGCCTAACGTATCCACCGCTGGCACGAACTCGCCGGCGTAGTGATCGATGGCCTGCACGGCATTGACGAGGGTCGACGTCCCCGACTGGTCGAAGCGCACGTCGATCACGTAGCGCTCGGCAGGTGCAAGGACCACGCTCTCGACCCACTCCTCACGCTCGAAGCGGCTCACGTCCGACGCCACGACCTTCATGCGGGCATTGGAGAAGGAGACGTTCCAGGTGCGGGAGTTGGAGACGTTGGTGAGAAAGAAACGCACCACTTCGCCCTTGCTTGCCAGCAAGGAATAGCGCGTCTCGCCATTCACGGTGAGCACATTGCCCACGCGCCCCATGAGCGCGAAGTCGGGGGCCTCCTTGCCGAAGGGGACGAGTGCTCCCTCGTGGATCATGAGGTCATTGAACACGAGCGACTGCTCCCGATTGACTGGCGAGTAGTAGTTCGGCTCGGGCGAGTCCACGATCATGTTCCCGTACAGCCCCATCGCCTGCGCGATGTCCTCGCGCACGTGCGGGTGATACCAGTACACGCCGGCGTCGGGAAAGTGGACGCGATAGGTGAAGCTGCCACCAGGTGCAACCTCCGGCTGCGTGAGTCCCGGCACGCCGTCGAATTCGTTCTCCAGCCGCAAACCGTGCCAATGCACGGTGCTTGGCAGGTCAATGCGATTGTGAAAGCGCACCGTGATCGTCGCCCCCTTCGCCACGCGCAGGAGGGGGCCCGGCACCTGTTCGTTGAACGCATACATCACGAACGTTTTGCCGCTAACGGTACGCCGCACGAGTCCAGCCGAGAGGTCGAGTGTGTCGCCACTCTTCAGGTGCCGCGTCGTGGTCGGCTTGACCATTGGCAGCGTGCGTGGATTGACGCCGGCGCCGGGGAGGAACGGGGTCACCGGGGGACGCAGCCCCATGAGCCCTGGCATCATCGGCATCCCCTTGGGCATCGGGATGGGCATGTTGTGCTGCGAGTGATCCATGCCGGCCATCGGGTCCGTGGCCGTTGCCACGCTGTCCGCCTTCTTCTTGGGCGGCTCGCGGGACTGTGCACCTGTCGGCATCGGGACGAAGGGCCCGGCAAGCACGGCGGCGGTTGCAATGGCAAGCACCCACGCGGTCATGCCGACGTGCGAGGCCACGCGCCTTCGCTGAGCGCCTCTGAGCCGCGCGCGCTCGTCCGGCCGCACGCTCACTGCGCAATCCCCTTGAACAGTGGGTGCGACATGAACGACTGCAGCCATCCGCTCGGCGAGATGCCGTGCAGCACCGTCGGTCCGGCGTGCGCGTCCGTCGTCGCCGTGGCCTCGGCGGTGATAACTAGGAGGAACTTGTTGCGCTCCGTCTGGCCGACGGTCGAGCGCCCGTTGGTCACGGTGCCCAGCCGGTGCCAGTGCGCGAGATCGGTGGAGACTTCCCACGCCACGTACGCCGTGTACTCGCCGATGGTAGCGGGTTCGGGAAGGCCCGAGGCCGTCACTTGTACGTCGTAGCGCGAGCGCCCGTCGGCGGTGACGGCAACCCCGAAGGGCGAGGACGCAAATACCAGACGTGCGTCGCCGCGAGCGGACGGCACCTTCGGGGTGTTACGCAGTTGAATATCGAACGGTCCGCTCGCGACTCCGAGTGCGATCGCCGCCGCGGCGACGGCATGCAGAATCGATGACATCCAATGTCCCCTAGTTCGCCTTGGTCTTTATCGCCTTCGGTCCGCGATCCCAGTCCTGTACGCTCGAGATGTCCGGCACGCCGTGATCGCTCCCCTTCCAGCCGTTGAAGCCGTCCATGCGGAAGAACCACAGTCCGGTGCGCATGTCGGAGATGACCACGAGTCCGTCGTAGTTGCGCACATCGACCCCGAAGGCGCCCTGCATGACCGAGTTCTCGCTCTGCCATCCGTTCTCGACCGAGCCGCCGAATCCCTTCTCGTGTTCGCAGTTGCAGGTATAGAAGTGCCCTTCGGTGACCGGCTTCTTCGGATCCTTGAGATTGAAGACCTGCAGCCCGTCCTCGTACGCCGAGACAAAGACGTAGGGCCAGCGCACTTCATGGTTGTGCGCGAGCGTGCGCCAGTCGGATGTCCAGGCGCTGATTGGCTGGTCGATGTTCTGCGTCTTTCCCGACTGGCCGTCCTTGAGGTCCCAGATGCGAAGGGGCGTGTACTGGTACTCCGTCTCGGTCACTGCGTAGCGCCCATCAGGTGACGGAGTGAAGGTGTGTGCGAGATCCATTCCGAGGCTGGTGATGGTAAAGACCTGCTTCGGCACTTCCGGCTTGGTCACGTCCCACACCGAATAACCGCCGAGCCCCGCGCCGTAGAACTTGTCCTGCTGCGTAGCCGGGTCGAAGCCGACGTAGAAATCATGATAGCCACCGGCTCCAGTCTGCTTCATCGGTGTGGGGTTGGCCACCTCGCCGATGAGCCAGGTGCTTGCGTCTGCACCGGCGACGATCTTGTCGAGATCATAGATGAGCGCCTTGGAGGCGTTCACCGTCGCGAAATATAGGGCGCGACCATCCGAGTGCTTGTAGGCGAAGCTGTTGTGAAAGCCGCCTAACGACTGCGGATACCGGATGCGGGCGACCTCCTTCACCTTGGACGCATCTGGCAGTCCCGTCACGTCAAAGATCACGGCGCCGAGGTCGGCGTCGGGCGTGCCCTGCTGGAACTGGAACGACTGGGCGTAGTAGTAGCGCGAGCCGACCTTGAAGTACTTGCCGTCCATCGCCCCGACTCCGCGGTGCAGCTCGGGGTTCTCGATGCTCCACTGGAAGATCTTCTTCGGCGTGGCCGTGTTGCGGATGTCGTAGATCTGGAAGTCGAAGTTGACGAAGCCGCACAGGTAGGCATACGGGCGGTTGGGGTCCTGTTCCAGTTCCACGTCGGCCGCCTTCCACGCTCCTTCGTGCCCGGGCACGTGGGCCAGCATGTGCATCTTGTCCGAGCCGCCGGTTTTCTTGTCGAACGGCGTGAGGGCGACGCCCGGGTCCTGGGCGAGTGCGGCTGACGACAGCGCGAGAAGTGTCGAGGCGACGACCATTGAGCGCATCTGAAACCTCCTGGGGGAAAGCGCGGAGCCTCCAATGGAGGCGGCCGACCTGCACGCGCAGCGGGCGGACTCGGCACGGTTCGCTCAACATGCCCCGCGGAGAGCGTAGGGGCTAGGGTGGCCGTGGACGAGCGTTTCCGGTCCCGGTGTTCGCGGCGCTCACCGTTCAGGTTGACAGGATGGCCGATCACGGCAGCATTCCTACTGCTTGCAGGCCCGTGTACCGGCCTCGCAACCCTGCCGCCCCCGACCACGGTTCGCCCAATCTGAATGCCCTCGATCCTCTCGATACCTTGATGTAGCGGAGCGAGTACATTGGCGCAGCGTTACGGCCCTCTCGCCCGCGAAGTTCGACGGCTTTCCCCAGCAGGGACGGTTGCCCGATGAACGCGCGACAGGCCGAGCCACAGGTGAATCACGACATGATAGCAGCAGACCGAGACAAGTTGATCCACACGCTCAGGGATCGGTTCGAGAAGAACACGACTCGTCACAAGGGAGTCGCCTGGAGTACGGTGCAGGCGAAACTGGAGGCGAATCCTCGAACACTGGATGTGCTCGATGAAATGGAGCGGACCGGCGGCGAGCCGGATGTGATCGGATATCACAAGCGGACGGGCAGTATCACGTTCTGTGACTGTTCACCCGAGAGTCCCAAGGGTCGGCGCAGCCTCTGCTACGACCGCGAAGCCCTGGACGCGCGAAAGCAGAACAAGCCGGGTGGCAGCGCGATGGAGATGGCAGACTCGATGGGCATCGAGCTGCTCACGGAGGCACAGTATCGCGAGCTGCAAACGCTCCGAGAGTTCGATAGGAAGACTTCGAGCTGGGTGAAGACCTCACCCGACGTCCGCAAGCTCGGTGGTGCCGTCTTCTGTGACCGCCGATATGGGCGCGTCTTTCTGTATCACAACGGCGCGGACTCCTACTACGCCGCCAGGGGCTTTCGCGGTCTGGTGAGCGTGTAGGTGGTTAGGCCGACCACCCCAATCCCCTTCGCGGAGGGAGGAAAGCATGAAGAAGTCGGCTGCGTCCGAGAACCCGTCTGCGTCCGAACTCATCGACAAAAGGATCGCCCACCTCGATGACTGGCGCGGGAAGACCCTGGGCACCATGCGCAAGCTCATCCAGGATGCGGACCCCGATGTCGTGGAAGAGGTGAAATGGCGAAAGCCATCGAACTCGATGCTCGGCGTCCCCGTGTGGTCCCACGACGGGATCATCTGCACCGGCGAGACCTACAAGGACAAGGTGAAGTTGACCTTCGCCAAGGGGGCCTCGTTGGAGGACGCGGGCAAGCTCTTCAACTCGAGTCTCGATGGGAACGTCAGGCGCGCGATCGACATCCACGAGGGAGAGAAGGTGGATGCGCGCGCCTTCAAGGCGCTCGTGCGTGCCGCGGTGGAGCTCAACACCGCTGAGAAGCCAAAGCGAGCGAAGTAGACTACTCGGTGCCGAGAGGATGCCGTGAGTCCGATCGCGTTCGCGCTGAAGTGTGACTCGGGGGTGGCGGCGGCGCGGCCGAGCAGCAAGTTCGGTGGACGCGCTACTCCCTTCTTCCAGGTACGCTGTGAAGACAGCTTGGCTCGGGTGCGTTTACGTGCTCGTTGGGACGCTTTGTGCGGCTGTGCCCCTGAGCGGCCAGTCAACGTCGCCCTCAGGAACGCGACCTCCCAAGGCTGACACCGCGGCACAAGCTGAAATCCAGGCTGTCGTTGACTCCGCGCTGCGTTCCATCACGGCCGGCAACTTCGTCGCGCTCGCCGATCTCATGCTGCCAGAAGCGCAGATCTACTCCGCACGCCAACGGGAAGGACAGATCCTGTATCGGATGCGCACGGCGAATGAGGAGCGCAACACGCCACCAGGGGCCGCGATCGCGGAGCGCGGCTTCGACGCAGAGATACACGTGTCCGGCCCGGTGGCGGTGGTGTGGCTTCCGTACGACCTCTACGCCGGGGGACGGTGGTCGCACTGCGGCGTCGATGTATTCACCCTGATACAGGTTGCCGGCGCGTGGCGCATCGCGAACCTGAGCTACAGCGTCGAACAGCCGCCCGCGTGTCGCGAACACCCGGCGGGGCCGCCGGCGGGTCTTCGGCCTCGGTGAGCAGGGCGTATCACGCCGAGCGGGCGTTTAGCCAGCTCTGGGAGCTGACGGCGTCAGTGATGGCTCGCGTGAAGATGTCGTTGCAACAAGGAAAAACGTGCCGGGCTTCAACGTCGTCGAGCAACTTGGCGTCCTGCTGACTCAAGCCATGTGGCTCCGGCAATCGGACTGGAGCCGACTTCAATCAGGGAGCATCGCTCATGCGAATCCGTCCTCGCCTGCTCATGGCGCTCTCCGTCTTTGGCCTGGCTGCCTGTCGGGCGCCGGGTGAGACTACTCCCGGCGATCAAGCGCCGGTCACACTGGGCGATGGATGGCGTACCGTGCCCGCCGAGTCTCTGGGCGTGGACCCGAGCCGGCTCGGCGCGCTGACGAAGTCTGTGCGCGCCTGGCCTGAACTCGGTGTGCACGCCATCCTCATCGAGCGCTCGGGTCGCCTCATTTACGAGCAGTACTTCGACGGGTTCGACCAACGCTGGGGGAAGCCGATCGGACTGGTCCACATGACGGCGGGCACGCTGCACGACCTTCGTTCGGTCACCAAGAGCGTGGTGAGCGCACTGGCGGGCATCGCGCTCGGCGAGGGTGCCTTCAAGTCTCTGGACCAGCCGGTGGTCGAGTGGTTTCCGGAATATCCGGAACTCAATACACCCGACCGGAAACGAGTGACGCTCGCGCACGTGCTGGCGATGACGTCCGGACTGGAGTGGAACGAGGTCGTGTCGTACGACGATCCGCGCAACGATGAGATTCGCATGACGAACGATCCGCAGCCGCTGCGGTTCGCCCTGTCGCGCACGGTCGCCCATGCACCTGACGCGGAGTTCACCTATAACGGGGGAATGACACAGGTCATGGCGGCGGTTATCGAGCGGGCGACGAAAACACCGATCGAGGACTACGCGCGCGCGAAGCTATTCGTACCGTTAGGCATCGACTCCGTCGAATGGGTGGGGGAGCTGGCCGGCATGCCGGCAGCCGCATCGGGTCTCCGGATGAAGGCCCGTGACCTGGCCAAGTTTGGATCGCTCTACCTGCACGACGGAAAGTGGAATGGCCAACAGGTGCTGCCTGCTGGCTGGGCACCCACGTCCACGCGTCGGCATTTCCGTTTCGCCGCAGAGGACGGGGAAGACAAGGGAGGTGAGTTCGGTTACGGGTATTTCTGGTGGTACTCGTGCTACCCCACCAACGCGGGTCTCATCGAGGCGCGCACGGCGATCGGCAACGGTCAGCAACGGATATTCGTACTGCCCGGGCTCGACATGGTGGTGACCATCCTTGCGGGTCGGTACAACGATTTCACTACCGCTGGCACGCTGGGTGAGAGAATCCTGCGCGAATACGTGATTCCCGCCACGACGACCGGCGTGCAGCCCGGATGCCCGGGCGAGTGAGGCCGTGGTGGGAGTGGAACGCGCGCAACACCGCGCTGGGTGGGATCTACGGACGACCAATGGTCCTGCTCAACCTCATGTTGTACTGGATCAGCGCACTCGGCCTGCTGAAAGTGGCGCGGGCGTCCGGGGTTGCACTTATGCTCATGGCGCCCTTCGCAACCCTGGCGATCGCGTACGGCGTTCTGCTGTGGCGTGGGCCCTTCGATCGGCCCGCCGCGAGCTGACGACGGTTATTAACTCGGCCAGTATTTAGTTGACAAGTGCTGGGGCAAGTGGTATGCTGTCGGATGACGCATCCCGACGCGCGCACCTTGCCGCCCGCCGCTCAAGCGGAGAAGCGCCGCATCGCGATGACGA
>JBDSVW010000252.1:0-6827 GCA_039927015.1 Gemmatimonadaceae bacterium | reverse complement strand
ATGGAGAGGAACTGCGGCGCGAGCTCGAGGTCATCATCGAGGAGGCCAAGCGGAAGGAGGACAACCCCGGCGCCATCGTCACCGAGACGTTGTACGAACTGCTGCACGATCGCCATCGCATCCGGCGCTGGCGCATCGGGCGCGAGGCCGGGCTTCGCACCCTCACGCGCGAAAAGCTGCTCTATTTCTATCGGACGTACTACCGGCCGTCGAACACGGTGCTCGCCATCGCCGGTGACGTGGACATGGAACGCCTGCTACCGCGCATCGAGGCGCTGTACGGCGCACTGCCAAACGGAGAAGTGCAGCGGTCACACGGCGAGCAGGAACGCGTGCCGTCTGGACGCCGATTCCGCGAGCGCACGGGCGATATCGCCCAGACACAGCTCGCGTTTGGCTGGCGCACACCGGGCACGCGGCACGAGGACACCCCGCGTCTCGACCTCGCCGCCTCGGTGCTGGCAGCCGGCCGCGCCTCCCGTCTCTACCGCGCCGTGCGCGAACGGCGACTAGCGTCCAGCGTGTCAGCGTTCAACTACACGCCCACCGAGCTGGGCGTGTTCATGGTGCATGCAGAGGGTGCCCCCGAGAGCTCACGCAGCGCGGCCGAGGCGATGTGGGGCGAGATACGTGCGCTCCGCGAGCAGGGCGTGCGGCCCGGCGACCTCGAGCGCGCGCAGCGGCTCTTCGAATCGCGGTGGCTTCGTCGCCTCGACACAATGGAAGGGCAGGCAAACTTCCTGGCCGAGTGGGAAGCACTGGGGGATTGGCGACTCGCCGATGAGTATTCCGCGCGCATGCTGGGCGCGACCGCGACTGAGGTCACCGACGCGATGCGACGGCACCTGCGTCCCGAGGACGCCGCGTTGATGGTATACCGTCCCAGCGCGTCCGAGGCGTTTGCGGTCAGCGCGGACGAGGCGTTCGGCCGACTGGACGCCGCCTCAGATCCCGCCGTTCCGGTGGTGGCGCTCCCGAAGTCCGCCGTGAGTGCCGCGCTGCACGACGCACCCGCGGCTGAATCGGTGCACGGCGCGGTGTCGGTCTTCCGCACGACGAATGGCGTACCGATTCTCGTGCGACGGAAGGCAGGTTCTCCCATCGTACACTTCGGCGTCTACGCGCGCGGAGGGGCATCGCTCGAAGACCCGGCCAAGGCCGGCGTGACGTCGCTCATGGCGCGCACCTCGCTCAAGGGCACCACGACCCGCAGCGCCGAAGTCATCGCCCTCGAGACCGAATTGCTGGGCGGAAGCATCTCGCCCACGGTTACCAGCGACGGCATTGGCTGGACGCTGTCCGTGCCTGCACCGCGCTTTGCCGCGGCCATCGACCTGCTCGCCGACGTGGTCCTCTCGCCCACGCTGCCCCCGGCGGCGTTCGAGACCGAGCGCGGGGTGGCGCTCTTGCAGCTGTTGCACCTGCGCGATGACATGTTCCGGTACCCGGTTCGCCTCGCATCCGAAGCGGCCTTCGGGTCACATCCCTATGGGCGGAGCGTGCTCGGATCGGAAGAAACGCTGGCCGGCATCAGCGTCGACGATGCTCGCACGTGGCATGCGTCCAGCGTGCAGTGCGCCAATACGGTGATTGCCGTCGTGGGTGACGTCGAGCCGGCCGACACCGCCGCCCGTCTCGCACGCGCCTTCGGCGCACTGCTCTGGCGCGAGCCACACGTCGTCGCGCCGCCCTCGTGGCCGGCCCGCTTCACGCAGCGAACGGAAGCGCGCGACAAGTCGCAGACGGCGCTGGCCGTGGCCTTCCCTGGGCCCCGGCGCGACGATCCCGCGCGCGTGTCGGCGCACCTGCTCGCCAGCGTCGCGAGCGGACTCGGGGGGCGGTTCTTCGACGAGCTGCGCGACAAGCAATCCCTGGCCTACACGGTGCACGTGTACTCCAACGACCGCGCGTCGGCGGGCATGTTCCTCTCGTACATCGCCACCTCCCCGGAAAAAGAGGAGGCGGCGCGCGCGGGGCTGTTGCGGGAATTCGCGCGCCTGTGCGACGACGACGTGACCGACGAGGAGATCCTGCGCGCGACCACCTATGCGTTAGGCACGCACGCCATCTCCCAACAGGGCGGGGGGAACGTGCTCAACGAGCTGGTCGACGCGTGGCTGTACGGCACCGGCCTGCAGGAACTCGACCAGTTCGAGGCGCGGATTCGCGCGGTCACCCCCGACACCATGCGCGCGCTGGCGCTCGAGTACTTCGACCCCGACCGTCGTGTCGAGGGCGTGGTGCGGGGGCGTATCGGCGGCTGATCAGGATGTCGGCGGACGAATGATCTTGCCCATGAACAGGATCGTGCCGCTCAGGCGCTCGCGAATGACGAAGAAGAATGGCCGGTCGAACGTCACGGCGGTACGGATCGGCGCCGACGTCACGCCCACCCCCACGCCGGTGACGGCGGACGCCTCGGTGCCGGCTTCGTTCACGTCGACAAACGTCTTTTGCTTCACGAAGCTGATGTAGAGGTCGCGTCCGCGGGAACTCGACACGCGCGTGAAGTCGGCCCGCCCCTCGAGGAACGCGGTCGGCATCCCCATCGACGACAGCTCGCCGTTGAGCGTCTTTTCCCACTGCAGCTTGAACCTGGGCATGACGAGGTCCACCAGATTCGGCGCGAGACTCGCGACCGCCGCCGACCAGCTGTTGGGCGTCAGCGACTCCACCATGCTGTTCACGTCCTCGCCGGCACGCGGCAGCACGAGATCCATCACGAAGGCGTCGCCACCGTAGCCCAATTCGACCATCTGTCGGCCATCCATCGAGCCCAGCCGCATGCTGCCGCTGCGCGACATCATGGGCGCGGAAACCTGGCTGCCATCAAGCGTCGTGAACGGACCGGGCTTTGTGCGCGCGGTCTCGAACGCATCGCGCCAGTCGCCCTTGAAGTAGATCGCATTGATCAGCAGCATCACGATCTCGGACGCGATGTTGTCCACGATCGATTCGATCTTGCCATTCGTGCTCTGCTTCACCCACCCGTTGATGGTCGCCACCGCCGCCGGGTTGGCGAAGTCGAGACCGGCGCTCCCGGCGTCGAAGTACTGCTTCGCGTCGCTCAGGAAGCTCGCCTCGATGGCCGGCGCGAAGCGGTTGTCGTACCACACCGAGTTGGCGATGCGGAACTCCACCTTGGAGTCAACGCTGCGCAGGAGCGCGATCACGTCGCGATACGAGCTCATGATCTCCGCGCGCTCCATCGCCCCGAAGCCGAGCGTGGTGCGCATCTCGTCCATCGTGGTGCCCGAGGCACCGTTGAACAGCATGCCTAACGCCATCGATGCCGATAGCGGCGACACAAACACGTTCACGGCGCGCTGCTCCTTGTTAATGGCCGCGAACAGCGATGGGGCAAAGCGGTTGGCCGCGGCAATCACCCGCGTCTCACCGGACGAGAGCGAGCGCGGCAGGGCGTTGATTTGCTGGGGCGGTCCATTGGGAGGGGTAGGCTCCCCCGAACAAGCGGCCATGATTCCCAGCACCGTCAGGGCCAGGCACGAACGCATGAGTCTCATTGCATCGTCTCCGCGAAGATGGGTGGATGAACTCACGACACCCCAGACGCAGA
Organism: Gemmatimonadaceae bacterium; assembly: GCA_039927015.1. Lineage (GTDB taxonomy): Bacteria > Gemmatimonadota > Gemmatimonadetes > Gemmatimonadales > Gemmatimonadaceae > SCN-70-22. The sequence continues at coordinate 3,250 of JBDSVW010000252.1, read as the reverse complement.
TACCCCGGACCGCGGTGCCGCGATTTCATCTTCTGCCGGTCCCGCCGCGCTCGCCGACGCGACCGCGGCCATCACCCGAGCGACCGCCGACGGTTCTCGCGGGCGGATGGCGAGCCTCACCTGCTGGTAAGGGGAGGGTATCCCAGCGCCTCATTGAGCCAGCGCACCAGCGGCAGCAAGGTCTTGAAGTCGCGCGCCACGAGCGCCGGAAGCTTCCCCGACAGGGCCTCGTCGTCCGACAGCGAAGCTGACACCGTGAAGGACGCGTACCGCAACCACTCCCCCGCAGGATGATCGGCGGCGTAACCGCGAGGCACGCGCTGGAGGCGGCCCTCCTCGCTCAATCCTCCAAAGCGCGAGCGCAGCGCCTTTCCCTTCAGCAGCGCCGGCAGGTCGGTGGGGGAGTGCGCGATACGTTCGCGAATGGCTGCCAGCGTCGGCCGTGGCGGCATCCACACACCACCCGCTACCATCGATGCCCCCGGCTCGAAGTGGCAGTAGAAGCCGGCGCCGGCTCCGTGCGTTTCCGTGCCCACCCCATGGCCCGCGCGCACGTGCGTGAACCAGCAGCCGAGGTGGGTCTTGTACGGCGCCTTGTCCGTCGAGAAGCGCGTATCGCGATAGATCCGGAAGATGGAGCGCTTCGGACTGCCATGAATCTCCGGCGCAAGCGTCGCCAGCCGCACGTCCATCTCCTCTACGAACAGCTTCATGGGATTCATGAGGCGTTCATCGAACGCCTCCTTCCGCGCCTTGAACCACTCGCGCTCGTTGTTCCGCTTGAGCTGGCGCAGGAACGTGAACGCGCCTGGGCTGAATCCTGGGAAAATCCGCATCTGTCTGCTGGAAGTGATCGGGAACTGGAAGTGGCACGGCCGCGCGCAACGTCATGCGGCCGAGCTAGCGCGCCTCGGCGGCCTCAGCCAGCGCACGGCGCACGCGGTCCACCATCGCTACCGCCGGCCGCAACCGGCCGCTGGGCGCCCGCAAGCCGACCAGCGTCTCGTAATCGCCGGCGCCGTCGACGATCACCCCTCGAACCTGCGACTGCCTGGTCGCCCACGCCAGTGTCGCCCAGATGGCGCGGGCCTGGTTCGCCTCTCCGAATGTGCGGGGAAAGGCACGCGCCGAGAACACCCACTGCGGCTTGCGTGATCGTTGCATCCAACGAGCCGCCACGCGATGCCGCGCGACGAGCGACGCCCCGCCACCGAATGACGTGGCGATGGAGAACCCCAGCACGTCGATCGCGTCGCTGCGCTCTCCCCACGCGTACAGCGCGGAGTCCTCGACGGAGAAGGTGCTCGCGGCGAGGCCCACGCGGGTGCGCGGGCGCACGCGGTGCGTGAGCGCGGACGCGCGTGTGAGGTACGACTGCCACCACTCCAGCGGCACGCGCCCCAGCACCTCGGCCCCCGCGGCCGAGGGATCCAGCGCCGGCAGCAGCACATCGGGCCGGAGCCGCCGTACCACGCGGTCGACGATCTGCAGGCGACGGGTGAGGTACTCGCTGGGGGAGCGACGATAGAGGTCGCCGTCCGCGCGACCGTAGCCTAACGACACCACGATGAGCACCGAGTCCCGGCGCAGGTTGTCCAGTGTCAGGGCCAGCGAATCGAGCGCGAAGGCCGTGACACCGCGGGGTAGCACCGTCACGCTCACGGCGCCGATGTCGAGCGTGTCCGTCAGTGCGAGGTCACGCGCGAGCGCGGCGGGAGGGGGGGCGCTGGTCACGGCCGGCAGGATCCGCACGCCCAGCAGGAGATCGTCCTTGGGCCGCTCCTGCAGTCGCTCTTCCAACATATCGGAGAACGTCTGGGCCGCGTGCACCGCGCGCGGATACTCCATGAGCGTGAGCGTGACCACGGCCGATGCCGCTATCGCCAGCAATGCCCGCACCGACTTGGTCACCCGCCATCGCGCGCGAAAGGCGGGAGAGAGCAGGGGCAACACCAGCAGCAGCGGCGAGGCCAGCGCGGCCCGCCCGAACAGGAGTCCGAGCGCACTGGCCTGCGCCCCTTCCACTCCCAGCAGGAACGACGGCAGGTCGGGAACGAATTCCCCCGTGTAACGGACCACGGCGGCGGCGAAGAGCAGGACGTTGAGTGCGAAGATGGGAACCGCGAAGAGCGGCGTCACCAGCCGCCGCGCGAGGGCGTAGCCGCTCTGCGCCACGAAGACGCCTAACGTCACCGGCCAAATCCACGCCACGAGATGAATCGCCCGGCCCGTGAGCATCGAGTTTGAGGCGACGACGATCAGCGCGGCGGGGACGACGAACAGCCCGCAGATGGCCGTGAGCGCAAGGAACAACCGGGACTGTCGTCGCGCCCGGGCGATCTGTCCCGCCAGCAGCACGTCCCACAGGAGCACGAGCACGGACAGAGCCGCGTACCCCAACGCCAGCACGTCATACCCTCGCGGCACGGCGTTAGGCCTCGCGGCGCGCCGTCGCCGGGCGACTCCCGCGCGGCGGTCCCGCGCACGCCCGAAGGCTGCGCAGCGGCTGGCCGCTCGCAGCCAGGCCGCTCGCAGGCAGGCCGCGTCGCTGCGCAGACCGGACGGCGCCCCGGCGCGAGCGGCACGTGATCGCGAAGCAGGTGGAGGGAGCGAGCGGCGAGTGCGGCATGACGAGGGGAACACCGGCCGAAGAGGGTGAGCGGGGAAGGAGCGAAGTTAGCGCGTCGAGCCTCCCGCCGCCCCTCTTCAGAATTACCTTGACCTCATGAATCGGCGGATCCTCCTCCTCCTGCCCAGCGCGATCTCCCTCTCCCGCCTGTTCATGGCGGCGGCGTTTGCGCTGAGCGCATCGCCGGTCACACGCATCGCGCTCGTCGTCTCCGCCTCGCTCACCGACTTCCTCGACGGCTGGCTTGCACGAAAGGCAAATCTCACCACCAAATGGGGCGCACTCATCGACCCCATCGCCGACCGCATGTTCGTCTTCGCCGCGGTGTCCGTCTTCCTGTTCGAGGGCGCGCTCAGCACGACGCAGTACTTCCTGCTGCTCTCGCGTGACATCATGACGGCGATCGGCTTTCTCGTGGCCCGGGCGGTGTCGTGGCTGCGGCCGGTCGCATTCCGCGCCCGCCTCGCAGGCAAGATCGTCACCACGCTGCAGCTGGCAGCGCTGGTCGCCCTCATCATGCGACCACACCTGGTCGAGGTGCTCGTTAACCTCGTTGGCATCACGGCGCTCTGGGCGGTCATCGACTACACCCTCATGCTCTGGCGCGAGCGCGAGCGCACC
>JBDSVW010000251.1:0-21773 GCA_039927015.1 Gemmatimonadaceae bacterium | reverse complement strand
GACGACTCGGCCAATCGTCGGCTGGTGATTCCGGAATCGTTTCTGGCCGCGGATGCCATCCTTGTCCTGTACGCCAACGTGGCGGGGGGCCTCGAGGTGCATCCCGCGCGTATCGCCGCCCGCGTGCGCGATGAACTGCCGTTCATGGCCACCGAGGAACTGATCGTGCGTGCCGTGCGTGCCGGCCAGAGCCGGCAGGATGCGCACGAGATCATCAGGCGCCACAGCATCGACGCCGCGCGCGCCATGAAGGATGAGGGGCGACACAACGACATGCTGGAACGCCTGGCCGGCGATCCCGCGTTCGGCCTCGATCTGCGAGACCTGCGTGAAGCGGTGGACGCCTCCCGTTTCGTGGGACGCGCCCCCGAGCAGGTGGACGACTTCCTGGCCGAAGTCGTGCGTCCGCTGCTCACCGGCGAGGAGCAACTGCACCTGCGTGAAGAGGTGCGCGTATGAGCGGCATGGTGGCCACCACCGCCCTTCCCCTGCCCGCGTTCCGGCGCGGCAAGGTGCGCGACGTCTATCAGGTGGGCGAGGACAGGTTGCTGCTGGTGGCCACCGACCGCGTCTCCGCCTTCGACGTCGTGATGCACGAGACCGTACCGTTCAAGGGCATCGTGCTCACGCAGCTCACGGCGTGGTGGTTGCGGCAGCTCGAAGCGATCGTGCCGCATCATATGCTCTCCACCGACATCGGGGAGATCGTCGCTGAGGTGCCGTCCCTCGCGCCGCATCACGAGTCGCTGCGCGGTCGCGTGATGCTCTCGCGTAGGACCGAAGTCTTCCCCGTGGAGTGCGTGATGCGCGGATACATTGCCGGCTCCGCGTGGAAGGAGTACGCGGCACACGGCACGCTGGCCGGCGAAGCGCTGCCGGCAGGCCTGCGCGAGAGTGACCGGCTGCCGCACGCCCTCTTCTCTCCCGCCACCAAGGCAGAGACTGGGCACGACGAGAATATCACGATGGCCGCCATGCGCGACATGGTCGGCGACGTACACGCCACGGAGCTCGAGCAGCTTGCGCGCGCCGTGTACACCTTCGCCTGCCGCACGGCCGAACCGCAGGGCCTGATCATCGCCGACACAAAGTTCGAGTTCGGCCGCGTCGAGGGTCGCACGATCCTCATCGATGAAGTGCTGACGCCCGACAGCTCCCGCTTCTGGTCGGCCTCGCGCTTTGAGCCGGGTCGCGCGCAGGAGAGCTACGACAAGCAGCCCCTCCGGGATTACCTGGATGGCGAACGCAAGGCGGGACGCTGGTCGGGCGACGCCCCTCCACCGCCCCTGCCCGATCACGTGATTGCCGCCACGACGGCGCGCTATCTCGATGCCTTTCGCCGGGTGACCGGCACTCCTCTCGACCTTGCCAACCTCACGTGAACTTCGCACGCGAAGGATACCCGTTCATCATCATCGCCGCGCTCATCGCGATCGGCGGCTATGCGCTCGCGTTAGGCAGGCGCTCCTGGCCCCTGTGGCTCGTCGCCTTCCTGCTGACGCTCCTCGCGCTGTGGGTGGCGTACTTCTTCCGCGATCCGGAGCGCCACGGGGAGCGCGGGGACGACGTCGTGATCGCACCAGCCGATGGCCGCGTGGTCATGATCACGGAAGTGGACGAGCCCGCATTCATCCATGGGCGCGCGGTGCGGGTGTCGATCTTCATGAACGTCTTCAACGTGCACGTCAACCGGTATCCGGTGTCGGGAACGGTGCGCTACGTGCACTACAACCCCGGCAAGTTCCTCAACGCCGCGGTTGAAAAGTCGAGTCTCGAGAACGAACAGATGTCGGTGGGGCTCGACCATGGGGGTGTGCGAATCCTCGTGCGGCAGATCGCCGGACTCATTGCGCGCCGCATCGTGACATACAGCCGCGAAGGGGAAACGGTCGAACAGGGTGAACGACTCGGCATCATCCGCTTCGGCTCGCGCGTGGACGTGTTTCTCCCCACCACTGCGGAGGTGGACGTGACCGTGGGACAGACCACGTTAGCCGGCACCACGCGGCTGGCCACGCTGCAGGCACGGTGAGCATGCGCCGTCCGCAGCCCCGGCGCGCGGTGGTCCTGCTGCCAAACGGCTTCACGCTCATGAACCTGTTCTTCGGCGTCTTTGCCATCGTGGCGGCGTCGCGCGGGGACTACTCGCGCGCCGGCACGTACATCGTCTTTGGTGGCGTCGCCGACGCGCTCGACGGGCGCATCGCGCGCGCCACGAATTCCGGCAGCCGCTTCGGCGAGGAACTCGATTCGCTCGTCGACGCGATTTCGTTCGGCCTCGCCCCGGCGATGATCATGTACTTCGCCGTGCTCAACCAGCAGGGGTGGGACTGGATCTTTTGCTTCATGTTCACAATGTGCGCGGTGATTCGCCTGGCGCGCTTCAACGTGGAGCAGGCGGGACGCCGCAAGACGCACTTCACGGGACTGCCCTCCCCCGCCGCCGGCGGCACGCTGGCCACGTACTACTGGTTCAGCCAGACCGAGTTGTACACGCAGACGATGATCGCCAACCTGCCCTGGCATCAGATGCTGCGCTTCATCATGCTCGGCCTCAGCTTCCTGATGATCAGCAACGTGCAGTACGCCGCCTTGCCGACCATCGGGTATCGCACCGTGCGGGAGATCCTCGGGTCGGTGCTCGTGCTGGGAACGGTCATCGGCGTGATCTTCCTGCCCAAGCAGTTCTTCTTCCCCGCCGCGATGGCCTACGTTCTGTATGGGGTCGTGGCCACCGTGTTCATCGGGCTGCTCGACCGGTTGCCCGCCGGTGTGTCCGATGATGATGACGAGGAGGCGCGAGACGGCGCGGACTATTCGATGGACGACGTTTTACCCGACGCGGAGGAGACCGACACTTCGACACGCCGACGAAGGCGCCGACGCCGCCCGCGTGGCGATCGCCCGTCTTCTCCACCCCAGAATCCCAACGCAAAAGAGGACCCCCGGGGATGACCCGATATCGCGTGGCTGTACACATCGTTCCCCGCAAGGGAATTCTAGACCCGCAGGGCCGCACCGTGGCCGACGCCCTGCATGCACTGGGATTCGGCGCCGTGCACGACGTGCACGTCGGGCGTCACCTGGTGCTCGAGCTGGACGGTGACACCGAAGCCGCCGCATCGGCGAGCGTGCGCACGATGTGCGACAAGCTGCTGGCCAATCCGGTCACCGAGGACTACGAGATTGCAGGAGTGACTGTCGCGTGAAATTCGGCATCGTCACCTTCCCGGGCTCCAACTGCGATGACGACGCGTACTTCGCCGTCACCGACGCGTTAGGTGCGCAGGCGGTCCGCCTCTGGCACAAGGACCACGACCTGCAGGGCGTGGACGTGGTGGTCCTTCCCGGGGGCTTCAGCTACGGGGATTACCTGCGCGCGGGCGCCATTGCCCGCTTTTCGCCCATCATGCGCGAGGTCATCGAGCACGCGCGCCGGGGCGCGCCCGTGCTCGGCATCTGCAACGGTTTCCAGATCGCCTGCGAAGCCCACCTCCTTCCCGGCGCGCTGCTCCGCAATGCCTCCCTGCGCTTCGTGAGCGACATGGTGACGCTGCGGGTGGAGAACGCCGCCACGCGCTTCACCAATCGCTACGCGCCGGGGCAGCACCTTCGCATTCCGGTCGCCCACGGCGACGGCCGCTTCACCATCGACGCCACCGGCTTGCAACGCCTGCAGGACAACGGCCAAGTCGTCTTTCGCTACGTGGACGCCTCGGGACGCTTTACCGAGGACGCCAACCCGAACGCCGCGATGGACCACATCGCCGGCATCATCAACGAAGGCGGCAACGTGCTGGGCATGATGCCGCATCCGGAACGGGCGGTGGATGCACTGCTCGGCTCCAACGATGGGCTCGCCCTCTTCGAGAGCATGCTCGCTACTGTCGCTGCTTAGGTTGCTCCCGACCCTTCTCTCTACAGACACCACCACCATGGACGAACAGAAACCCTCCCGGAACGAAGACGAGTACTTCGTCAGGCGCGATGCGGAACTCATCAAGGCGCAACGCGCCAGCCTCGACGCCGATCGCGCCGCCGCCGAGCGCCGGTCGCACTTCATGAAGTGTCCCAAGTGCGGCGGTGGTCTCGTCGAGACCGACTTCCACCACATCAAGATCGACAAGTGCCGCGACTGCAACGGCATCTGGCTCGATCAGGGTGAGATCGAGATGCTTGCCCATGTGGACCAGAGCGAGATTCGCGGCCTCCTGCGCTCCATGTTCGGCCTGAAGTGGTGATGGGAGCAACACCGCGCGCCGGCGACCCGGAGATCACCCCCGCCCTGGTGGCGGAGCACGGACTCACGCCCGACGAATACGAGCGCCTGGTGGGTCTGCTGGGCCGCACCCCCACCTTCACCGAACTCGGCGTCGTCTCCGCACTCTGGAACGAGCACTGCTCGTACAAGCACTCCAAGACGGAGCTGCGCGCCCTGCCAACCACGGCGCCGTACGTGCTCCAGGGCCCCGGGGAGAACGCCGGGGTGATTTCGGTGGGCGACGGCCTGGCGGTGGCCTTCAAGATCGAGTCGCATAACCATCCGTCCGCGGTGGAGCCCTATCAGGGAGCGGCCACCGGCGCGGGCGGCATCCTGCGCGACGTATTCACAATGGGAGCACGTCCGGTGGCAATGCTCAACTCGCTCCGCTTCGGATCGTTGGACTCGGCGCGGGTGCGATGGCTCTTCGCCGGCGTCGTGAAGGGCATCGGCGATTACGGCAACTGCGTCGGCATTCCGACGGTCGCCGGCGAAGTCGTGTTCGATCCGGCCTACGAAGGCAATCCCCTTGTGAACGCCATGTGTGTGGGGGTGATGCGCGAGGACGAGCTGATGCGCGCGAAGGCGGAGGGCGTCGGCAACCCGATTCTCGTCGTGGGCGCCCGCACCGGGCGTGACGGGATTCACGGCGCGTCGTTCGCCTCCGAGGACCTGACAGAAGCGAGTGAGGCCAAGCGGCCGCGGGTGCAGGTGGGTGACCCGTTCACGGAGAAGTTGCTGTTGGAGGCGTCGCTCGAACTGATTCGCAGCGGACACATCGTCGCCATCCAGGACATGGGTGCGGCGGGCCTCACGAGCTCCTCCGCCGAGATGGCGGCGCGCGGCGACGTGGGCGTCACGATCGACACGTCCAAGGTGCCGGTCCGCGAGGAAGGCATGACGCCGTACGAGATCCTCCTGTCGGAATCGCAGGAACGCATGTTGGTGGTCGCCATTCGCGGGCACGAGGACGAGGTCAAGAAGATCCTCCAGAAATGGGACCTGTCCGCCGAAGTCATCGGCGAGGTCATCGCGGAGCCCGTGTATCGCGTGACGGAGGGTGATCACGTGGTGGCCGAGTTCCCCGGCTCGAAGCTCGTGACAGAGTGCCCCGTCTACTATCCGGAAGCCCGCGAGAGCGAGGACGTTCGTGTCCTGCGCGACATGGATCCGCACGGGATAGCACCGCGCGCCGAGGAGTCCGATCCGCTCTGGACGCTCGAGCAGTTGCTGTCGAGTCCCACGATCGCCAGCAAGACGTGGGTGTACCGGCAGTATGACTCCACCGTGCGGGCGAGCACGATTATCGGCCCCGGCGCCGCCGACGCCGCCGTCATCCGCCTGCACGGCACCAACAAGGCAATCGCGGTCAAGACGGACTGCAATGGTCGCTACGTCTATCTCGACCCGCGCGTCGGCGGACGCAGCGCGGTGGCCGAGGCGGCCCGTAACGTCGCCTGCACGGGCGCACGCCCGATGGCCATCACGAACTGCCTCAACTTCGGAAACCCCAAGCGTCCGGAGGTGTTCTACCAGTTCCGCGAGGCGGTGGCGGGCATGGGAGAAGCGTGCACGGCGTTAGGCACCCCGGTCACCGGCGGCAACGTGTCGTTCTACAACGAGAGTCCGGTGTCGGTGGTCTTTCCCACGCCCACAATTGGCATGGTCGGCCTGATGGAGGATGTCAGTCACGCCACGCGTGCGACGTTCACCGGTGACGGCGATGCCATCGTGCTGCTCGGTGAGTTCACCAGGGAGCTTGGCGCCAGTGAATACCTGTCGCGTATCCACGACGTCACCGCGGGCGCTCCGCCGTGGTGCGACCTGGAGGCTGAGCGACGCCTGGTGGACGCCCTGCTCGACAGCATCGTCGCCGGCGTGGTCAGCTCGGCGCACGACTGCTCCGACGGTGGCTTCGCCGTGGCCCTCGCGGAATGCGCGATGATGGATCGCGAGCACGCAATGGGCGCGGACGTGGATCTCTCGGATTGGGCACAGCTCCCGGCGCGGGCGCTACTTTTCGGTGAGGCGCAGGGACGGGTGATCGTCTCGACGCCGAAACCGGGGGAGGTCCTCGAGCGGGCGCGACGGTTCGGCGTGCCCGCGACGGTGATCGGACGCGTGGGCGCGCGCGATGGCGACTTCCGTATCCGGCTCACGACCGGGGTGATGGAAGCCCCCATCGCCCGGCTCGCGGAGGCCTTTCACATGGCCATCCCGCGCATCATGACCCGCGTTGCCACGGCGTCTGTCGGCGGCGCCGACGACAACGCGCAGGAGAGCTGAACACATGTGCGGAATTTTTGGAGTTTTCGGGACGGAGCGAGCGGCCGCCATCACCCACCTCGGACTCTACTCGCTGCAGCATCGCGGGCAGGAGTCGGCGGGGATCGTCGCCGTGGGTGAGGATTCCGTGGCGCGCGGCACGCGAAAGATGGGCCTGGTCAGCGAGGGCCTCATGCCCGCGGAACTGGAATCCCTCCCGGGACACCTTGCCATCGGTCACACGCGCTACAGCACAGCCGGCTCCTCGAGCATCGAGAACGCGCAGCCCGTGCTGGCCCGCTTCAAGGGCGGTCACATTGCGCTCGCGCACAATGGCAACCTGACGAATGCGTCCGATCTGCGCAGTGAACTGGAGGACTCCGGCTCCATCTTCGCCTCGACGATGGACTCGGAAGTCATCGTGCATCGCCTGGCGCGGGCGACCGAAGGTCCTCCGGAGCACATGCTGAAGGACGCCCTGCAGGGCGTGGAGGGGGCCTACTGCCTCTGCGTGATCATCGGGGAAACGCTGGTCGTCGCGCGTGATCCGCGCGGATGGCGGCCGCTGGTCGTCGGTTCCCTCGGCGACGGCTTCGTCTTCGCGTCCGAGACCTGCGCGCTCGACATCGTCGGCGCCACGCTCATTCGCGAGGTGCAGCCGGGCGAGATCATCGCCGTCGACAGCGACGGCATGCGATCACTCGCCGGCACCCCGGCGCGCAAGCTGTACCGCTGCGTGTTCGAGCACGTGTACTTCGCGCGCCCCGACAGCTACGTGTTCGGCGGTTCGGTCGATCGCGCGCGCCGGGCACTGGGCCGGCAGCTGGCGGTGGAACAGCCCACGCCTAACGCCGACCTCGTGTTTGCCGTGCCCGACTCGTCGAATGCCTCGGCGCTCGGCTACGCGGAAAAGTCGGGGCTGCCCCTCGAGCACGCGCTTATCCGCAATCACTACATCGGACGCACCTTCATCCAGCCCACGCAGGAAGGGCGCGATGCGAAGGTGAAGGTCAAGTACAACCCCGTGAAGGAAGTGCTGGTCGGCAAGATCGTGGTCATGATCGATGACTCGATCGTGCGGGGCACCACCACCCGCGGGCTCGTCGCACTGGTGCGTGCGGCCGGTGCGAAGGAAGTGCACATGCGTGTGTCGTCGCCTCCCATCACGGGACCGTGCTACTACGGAATTGACACGCCCGATCGCGAGGAACTGATTGCGGCCAATCATTCCATCGCCGAGATCGCAGAGATGATCGGCGTCGACTCGCTGGGCTATCTGTCGCGCGAAGGCATGCTCGATGCGGTGCCGGGTGGGCCCGAAGGCTTCTGTCATGCATGCTTCTCCGGCGAATATCCCACCCCCGCTCCGTCGCAGCCCATCAAGCTTCGCTACGGCAAGCGGGAGCCCGCGACCGTCTAGACCCCTCCGCTTTCCTCTCTTCCCGACTGTCGGCTTATGAACGCAAACCAGAAGGTCTTCTTTTTCGGCAATGGGAAGGCCGACGGCACCCGGGAGATGAAGCACGAACTCGGGGGCAAGGGCGCCAACCTCGCCGAGATGACAAACCTCGGGGTGCCCGTGCCGCAGGGCTTCACGATTGCCTGCGGCGTCTGCATGGAGTTCCTGGCGGCGGGCAAGCGGGTGGACGGGCTGGAGTCGGAGGTCGCGACGAATGTCACGCGCCTCGAGGAGGCCACCGGCAAGGGATTCGGCGATGCCGGGAATCCCCTGCTCGTCTCCGTGCGCTCGGGCGCCGCGGTCTCGATGCCGGGCATGATGGACACGATCCTCAACCTGGGCCTCAACGACCGCACCGTGCAGGGGCTGGCCCAACAGAGCGGCAATGCCCGCTTTGCCTATGACTCGTACCGTCGCTTCCTCCAGATGTACGGTGACGTCGTGCTCGGCGTGCCCCAGAGCGATTTCGAGCACCTGCTGCGCGCCAAGCGCATCACGGCCGGCGTGCAGAACGACGCCCAGCTCGATGAGTCGGCCCTGCGCAACCTGGTGGAGGAGTACAAGTCCACCATCCGCAACGCCACCGGGCAGGACTTCCCTATGGACGTGCAGGAGCAGCTGTGGGGGGCCATCGAAGCGGTCTGGAAGTCGTGGAATCTCAAGAAGGCGATCGACTATCGTCGCGTGAACGGCATTCCCCACACGTTAGGCACCGGCGTCAACGTCGTGGCCATGGTCTATGGCAACATGGGGGATGACTCCGGCACGGGGGTCGCGTTCACGCGCGATCCCTCGACCGGCGAGAAAGTCTTCTACGGCGAGTTCCTGGTGAACGCGCAGGGCGAGGATGTGGTGGCCGGCATTCGCACGCCGCTCGCTATCAGCGACATGGCGGAGAAGCTGCCCGGCGCCTACGCCGACCTGCTGCGCGTGCAGGAGCTGCTGGAGCAGCACTTCCGCGACATGCAGGACCTCGAGTTCACCGTAGAACGTGGCACGCTCTACCTCCTGCAGACGCGCACCGGCAAGCGCACAGCCGCCGCCGCCATTCGCATCGCCGGGGAGATGGTCGAGGAGCAGCTCATCTCGCCGATTGAGGCGATGCAGCGCGTCGATCCCAGTCACCTGGACCAGCTGCTGCACCCGGTCATCGACCCCTCCGCGCACGCGACGCCGATGGCGGTCGGCCTCCCCGCCAGCCCGGGCGCCGCGTCGGGCATGGTCGTCTTCGACCCCGACGTGGCCGAAGAGCGGGCGGCCCGCGGGCACGCCGTGATTCTCGTGCGCGAGGAGACCACGCCGGAGGATTTCCACGGCATCGTGGCGGCGCGCGCCGTGCTCACGGCACGAGGCGGCATGACCAGCCATGCCGCGGTCGTCGCGCGCGGCATGGGCAAGTGCGCTATCGTCGGCTGCACGGACATCGAGGTCGACATAGGCAAGCGTAACTTCCAGGTCAACGGCACCACGGTGTCCGAAGGCGACTGGATCACGCTCGATGGCGGGACGGGCCGAATCTTCCCTGGCGCCCTGCCCACCGTCCCCTCCGAGGTTGTCAGCGTGACGTCGGGAAAACTCGCCGCCTCGGGGGCCCCGGTCTATCAGGCGTACTCACGCATACTCGGGTGGGCCGACGAGGCTCGGCGGCTCAAGGTGCGCGCCAACGCCGACACGCCCCGCGATGCACGAGTGGCCCGCGACTTCGGCGCCGAGGGCATCGGCCTCTGTCGCACCGAGCACATGTTCTTCGAGGGCGACCGCATTCACGCGATGCGCGAGATGATCGTGTCGCGCGAGGAAGGAGGGCGCCGACGGGCCCTCGCCCGCCTGCTGCCCATGCAGCGCGCCGACTTCGAGGCCATCTTCGAGGCGATGAGCGGCTTCCCGGTCAACATCCGGCTGCTCGATCCTCCGCTGCACGAGTTCCTGCCGCACGGGGGCGAGGAATCGAAACTGCTCGCCCGGCAGCTGAAATTCACGCGGCAGGAGCTGCAGCAGATCGTGGACAGCCTGCGGGAATCGAACCCGATGCTTGGCCACCGCGGCTGCCGCCTCGGCATCACCTATCCCGAGATTACCGAGATGCAGGGACGGGCGATCTTCGAGGCCGCGGTGCGCGCCAAGCGCCGGGGCATCGAGGTCCACGTCGAGCTCATGGTGCCGCTCGTCGCGTCGGCCAAGGAGTTCGAGCACCAGCGCGCAATCCTCGAGGAGTGCCACGCGCAGGTGGTGGGCGCGATGGGAGAGACGATCGACTACCAGATCGGCACGATGATCGAGCTGCCACGCGCCGCGCTCACGGCGGGTGAGATCGCGGCGTCGGCGCAGTTCTTCTCCTTCGGCACCAACGACCTCACGCAAACCACCTTGGGCCTGAGCCGCGACGACGCTGGTCGCTTCCTCCCTGCGTATGTCGACAAGGGCATCCTGCCCGCCGATCCATTCCAGACGCTCGACCTGGATGGTGTCGGCAAGTTGGTGCGCATGGCGGTGGTGGACGGTCGGGCGGTGCGGCCGGGGCTCAAGACCGGCATCTGCGGCGAACATGGCGGCGATCCGAAATCGGTCGCCTTCTGCCACGCCATTGGACTCGACTACGTCTCCTGCTCCCCCTTCCGCGTGCCCATCGCACGCCTCGCCGCAGGCCAGGCAGCTCTGGCCGACGCATAGGACCAATCGGCCGGCGCGGCCCAACACACGCCCGGCAAGGTGCCGGAACGTACAAACGCCCGACGGGATGAACTCCGTCGGGCGTTTGCTTCGATCAGTGGAGGCGCGGGGAGTCGAACCCCGGTCCGAGATTAGATCGACTACAGCATCTACGTGCGTAGCTCGCCGATTAAGGTCTGCAGTCACTGGCCGGCAAGCAGCCCATTACTGCACAAGCCTCCTTAAGATTTCGCTCGGCGCCAAGAGGCGCGACGCCAAGCTATCCCGATATTGCGATACTCTTAACGCCGCCTCGGGCAGGCTTCACTAAGAGCAAGGTGCAGCAACTCCGAAGAGTTACGCAGCCAGGGCCAGGTTTGAGTTGGCAGTTATGATTTTGCGGAGTGTTTTACCAGGGCTCTGCACCTGGGCACGCAGCCACAGCTTCACCGACCCCGTCGAATCCAGGTCGCCCCCGTGGACTACAAGGACGAATGCTATCGGGCCACCGGGGCCACGTCAAGCGGAGATTTCAAGCATCGCTTGAGCTGGCACCGTCAAACCATTGTTTTTTCTGCGTTTACGGCGCGTTCCCGTGCGTGATTCGAGACGCGGCAGCCGCAGCACCAAAGCCATTGTCTATGTTCACCACGGTCACGCCAGCCGCGCATGAATTCAGCGCGGTCAGCAGGGGAGCCACCCCGGAGAAGGCCGCGCCATAGCCCACGCTCGTCGGCACCGCTATCACCGGACAGCTCACCAGACCGCCCACGACCGACGGCAGCGCTCCATCCATTCCAGCCACGACGATGATCACGCGGGCCCGCCGCAGCTCGGTGGTGCGTGAGAGCAGTCGGTGAATGCCAGCCACCCCGACGTCCGTCAACCGCTCGACCACATTCCCCATGGCCACGGCCGTTTCAGCCGCCTCATCTGCCACCGGAAGGTCGCTCGTGCCGGCTGTGACGATGGCGATTGTGCCCACGCCCTGCGGCGGCGGTGTCGCGCCCGGCAGGCGGGCCGTCCTCGCCGAGTCATGCACCACCACGCCAGGGAAGCGGGCCACGATGGCGGGCAGGGAGTCCTTCTCACAACGCGTGATCAGAAATCCATCGCCCTTGGCCGCGATGCGCTCGGCGATGGCCACGACCTGCGCGGGCGTCTTGCCGCTGCCGAAGATGACCTCCGGAAATCCCTGACGAATGGCGCGGTGATGGTCGATGGTCGCGAAGTCGAGGGATTCCGTCGGCTCCACGGCGAGCTGCTCGAGCGCCTCGGCCGGTGCCAGCGTCCCACGCGCGACCTGCTCGAGCAATTCTTTGATGCGAAGGGAATTCACGCCGCCGCGCTCTCCACCGCGTCGGGTGACGACGCATCGAATTCCCCACCCTGATCACCCTCCCGCCGCTCGCTGCGACCCCCACGGGCGATCTCCTGGTGCATCTCCCAGTGGACGAGGTAGTCGCCGAAGATGCCCTCAACCTCACCGAATGAATTGACCGCGTGCAGACGCTTGCGCAGGTCGGCGGAATTCGGCAGGCCCTTCACATACCAACCCAGATGCTTGCGGAACTCGATGGCCGCGCCCTCCGGATCCACCTCGTACTCCTGGACCATGCGCGCATGCTCCAGGGCAGCCGCAAATCGCTCGTCCACAGACGGTGTCGCCGGCATGGGTTCGCCATTGAGCAGGGCGCGCGCCTGGTTGAAGATCCACGGTTGACCGAACGAGCCGCGCGCGATCATCACCCCGTCGCAGCCCGTCTGCTGGCGCATCCGGTAGGCGTCGTGCGGCCCCTTGATGTCGCCGTTGCCGATGACCGGAATCTCGAGCGCGGCCTTCACCGCGGCGATCTCATCCCATTGCGCCTGCCCAGTGTACATCTGCGTCCGAGAGCGCGGGTGCAGCGCCAGCGCGCGCGCGCCCGCATCCTGACAGTGCAGCGCGATGCGCACCGGGTCGCGCAGCTCCTCGTTCCACCCGGAGCGGATCTTCACCGTCACCGGAAGGTGCGTGCCCGAGATGACCCCGTGGATCACGTCGCGTACGAGCGAAAGATCCTTGAGGCACCCCGAGCCACCGTTGCGACGCACGACCTTCTTCACCGGACAGCCGAAATTGATGTCGATGAACTCGGGCTGGAAGACATCGGTGACAAGCGCGGCGGCGTCGCGCATGGCATCGGGATCCGCGCCGAAGATCTGCACCCCGATCGTTCGCTCGTCCTCACCGAATCGCAGCTTGGCGAGTGTCGCCTCGTTCTCCCGGCGGATGCCCTCCGCCGACAGGAACTCCGTCACGACCACATCCGCACCATGACGCCGGCACATGCGGCGAAACGGCGACTCCGACACCCCCGCCATGGGAGCGAGGATGAGCGGGACTTCGTGGTCGACGGGATACGGAAAGCGCATGTCCGGAAGCTAACGGCGCCCCCCGGGCGATTCAACGTGAAGCTTTGACACGACTTGGAGCACACGGTAGCTTGAACGGCTTGTCCTGGGGGGCGAGCAGCTGCGTATTCCCCGGGCGTTTCATGCCCGCGGGTGCGGGCGACGCGAGGCAGTCAGGCGGACGACACGAGGGGTTCGATGGAGTTACGAGAGTTCTTTTCCGAAGACGCGATCAAGCTGGAACTGGAAGGCAATACCAAGGATGAGATTCTCAAGGAACTCATCGGACTGCTCAAGCTCGAGGAGAAGTCGGAGGGCATGCTCTACAAGATGCTCAAGCGCAGGGAGAACCTGGGTTCGACGGGCATCGGTCGCAGCATCGCCATTCCCCACTGCCGCTCCCTCGTCGTGAACAAGCTGCGCGTCGCGTTCGGCCGGAAAAGCGCCGGACTCGATTTCAAGGCGATCGACGAGAAGCCGGTGAACTTCTTTTTCCTCATCGTCGCTCCCCCGCTCGAGGTCTCCAACCAGTACCTCCCGGTGCTGGGGAAGATCGCCCAGTTCAGCAAGGAAGCCGACGTCCCCGACCGCCTGCTTGGCATTTCCTCTCCCGCCGAGTTCATGGCCCTGCTCGAGGAAAAGGGCGTCTGATCCGGCCCGCCGCCCTCGGCCATCAGCGGTGGGGCGGCGCCGTACGATCGAGGGAGAGGCGGGCGAGTTCACCGCCGAGGTGGGTGTGCACGCGCCATGAGAGGGCGACGGCCACGGAAGCCAGCGCCACGACGAGCCCCCACCACATGCCTCGGGCGCCATAGCCCGCCCGCAGGCAGAGCCAGGCGCCCAGCGGTAGTCCGATGGCCACGTAGCCCATCAGGTTGATCATCATAGGCACCCGCGTATCGCCGGCACCGCGGAGGATGCCGCTCGAGACGCCCTGCACGCCGTCGAACATCTGGAAGAGTCCGGCCAGCGGGATGAGAGTAACGGCGATGGCGATCACTTCCGGGTCTGTCGAGAACAGCCGCGCTAAACCGTCGGGAATGGTGAGCAGCACTGTGGCTGCGACCGCCATGAATCCCACACCGCATGCGAGCGCCGCGCTCGCCTCTCTTCTTGCCCCGTCCAGATCGCCGCGCCCTATGGCGCGCCCCACCAGCACTGCGGCCGCCGCATTCACGCCGAGCGGCACCATGTAGGTGAGCGCCGCAAGGGATATGGCGATTTCGTGACCCGCGAGGGGCGTGGTGCCCAGCAGGCCGACGATCACGAGCGCGCCACCGAAGGCCACGATCTCGAAGAACTGGTGCACGCCGATGGAGACGCCGATGCCGAGCATGCGACTGATGGGCGCCCACCGCAGCGTGTCCGTCCGCCACGGCCGGATCGATCCCCCGAGGCTGCGCCATGCCAGGACTGCGAGGATGGCCAGCATGAGGTAGCGGCCGATAGTGGTCGAGATGGACGAGCCGACGACGCCAAGGGGCGGGACTCCCCAGCGCCCGTAGATGAAGATCCAGTTGAGCGCCACGTTAGCCACGTTTGCCACGACCACCGCCAGCAGCACGGGCCGCACCTGGTGCAGCGCCTGGAGCGTCTGCCGGAACGCAACAAAGAGGAAGAACGGAAGCGCCGAGGGAATCTGGATCAGCACGTACTTCGCGGCGAGCGGCACCACGTCGCTGGGCTGGCCGAGCCCTCGTAGCACCCACTCCGTGGGCAGCAGCATGAGCGAGGAGAATACCGTCATGATCACGGCCAGTACGACGCCGCGCTGCACGCCCAGGGCGACCGCCTCGTCGTCGTTCGCGCCTAACGCCTGTGACACCACTGGGTCAATGGCCATCACGACCCCGGCGCCGAACAGTGCCACGGTCATCCACCAGAAGTTGCCGAGCGCGGCGGCCGCGAGATCCCGCGCCGACACGCGCCCGACCATCGCGGCGTCCACCGTGCCCATCAACATCAGGCCGACCTGAACGCCGACGATGGGTGTTGCCAGCCGGGCAACGTCACGGATCTCGCGACGCGTCGGCACACGCAGCGCGCCCGCAGGGCGCCGCGCGGCGTTCACTCCCACTCGATGGTCGCCGGGGGCTTGGAGCTCACGTCGTACACCACCCGATTCACCCCTTTCACCTCGTTAATGATCCGACTCGAGATACGGCCGAGCGCGTCGTGCGGAAACGGATACCAGTCCGCCGTCATGCCGTCCGTGCTCGTGACGGCGCGCAGCGCCACCACGTTCTCATACGTGCGGTAGTCGCCCATCACGCCCACCGAGCGCACCGGCAGCAGCACGGCAAACGCCTGCCAGATGTCGTCGTACAGGTTCGCGGCCCGAATCTCCTCGAGATAGATGGCATCGGCCTTCTGCAGCACCGCCACCTTCTCGGCGCTCACGTCGCCCAGCACGCGGATCGCGAGGCCCGGGCCGGGAAAGGGGTGCCGTCCGACCATCTCTTCGGGAAGGCCCAGTTCGCGCCCCACGTTGCGCACCTCGTCCTTGAACAATTCGCGCAGGGGTTCGATGAGCTGGAACTTCATGTCCGGCTTCAGTCCCCCGACGTTGTGATGCGTCTTGATGGTCGCGCTGGGGCCGCCTTTCGCACTCACGCTTTCGATGACGTCGGGGTACAGCGTGCCCTGTACCAGGAACTTGGCCATCGCTCCGGCCTCGCTGGACGCGTCCTCGAAGACATCGATGAAGGTGTGTCCGATAATCGTGCGCTTCGTTTCTGGATCACCCTCTCCAGCGAGCGCGTTGAGGAAGCGCGCTTCGGCGCGCACGGTCACGAGCTTGATGCCGAGGTGCGCCCGAAATGTCCGCTCCACCTGTTCGCGCTCGTGCAGGCGCAGCAGCCCCGTGTCGACGAAGATGCAGGTGAGCTGGTCGCCGATGGCCTTGTGCACCAGCGCGGCGGCCACCGAGGAGTCCACGCCCCCCGAGAGTCCGCAGACGACCTGTGCATCGCCGACGAGTTCGCGAATCCGTCGCACTTCCTCGTCCACGAAATGTCCCGGCGTCCATCCCGGCTCGCAGTGGCAGACGTTGAAGAGGAAGTTGCTGATGATGTCGGCGCCCCGGACGGTGTGGTGCACCTCGGCGTGGAACTGGATCGCATGAATCGGCTTCGATTCATGGCGCATGGCTACCAGCGGATTGTCGGCACTGCTCGCCGTGAGCACGAAGCCCGGCGGCACCTCCTCCACATGGTCGCCGTGGCTCATCCACACCTGCGAGCGCTCACCGGCTTCGAAACCGGCGAAGATGCCGGCGGTCTCGCGAATGGAAATCTCCGCCCGGCCGTACTCCCGCCGTCCCGATCCGCGGATGCGACCGCCCGCCGCGTGCGCAATCCATTGCATGCCGTAGCAGACCCCGAGCACAGGGGCCAGGTCGAGGATCGCGGGATCAAAGGTGGGTGCCCCTTCGTCCGTGACAGACGAGGGTCCCCCCGAGAGGATGATGCCGGTGGGCTGCCAGTCGCGCACCCATTCCAGCGAGCGACCCGCGGGATGGATCTCCGAGTACACCCGCGCCTCGCGCACGCGGCGGGCGATGAGCTGCGTGAACTGCGATCCGCAGTCGAGGATGAGGATGCGACTTCCGGTATTCGTTAGGCTCACGCGTCGTCCGATGGCTCGAAGGCATGCACGTCCTTGAGCTTGAAGAAGTGAACGTCCTTGGTCTGGAGGTCGAGAATGGCGCCGCTGGGGTCGCCGTTCAGCCAGCCGCACCCTTCGCCGGGATTCACCAGCAGGGTGTCGCCGCGGATCTGCATCTCCTCGCGGTGCGAGGAGCCGTGCACCACCACGCTATGCGCCTCTATGGAGCGCGCGCTGGTGTCGATGAGGTCATGAATGAGCAGCACGCGCTGGCCTCCGAGCTCGAACGAATGCGGCGACTCGTAGAGCTCGAGGCCCATGCCCTGCTGCGCGAACGCCTTGATGCCTTCATGGTCGCCGTCATTGCGCCCGAACACGCCGACCATCGGGATGTTCAGCGCGATAAACGGCTTGAGCGCGAACGGGGCGCAGAAGTCCCCGGCGTGCAACACCATCCCCACCCCGCGGTCCTGCATGTAGCGGAGGAGCGCCTCGATGGCGGGCAGTCGATCGTGGGTGTCCGACAGCAGGCCCACCTTCATCAGGAATTCCTCCATTCGGGTGCAACGACTTCGCGTCGCACCAGGTCTTCGTACTGTTCCCGCACGGTGATAACGCCCCAGCGATCGCCGTCCACCAGCACCTCGACGGGGCGTGGACGGGCGTTGTAGTTCGAGGCCATGCTGATACCGTACGCGCCCGCCGTGAACACGCACAGCAGCGCGCCCGGCCCTACGTCTTCCATCTCCCGCCCGAGGGCCAGGAAATCGCCGCTCTCGCAGATCGGCCCTACCACGTCGAAGTTTCCACGAGCCTCGACGGGGTGGACGGCCTCGATGCGATGGAAGGCGTCGTAATGCGAGGGTCGCAGCAGGTCGTTCATGCCCGTGTCGGTCACCAGCAGCTCGCGACCCCCGCTGTGCTTGCGGTAGAGCACGCGCGCCAGGAGCACGCCCGACTCCGCGACGAGAAAGCGTCCGGGCTCCACGATGAGTTCCAGCCCGAGGCGCTGCACCGCGGGAATCACGATCTCCGCATATGCTGCCAGGTCGGCCGGCGCCTCGCCCTCGTACGGCACGTAGAGGCCACCCCCGATGTCCACGTGCTCCAGCGTGTCGACACCCTCAGCGCGCAGCACGCCTATCAGCGCCTCCAGCCGCGCGATGGCGTGCTGGTATGGTGCGACCTCGGAGAGCTGTGACCCGATGTGCATGCCGATGGCGACGAGCCGGATGTGCGGCAGCGCGTGCGCGAGCCGCGCCGCATCGTGCGCCTCGTCGAACGGCACGCCGAACTTGTCGCCCTTCTCGCCGGTCTTGATGTACTCGTGAAAGGTGGACACTGAGATTTCGGGATTGACGCGGATTCCCGCGCGCGCGATGACGCCGCGCCGGGCCGCCAGCGCATCCAGCAGGCGCAGTTCCTCCGCCGACTCCACCGAAATCACGTGGACCCCGGCCGCCAGCGCATCATCCAGTTCCTGCGCCGACTTCCCCACACCGCCGAAGATGATCTCGTCAGCTACAAATCCTGCCGCCTGCGCCCGAAAGAGTTCGCCGCCGGACACCACGTCCACCCGTGCGCCCAGCGATCGCAGGAACGAGAGGATCCCAAGCGACGAGTTGGCCTTGCAGGCGTAGTACACCCGGTGCGACACCGGCGACAGCACCTCGACCAGTCGCGCGTACTGTGCGCGCAGCGAGGCGGCACTGTAGATGTAGGCCGGCGTGCCCACGTGCTCGGCGAGGAAGTCGAGTGGCACCCCCTCGCACTGCAGCACGCCCTCCACGCGACCGAATGGTTGGCTCAGTACGCCTTGGCCCATAGCACCTGATGCTTGGCAGGTTCCCCGGTCACCATGCAGGGCAGCGCCGCACCGGGTGTGCGGAACTCCTCGTCCGGAATGCAGCGGATCGTCGCCTTCGTCTCCTCCTTCACCTGCGCCTCCACCGCGGGATCGCCGTTCCAGCCCGCGTACACGAACGCTCCGTCCCCTACCATGATCTCCTTGAAGCGCGCGTAGTCCACGCGCTCGCGCACGCTGTTCTCCTCACGCCGCGCCACGGCCGCACGCAGCATGTCGTCCTGGATCGTGGTCAGCATCGACGCCACGCTTGTGGGCAGGTCCGCCAGCGGCAACGAGGCCTTGGCGCGCGTGTCCCGGCGGGCACTGAAGGCGGCGCCGTTCGCGAGGTCGCGCGGCCCCATCTCGAGTCGCAGGGGAACGCCCACCAGCTCCCACTCGTAGTACTTGGCCCCAGGCTTCATCCCTTCCCGGGCATCGACATGCACACGGAGGCGGTCATCGCCACGCCCGCTCCAGGCCGTGAGGTCCGCCTTGACGCGGTGTGCGGCCTCGAGCAGCTGGCTGCGCTCCTCATCACTCTTCCAGATCGGCACGATCACGACCTCCGTGGGCGCCAGCTTGGGAGGAATCCGCACGCCGTTGTCATCACCATGCGTCATCACGAGACCGCCGATCATGCGGGTCGATACCCCCCAGCTGGTGTTCCACGCATGCTCGATCGACCCCGACTCGCTCTGGAACTTGAGCTCGAACGCCTTCGAGAAGTTCTGGCCAAGGTCGTGTGACGTGCCCGCCTGCAGCGCCTTGTTGTCCTGCATCATCGCTTCGCACGAGTAGGTCTTGATGGCACCCGCGAAGCGCTCCGCGTCGGTCTTCTGGCCGGTGACAACCGGCATGGCCATCCACTCCTCCATGAAGCGGCGATACAGCCCGAGGATCATCCGCGCTTCCGCCTCGGCCTCGGCATGTGTCGCGTGCGCCGTGTGTCCCTCCTGCCAGAGGAATTCGAGTGTGCGCAGGAAGAGTCGCGTGCGCATCTCCCAGCGCACGACGTTTGCCCACTGATTGATGAGCAGCGGCAGGTCACGATAACTCTGCACCCACTTCGCGAACATCGAATAGATGATCGTCTCCGACGTGGGCCGGATGACGAGGGGTTCCTCCAGCTTCTTGCCGCCGCCGTGCGTGACGACCGCCGCCTCGGGCGCGAAGCCCTCCACGTGCTGCGCCTCCTTCTGCAGGAACGACTCGGGAATGAGTAGCGGGAAGTACGCGTTCCGATGGCCGGTGGCCTTGAACATGTCGTCCAGCGCCCGCTGCATCCGTTCCCAGATACCGTAGCCATTGGGACGAATCACCATGCAGCCGCGCACTGGCGAGTAATCCGCGAGCTCGGCGCGCAGCACCGTTTCATTATACCACGCACTGAAGTCGGCGGCGCGTGTCGTCAGTTTCTTGTCGTCAGCCATGGCAATAACGGGGGTGCGGAGAAGCAAAGCGCCAACATCGAATGTGGGACAGACACTGCGCCGGGAGGGAGCGCAGTCGCCGTCACGGTCGGACCTCGGGGCGTAGCGTGCTTTGGCGCACGCGTTCCAGCAGCGACTCCACGGAAAGCCGTTCCTGCGTTCCCTGGGAAAGCGACTTCACCTCCACCTCCCCGCTGCGCAGGAAGCCGTCGCCCACGATCACCACCTCGCGCGCGCCCACGGTGTTGGCGGCCTTCAGCTGCTTGGCGAGCGACTGGTCCTTGAGCGGATACTCCACGGACGCGCCAGCATGCCGCAGCGCCGCCGAGAGCTCCACGGCGGCCAGGCGATGCGACGCATCGAACGGGGCCACCCACCAGTCGATCGACGGAGCGCCACTGGGCATCTTGCCACGCGCCTTGAGCAGTTCGCCGAGCACCACGTCGCCGAGGCCGAATCCCAGCGCGGGCATGTCCACGCCGCCTAACGCGGCCAGCAGGTTGTCATAGCGCCCGCCCCCGCAGATCGCACGAAACTCGCCCTTGGCGTCGAACAGCTCGAACACGATTCCGGTGTAGTACGCCAGTCCCCGCACGATGGTGAGGTCGAGCTTGAGGAACTCCGAGACCCCGTGCGCCTCGAGCAGCTGGCGATATCGCCGGAAGCGTTCGAGCGCCTCCATCACCTCCGCATCGCTCGCGAACTCCGTGCGCAGCGCGTCGAAGTCGGAGGCGCGCACCAGCTCCAGCACACGCCCGGCGGCAGCGGCGCTCACCCCCGCATCGGTCATCCGCTTTTCCAGTGCCGCCGGCGTCTCCCGCTCGATCTTGTCCACCGCCGCGAACACCGCGCCCATCGCGTCGTCCGCGACGCCCACGCCACGCAACACGGCGCTCAGCAGCCGGCGGTCGGACACGCGGGCGACGACGTCTTCGTGCGTCAGGCCGCATGCCCGCATGATCTCGCACGCCACCGCCAACAGCTCGGCGTCGGCCGCCACGTCGGCCTCACCGAAGATGTCCACGTTGAGCTGGAAGTGCTCCCGCAGGCGCCCCTTCTGCTGCCGCTCATAGCGGAACAGCTGGGGAATCGAGAACCAGCGCACGGGCTTCCGCAGCGCATTGGCGCGCGCGGCCACCATGCGGGCCACCGTGGGCGTCATTTCCGGACGCAGGCTGACGCCGCGCTCGCCCTTGTCCGTGAAGTTGTACAACTGGCCGACAATCTCGTCGCCACTCTTCCTCGTATAGAGCTCCAGAGGCTCCAGGGGAGGACCGTCGTACTCGACAAAGCCGAAGCGGCGGGTCACGTCCCGCCACCGCTCGAACAGCCAGGCGCGCTGGGCGAACTGTTCGGGATAGAAATCACGAAATCCTGGAAGTGCTCCGCTCGACATACGGAAAGCTACCCGGCGAGCGGATCGACCTGCAAGCGATGCATCGCATCGCCGACGGTATGAAACGATCCCGTCACCAGCACCGTCTCGCCTCGCCCGCGCGCGACCTCCAGCGCGCGATCGAAGTCCCCCTCGGCCACTACCTCCCAGCCGCGCGCCTGGGCCCAGGCCAACACCTCCTCCAGCACCCACCCCCGGCTCTCCGGCGCCGTGGGCGCATTGGTAAGCACAAACGTCGAGACGACCGGCGCCAGCGCCTCCATCATGCCGCGCCAGTCCTTGTCAGCCAGGACGCAGAGCAGCGCAACGATGGGAGCCGGCGGACGCACGTGATCAATCGTGCGCGCCAGCACCCGGGCTCCATCGGGGTTGTGAGCGACATCGAAGAGGTAGGGAGGCGACTGGTGGAAGCGGCCCGGCAGGCGAACCGTGGAGAGCGCGCGGGTTGCCTCGGACCAGCCGCCCCA
>JBDSVW010000250.1:0-4508 GCA_039927015.1 Gemmatimonadaceae bacterium | reverse complement strand
GCGAAAGGTCTTCTCGACCGGTGTCGGCGGATCGGAGAAGACGCCGCTCTTGCCGAGCACCTTGCTCTTCAGCTTGACCCCTGCCTGCTCGCCCGTGGACTTCGCGGAGGTGAGGAAGGTGATCATGAGCTGCAGGATGGCCTCCAGCGGTACGCGCTTCACGAGCTTCAGGTACAGGTACAACCCCTGCATGCCGCCATCGGCGTGGCCGCCGATGAAGAGATGGGTGAGAATCGCCGGCTGTCGTATGTCGAAGAAGAAATGGGTGCCGTCGTCGTGCTTCTCCCAGCCGTTCTGGAAGACATAGTACGACTTCCCGGCGTCCGCGACGACGAACTTCCAGATTGCCTCGTCGGCCAGGTTGGGCAGGCTCTTCACCAGGCCATTCGTGGTGAGGGACAACACGAGACTGGCCAGATGCTCGAACTTGTCCGACTTCGCGTACTTGATGAGCACATTGTTTCCGTCGACGCTGAGCACCTTCTGCTTGGCAGGACCGACGCCGGCGTTGAGCGTGGCGAAGTTGAGCAACTTGCTCTTGGGCAATGCGAGTTCGTAATACCCGCCCTTCTGGTCCGCAGAAAACTCCAGCGGCATGAATAACTTGGGGAAGCCGGCGAGCTTGGTGGCGAGGTACACGCCCTTCTCGCTCGTCTCCAGGTTGAAGATCTTCTCCAGCGGCTGAATGACGTGGCCGGCGGCGTCCACCTTGAACGCCTCGATGGGCGCGTTCACGAACTCGATGCCCACCGCGCGCTCATTGGTCGATTCGCCGTGCGGCACATTGGTCGCCACGTCGACGAACTGGATGATGCTCCCCTTTCCCGCGGCGTCCTGGTTGTTGACGCAGAAATGGGGGATGGGGAAGTAGTGGCCACCACTACTCGTGGTCTCCTCCCGCACGGATGCGATGGCAAGGTTGCCGAAGCCCGCGGTCTCGTGCAGGAGAATCTGGGTCGGCATGCCGACCGCCCGCGCCTTGATGCTTCCGTTGTACCTGCCGAGGTTCGCCTCGTCTTTCCAGTTGGCAAAGCCCAGCGTGTTCGACGCGATGGTGTATTCCTCGGAATAGCCGACCAGGGTGTCCTTCGCCACGGGGTCGTAGTCGTGCACCCGGGCCGCGTCGGTCGCCTGTGCCGGGTCGTACGGTTTATAAAACTTCCGGATGACGTTGTTGGTCGCGCGCTGCCAGCGCAGGGAGTACTGGCTGAAGTAGGAGATGCTGTCCTGCGTATCCGCCCGCCACAGCCGCGTGTCGGCGATCGGGATGTCCTGAGTAGCCAGATTGTTTCGTATGAAGCCGATGTAGAACAGGGCGATGGTGCCGTGCACCTCGAACGTCTCGTCCGTCATCTTGTTGTGGAAGAACACGACGTAGTGGATGTCGTTCGGATTGCCCTGGTTGGGATACGATTCCACGCGAAAGAACCCGAACGGCGACTGCATCGTGACCACCGTATCGCGCTCGTGCGTCGCCGGTCCGTAGAAGCTGTCCTCCTTGGCGGTGAACGCCGCGTCCACCGGCGCGCCATAGGAGTCCATGGCGCGCGCGGCGGGTAGCACCGCTGGCGCGGGTAGGGCAGGGCGCGCGATCTGGTTGGTCGTCGGCGGGGAGCTTCCGCTCATACGGGAGGCGCGAGTTGCCGCCCGGTACGTGGATCGTAGGTGACTTCCACTGGCACCACCTGGTCCGTCGGCAACACCTCAATCCACTGGTCGAACACCTCGTACGGCTCAGACGTCACGGCGCGGAAGCCACCCTTGAGTGGGTAGAAGCCATGCTCGTACACCTTGTCGATGGGTGTGGCGCTCACCGTGTTGTCGTCGTTGATCTCGTCCTTGGGATACTTCCCGACCTTGAGCGACTTCTGATACTTCGCGGCCACTTCGAGGCAGAGGAATCGGATGGCATCCGCCAGCGTGACCTGCGCCACGCCCAGCTCGGTCTTGATGCGTTGCAGCTCCTCGGCGGGCGCCTGGTACAGATCGTCGAGCCCGTCGGTGCCTTCGATGTGCATCTGCTGCAACCAGTTGCTCGCTTGCAGCTCCTTGCCCGGACGGATGGGGATGACGGCCTTCACCCACGGCGCATTGAGGAATGCGTTCCTCAGGTCGTCGCCATCGAGCTGCAACAGCCATCCCAGTGAGCTGCCCAGCCTGGCGTACCGCGACTTCTCGGTGATGTAGTAGTTGTCAGTGCGCGCTTCGAGGTCCGACCAGTTGGTGAGGTTGCCGGTGAAGATGGCGTCGTTGGTGCCGTTGGCCAGGTACTGGTGATAGTGCTTGCGCGGCTTCCACCACTCGGGCGCCACGAAGTACAGCATCTTGTCGACGTCGAAGATGGAGTTGATGAGCTCCGAGACCACGTGGCGCGTGATGTCGTTGCTCGTGCTCTCGGGCATCTTGTAGAGCACATCGGACATCAGGGTCCCGATGAGCTTGCGGTACACGATGATGCGTTCCTCCTCGCGCAGGTCCTCGTATTTGCGCGTGCCGATGTTGCTCGCGAGTTCGATGCGCTCCTTCGCGGCCGTGACGAACGCCGATCGCGTCTTCCGCTCGTTCTCCGCGGTGACCGTCTGGCCGGCCTTCAC
Source organism: Gemmatimonadaceae bacterium (assembly GCA_039927015.1). Lineage (GTDB taxonomy): Bacteria > Gemmatimonadota > Gemmatimonadetes > Gemmatimonadales > Gemmatimonadaceae > SCN-70-22. The sequence goes on along the minus strand of JBDSVW010000250.1, from coordinate 1,914 downwards.
GCGCGCCGCATTCGCGTCGGCGATCTCCTTTCGCTTCGCCGCATTGGGCGTGAACATCACCACGCCCCCGACCACGAAGTTGATGGTCTCGTCCCACCGCATGCCCCCCGGTCCAATGTACGGTCCCATGGACATGAGCGAAGTGCCGAGCAGCTTGCCCTTGAACGCCCACACGCCGGAGAAGTCCTCGCCGGTGCCGGAGACCTGGAAGACGTCAATGAGGCCGTCGGGATACTTCACCTCGAAGCCCTCCGGTCCCGGTGGCACGTTCACGCCGTTGTTCAGCACGAGGAAGCCATCCGGTCCGTTGAAGCGCCGGTTGTTGTTGTTGAAGTTCCAGACGAGGTTGGCGGTGAACGGCACGGGGACGTCGGGCGGGAGAAGGATCTCGCCCTGGTCCGGCGGTGCCGCGAGGTCGGCGGGTTTGGAGATGTTCACCAGGTTGGCCAGACCGAGTTCCCGTCCCGGTTCGTCCACGAAGGCTTCCCAGCACAGGTAGGTACCGATGTCCTGCACCTGCACGCCGACCTGCCGCATCTTCCGGCGCATTTCATAGTTCACCAGCGTCTTGGAGTCGTTGCTGAGCACGTAGCGCTTGCTCGACATGTCCGTGTTCTCGGTGACGATCTTGAAGGTGGACTTGAAGTTCTCCTTGATCTCGGTGGTCAGCTTCGAGGTCTGCTCGCGCATGTGCTTGTGCGTCTCCTCGCGCGCTCGGCCCTGTGTCGTGTCCATGTTGAGGCTGCCCGTCGCGGTCGCGCTGCCCGTTCCCCACGACTGGTTTACTGTGAGGGAGGCGCCGAGCTTGAGATCCTTCTTGTTATCCTCCTTGACGGCGGTGGCGATCTCCTCGCGATCGGTGAGGCTCGTCTCAGTCTTGCGGGTCGTGTCGAGCGACCGCTCGGTGACCTGCTCGGTGTACACCCGGCGCGTGCTCACCTCGATCAATTCGACAGTCGAGCCCGGGCTCAGCCAGACGTGCCCCGTGGGCGTGCCGAGGAAGGTGTCGAGCTCGAAGAAGTACTGCCGGAACAAGTGGACAATGCCCAGCGGCGAGAGGCTGACGTTCTTGATGTCCTTCTTCGGGTCGAACGTCGCGAAGGGATCATCCACATTGAGCAGCTGGACGATCTCCGCGTTGGCCGTCGCGGGAGTGACGCTCGGCTTGATATAGAACAGTGATTCGAGCTGCGCGGAGAGTTGCTGCTTGGTGAGCGCGAGGAGCGCGCACGCGAGCGCGGACTCCCGGAGAATGCTCTCGTGCATGTCGGCCACCAGCCGCGACTCGGCGCTCTGCAGGTCGGCGAACGCATGTGCACCTTCGCCCATGCCCATGGTGCGATTCGTGATCGCCGTCGAGGCGGCATGCAGCTGGCGGCACTGCTCCTTGTAGGCGTCGGCGTAGAAGGTCGCAACCGTGGAGTCCAGCATCTGCCGGAGAAGATCCGCGTTGACGAAGTCGCGCCACCCGTCGGGCTCCGGCGGCCTGTCCTTCGGCAATATGCTGGCGATCGACTGCATCAGCACGCTGCTGTCGTGCTCGAGCAGCCGGCTGCCGGCCAGGCGTCCGATCTCGATGTTCGTGATTGTTGCGACACACTCTGTCTTGCTGAAGGCGACGTCTGCCTTGCCCGCGTAGTTCGCCGCGAACGCGGCCAGGAGGCCGCGGCGGTTCTCGAGCATCGCCACGGTGTAGCGGCGGAGCTTCTTCCCCGACCGCCATCCGATCATCGGCTGATACACGCCGAATAGTTCGCTCGCGTACGGCAGCACGGAGGTGTAGTCCGTGAGATCGGAGAGTCGCTTGTTGGTAGGCATGGACCGGAGGCCGCTGCAGGTCGGACCACCGGGGGGATCCGGAACCGCGCGCATTCCGATCGCGATGGCTGCGGCGCGAACTCACGGAGTGTGGCG
>JBDSVW010000249.1:0-2652 GCA_039927015.1 Gemmatimonadaceae bacterium | reverse complement strand
CACGTCCTCCACGAAGGCGTCGGTGCCGGGGGCGACGAGCCCATGGCCCGACCCGGGAGGCGAAAGGAAGGGAGCGCCGGCCAGCGGCCCCCGTGTGCCCACGGCAACCAGCGCGGCAGCGGCGGTTGTCTTGAGAAACTCGCGACGATCGGCAGACATGGCTCAGGAGGGGAAAGAGGAGAAAAGCACCTTACGTCGGGGGCGCGTCAGGAGTCAACACGCGGCATCGGCGAGGTCGCACGTGGCACCAGCGCTCACCCCTTCGCGCGCAGCGCACGCCCCTGCGCGCCGGGTCGCCGTTCCCCCGCGTGCAGCGCCACCGCGCCGTTCACCACCACGGTGGATATGCCCACAGGATACTGAAAGGGCGATTCGTAGGTCGCGCGATCGGCGACCGTCGCAGGATCGAAGACAACCACATCAGCGGCGAATCCGGTGACGAGGCGTCCGCGATGGGCGATGCGGAGCCGGGCCGCCGGGGCGGCGGTCATCTTGTGGATGGCATCGGCAAGCGTGAGCGCCTTGCGCTCCCGCACGTACCGGCCGAGCACGCGGGGAAATGTGCCGAGCCCGCGCGGATGCGGGCTCCCGCGCCGCGTGGGGCCCTCCACGGCGAAGCTGCCGCCATCGCTGCACACCATCGCCAGCGGGTGGGCGAGAATGCGGTCGAGGTTGTCCTCGCTCATGGCAAATCCCACCATGCCTACATTCAGGTCGCTGCGCCGCAGCAGGGCCACCGCCACCGCATACGGCTCGGCGCCTAACGAGGCCGCGTACGTGCCAAGGCGCTTCCCCTCCGCCGCCCGATCCTCGCTGGCGCGCACCGACGCCACCAGCACGTTATCCCACCCGCCGATCAGCTCCACCTTGCCCAGCGTCTCCGTCCGGATGCGGGCCGCCACCGGCACGTCGTCGAGCCGCTTGAGGAACGCTGCCGAACCGCCATCGCGGCTCCACACGGGAAAGAGGTTGGTCAGCCCCGTCTGGTACGCCGTGTACGGATAGCGGTCGAAGGTCACGTCCAGGCCGGCGCGCCGGCTCTCCTCGATGCGGCGGAACACCAGGTCGAGCTTGTCCCAGTTGCGCGGGCCCTGCGTCTTGAGGTGCGAGATCTGCAGCGGACAGCGTGCGCCGCGCGCCACCGCGATGGATTCATCGATCGCGTCGAGCAGCTGGTCATCCTCGTTGCGCATGTGCGTGGCGTACGGCAGCCCGCGCGCCGCAAGCGGACGGCAGAGGGCGATGAGTTCAGCGCTCGGCGCGAAGGCACCGGGGGTGTACTCGAGCCCCGAGGAGGCGCCGCACGCGCCATCGCGCAACGCGCGCTCGACGAGGCTGGCCATGCGCGCCAGTTCCGCCGGCGTGGCGGGACGGTCATCGTCCCCCACCACGCGTGCCCTCACCGTGCCCAGTCCCACCATGCACGCCACGTTGACGGACGCGCCGCTGGCATCGCGCCGGCCGAAGTACGTCGCAAACGATCCGGCGCCCGATTCATCGCCCCACGCGCGCGAGGAGCCGTCCTGCCCCGCGACGATGGTGGTGACGCCTTGCCGCACGACCGATTCGGCGCGGGGGTCCTCATCCAGCGAGCCGTCAGCATGCGAGTGGATGTCGATGAACCCCGGCGCCACGGCCAGTCCGCGCGCGTCGATTTCCTCGCGCCCTTTGGCGGAGAGCGACCTGCCGATCGCGACGATGTTGCCGCCGGTGATGGCCACGTCGCCCTCGACCCCTTCCCCGCCCCGTCCGTCGAAAATGGTGCCGCGCCGGATGACCAGGTCGTGGTCCGTCCGCTGCAATCGCAGCGCGGGCATGCCGCCCAGCGCCAGGAGTGACGCGGCGCCGGCCGCCACAAACTCACGACGGTTGCTTCCTGTCGTTGCATCTGGGGCGACGTGTGGCCGCTCGGCCGGCGCGGTGCCGGCGATGTCCCCGGTGGGCTGCTTCATTAGTGGTGGTCGTAGGGTGACGGAGGTGGCACTGCTGCACTACGCCCGGGACGCGGGATTCCGTTGAACGCGTGCAGCATGGAGGCGTCCATTCCTCTGGCGGATTCCTGCACGAGCACGATTCTTCAACGCTCGCGCGGGGGCACGTGAAGTGCAACGCGTGTAACCGCTGCGCGGGGGCACGGCAGACTTCGTCACTCGTCGGGACGGACATCCATGGCATCACAGGTTCCACAGGCCACAAAGGTGCCGCGCGCCGGTTCGGTGCGCAGCAAGTTCATCGTGAACGCCATCCTGCTTGCGGCGTTCGGCCTCATATCGGCGCCGCATCTCACGAATATCCCGGTACACGAATGGCTCTCGGTCGCCTTCATCGGGCTGATCTTCGTGCACCTCATATTGAGCTGGAACTGGATCACGGGGGTCTTGCGCCGCTTCCTGTCCCGCTTGCGGGGCACGACGCGATTCAACTTCGTGTGGGACGTGCTGCTCTACCTCACCATGACGGTCGCCATGGTCTCCGGCTTCCTCGTGTCGGAGGCGGCGCTGCCAGCCCTCGGCTTCGCCAAGTCGCAAGACCGGTTCTGGCATCTCGCGCACGTGTGGTCCGCCCAGGCGATCCTCGTCGTGGTCGGTGTGCACCTGGCGATGCACTTCGAGTGGGTGATGGCGGCCGTGAAGCGACTCGCCACGCGTGGTG
>JBDSVW010000248.1:0-12301 GCA_039927015.1 Gemmatimonadaceae bacterium | reverse complement strand
AATGAGGTAGCCCAGCGACTTGCCGACGCCCGTCCCCGCTTCCAGCACGCCGATACCGCCGCCGTTGTAGAGGCGCGCGATGGTGCGCGCGAAGCCGCGCTGGCTGGCCCGATCCTCGTAACGCCGGTGTGCACGCGCCACCGGACCGTCGGCGCCCAGCAGTGCGTCGACGGCGTCGATGTCCACCGGCGCCTGCCGTCGCTCGCGCGGTACCTCCACGACCACGTACACCGCACGCGCGTCGTTGTCGACGATCGCGAACCCCACCCCCGCGTCGTGCATGCGTGCCGCAATGTCGAGGTCCGGCCCCGAGGGCTCCAGGTTGCCCGACGGATGATTGTGCAGCAACAACTCCCCGCGCTGCGCGAAACCGGGCAGCGCGAGCACCGAACGCACATCGCCGCGCGCCACCACCCGCGCGGAGAGGATCGTGCCCTCCTCATCCACCTGACAGACGAAGCAGACCTCCCGCCCGCCCGCCAGCCGGATGGCCGCGCGCACCGCGGCCGCCGCGTTAGGTGCGAGGGGAGGGGGCATTCTGAGCGGACGAGAGGACGAGAGGACGAGAGGACGAGAGGACGAGAGGACGAGAGGACGAGAAGACGAGAAGACGAGAAGACGAGAAGCGGACGCGCACAACAGTCAACCCCGCTACGCCCCCCAACCTCGTCTTCCCGTCTTCTAAAACCGCGTCTTCTGACCTACGTCTTCAGCGGCTTCTTCTTCGCCGCCGGGAACAGCACGTTGTTGAGAATCAGCCGATAGCCGGACGACGAGGGATGCAGCGCGAGATCGGTGGGGGCAGCGCCGATGTTGTGCTGTGGGTCTTCCGGATCGTGTCCGCCAAGGAAGGTCCACGAGCCCTTCCCGTAGTCGCCATGAATGTACTTCACCCACGGCGCGCCCTCCTCCTGGGCCAGGATCGTGACGCCCTGCTTCAGCGTCCCCTTCGTGAACGACGTCGTGACACCATAAAAATCAGGGATCACCGTGCGATGGTTCTGCACCAGCATCGACGACACGGGATCGAACTTCGCCGAGAACTGGAAGAGCGAGAACTGGCCCAGCGGCTGGCGTCGTCCCGGCACATTGACCTGGTGCCCATCGATGTCGCTCATCGAGTTCACGAACGGCGACGGTTCCAGGTGCACGTCGCGGAATGCGAACGAACGACTCCAGTCGAGCTTCGAGTCGGCGGCCTCGTCCACCGGCGTACCGTCGGCGAAGCTCCCGGCGATGTCCGTCTGGTGGGCGGCGATCGCCAGCCCGAGTGTCTCCGTGGCGCCGCACATGGCGAACAGGAAGCCGCCGCGCTCGACGAACTGGCGCATCTTTTCCGCCACCGACTTCTTCATCGCCGGCGTGTTGGCAAAGCCCAGCTTCTTCGCGCTGGCCAGCGCACGCTCGCGTTGCTCGATGAACCACGGAGCGTCACGGAAGCCGAGGTAGAGCTTGTTCTGCTGGCCCGTGAAGTCTTCGTGGTGCAGGTGCAACCAGTCGTACTTCGACAAGTCGCCCGCCACGATTTCCTCGTCGTACAGCGACGTGAACTCGATGCCGGCGTACTGCAGGGCGAGTGTCACGGCGTCGTCCCACGGCGGCGACTTCACCGGCTTGTAGATCGCGACCTTGGGTGCCCGCTCCAGCGAGATCGCGTCCATGTTGCCCGACGCGATCTCCGAGCGGATGGACTGGAGCCCCGCGTTGTCGATGGCTTCGAAACTGATGCCGTCCAGCGTCGCGCGCTTGCGCAGCTCCGCCACGTCGGGGAGCAGGAACGCGCCGCCGCGGAAGTTGATGAACCACTCGGCCTTGTTGCCGTCACGCAGCGCGTTGAACGTGAGCCCGTACGCCTTGAGTGCGTTGGTCTGGCGGTCGTCCATCGGGACGAGCAGGTGCTGCGCATGGGCGCGCGTGGCTGGCGCCACGAGCAGCAGGAGCGCGGCCAGGGCACAGCGCAGAGGCTGCCGCGCTGCGGCGCCCACTCGCGCTCGTGCCGCACGCCGCATGCGAACAGGCGAAGAGCGGTCGGGCAACGCGCGGTGCCAGCGACGGAAGGCGCAGCCGCTGAAACGGCCGGAGCCAGCGTCAGTCCCGCGCGTGCGAACGAGTGATGAGCGGTGCACAGTAATGATGACGGAGATTCGGAAGAGAAGACGCAAGTTAAGCTCGGGGGGGGCCCCCGACGCCCGGTCAGTTGATCAGTGGTGCTCCCGCCCCAACGGCACGCCCAACGACTCGCCCGACGGCTCGCCCAACGACTCGCCCGACGACTCGCCCGACGACTCGCCCGACGGCTCGCCAGGCGGCACCCGCTCGCGCGCCAGGTCCAGTTCCCGCCGAGCCTGGGGCACCAGCGCACTCTGGGGATAGGTCAGGATAAGGTGTTCCAGGTGCGCGATCGCCGAGGCCACGTCGCCGCGGCGGCGCAGCACACGCGCCCAGTCCAGCTCCGCCTCCGCCGCCTCCGGAGAATCCGGGTGACGCTCGACCAGCGCGTGCCACAGTGACTCCGCCCGCACGGTGTCGCGCGCCGCCACCGACAGGCGCGCCGCCACGGCCAGCAGGAAGGGGGTGGCATCATCGAGCGCCGGCGCGGTGGCCTCGAATCGGCTGGCCGCCCCGGCGGTGTCGCCGCGAGCCAGTGCGAGGAAGGCCTCGCCCACCGCGGGCGCGTACTCCACCCGCGTGCGCGACAGCAGCGCCATCGCCGTCACCACGTCGCGCGACGTCTCATCCGTGCGGCGCAGCCCGAGGCGTGCGGTCTTCAGGTCTCCCTCGTACAGGGCCAGCCATGCCTCGATCCGCTCGTCCGCCGCACCCGCCACACCGGCAGCCGCAATTGCCTTGCGCGCCTTGCCCAGGTCCCCGGCACGGATCCACGCCCACGCCAGCGCGCGGTGCGCCTGTCGGGTGCCCTCCTCGTCCAGGCGGCCTCCCCCCTCGTTGAGCAGCGCCTCCACCTCAGGCGCCCGGCCTAACGCGGCCAGGGCCTTCACCCGCAGCAGGGCAACGGTCGCCGCCAGCCCGCGGTCGCGCGTCGCGACCAACGGCTGGACGAGCGCGATGGCCGACGCGGGTTCCCCGCCCGAGAGCGCCGCCGTCGCCGCCTTGAGCGCGAGCGCGTGCTCCGCGGGGCGCAGCGCGAACGCGGCGGCATACGCGTCGCGCGCGGTGAGCCACGCCTCGCTCTGCTCGGCGTCCGCGCCAAACGCGATCCACGCCGCCGCGGTGGAATCGCTCGCGGGCACGGCGGACAGCACCCGCCATGCCTCCCGCGCCGAGCGCCACCGGAGCTCGAGGCCCGACAGGATGCGGCGCGCGCCTAACGCCGTGGGGGGCGCGAGGAACACGGCGCGCACGCTGTCGCGCACGCTGTCCGGTGCCGGCAGCAGCGAGAACACCGCGGCCTGCTCCATGTACGGCATCGTCTCGCTCGCCTCCCGCCAGCTGCGGGCAGAGGGGGCCCACAGGCCCAGCGCCCCCTGCATCTGCGCGAACTCCGCCGCGAGGTCGCGCGAGCCGCCCAGTGCCGCCACTGCCTCCTGCAGCACGGAGTCGGCGGTGCTCGCTCGGCCCTGATCCAGCAACAGGCGCGCGTAGGCGCGAAACGGTGCCGCATCCCGCGCCGAGAGGGCGACCCACTGCCCGAACGCCACGTCGGCCGCGTCGTCACGACGCAGCGTGAGCAGCACGCGCAATTGCACCGTGCGCAACGTGGGATCCCGCGGACGGCGCGCCAGCAGCGAATCGAGCGCCGGCAGAAGCTCCGCGCTACCGCCCACCTGCGCGTGGCAACGCTCCAGCCCGAGCATGGCGCCCACCGGATCGTCCGCCGACAGCGCGTCGCGATACAGGGGAATCGCCTCGCGGCACTTCCCCTCGCTCTCCAGGTCGAGCGCCCGCGACAGGACGGGAGCCCCCGCCGCCTGCGCCCAACTCGCGTGCGACGCCACTATGACGGCCACGACCGCCGCCGCCACCGTCCAGCCGCGACGCACCCGCCGCCGGATCTCCAGACGCCGCGTTAGGCTCCCGTCCCTCCGACCAGCCCTGCACACGACGGCATCGTGGTCAGGGCTTGGCATTGATCCGCTTGAAGTACTCGAGCACGAGGCGCCGTTCCTCGGGCGTCAGGCCGCGCAACTCGTTCCACGTGGGCGCCACGAACTTCGACGCCGACTTGCCGCTGGCGTTGGCCCCGCTCGGTGTGAAGACCTCGGTGCCGGTCCACGACTTGGCCTCGCGCTTGCCAGTGTCCTCGCGCTGGTCCTCCTCCAGCAGCCGCCCCGCGTCGAGCATCTTGCGAAAGAGGCGCTGCTGCCGCTCCAGCACCGAGGCATCGAGGTTCGCCGACTCCAGCTGCTGCGCGATCTGCCGCGCCTCACGCGCCATCTCGTCCGCCCGGCCGCTATCGTCCCGGTCGCCATTCTCCTCGAGCTTGGCCGCCACCTCGCGCTGCTGGCGCGCCAGTTCCCGCGCCGCGTTCTGCCCCTGACTGTCCATGTTCTGGCCGGGCTTGGGCATCAGGTCCTGCGCCGCGGCGTTGAGGGACTGCTGTTGACGGGCCATCTGTTGCAGCTGCTCGAGCATCTCGGCGAAGCCCGTGGACGACTCCGACTGCTGCGTCTTTTCCCGGTCACGCACCAGCGACGCGCCGGCCTGGTTGAGCGCCTCGCCCGCTTCCCGCATCGCACTGGCCATCTGCGGGCCCGTCTGCGCGCGCTGCGTCTGCGATGTCGCCTCCTCCACCTTGCGGCGGGCGTCGTTCATCATGCGCAGCGAACGCTGCGACAGCAGGTTGGACTTCGTGCCGGCCTGCTGCAGCCGCTGCAGCGTCTTGTCCACGCCCTGCTGCAACGCGCTCTGCTGTGAGCGCAACTCGCCGGGGGCGGTGCCGCTCCGCGCCTGCTGCTCCAGGTTGTCCTGCTCGCGCGCCAGCTGCAACATCTCGCGAATCGAGCGGTCCATCTCGCCCGTGAGTTCCTTCTTCCACTCGCCCACCTGCTGCTCGCGTGCCTTGGAGAGTTCCTTCGACGCCTCCTCCATCGCCTGCGCGGCCTGTTCGGCGGAGCTCTCGTTGCTCTGCTGCTCGCCCTGCTGCTCGCCCTGCTGCGTGCCCTGCTGCGTGCCCTGCTGCCCGGGCGCGCTGCGCGACTGATTCTGCTGCTGCCCGTCCTTACCGGCCGAGCCCTGCTGGGCATTCTGCTCCTTCTCCCCGCCCTTCTGGCTCTGCTCACCGCCGCTCTTTTCGCCGCCCTTCTCGCCGCCCTTCTGCTCCTGCCCCGACGTCTTCTGCCCCTCCTGCTTCTGGCCGTCCTGCGCTTGCCCGTCCTGCTTCTGGCCGTCCTGCTTCTGCCCACTCTGCTGCTGGCCCTGCGACTTCTGCGCCTCCTTCATGGCCTGCTGAAGCTTCTCCAGCGACTCGTCGATCTTCTCGTTCGCTTCCTGCACGCGCTCCGCGCCCGCGTCCGCCTTCTCCTGCTTCAGGCGCTCCTGCAGCTTCTTCACGTCTTCCTGCAGGTTCTTGGCACGCTCGGACAGGTCCTTCGCCATCTGTTGCGCGGCCTTCCGCTCGTCCTGCCGGTCGGCGGAGCGCAGCGAGTCCACCAGGTCCCGCTGCTTCTTCGCCAGGTCCTTCGCCTCGTCCTTCAGCGTCTCCATCTGCCCCTCCAGCGCGGCGCGCTTGAGCATCTCGACACTCTTCTCGAGCTGCTCGCGCAGCTTGCGCTGCTGTTCGGACAAGTCCTGCAACGCGCGCCGCGAGTCGTCAGGCGACATGTTCTGCGACGCCTGCTCCAGCTTGCGCAGCTTCTCCTGCAACTCCGGGGTCAGCGCATCGCGCAACAGCTTCTGCGCCTCGCGCAAGCGCTCCTGCAGCGAGCTGTCCAGCGCGCCCGCTTCCTTCAGCTGCTTCTCCAGGTCCTTGGCGGCCTGCTGCATCTGCTGCATGCGGTCCGCCAGCTGCCGCTGCTCCTTGGCGAACTGCTTCGCCTGCTCGGCGGCCTCGTACGACATCGCATCCTTGCCGCCCTTCTGCTGCTCGCGCAGTCGGGCCATCGCGGCATCCGACGTGCGCTGGTTGAGCTGCTTCTGCGCATTGGCGGTGGCCATCGCCTTGGCGACCGCCGAGTCGGCGGAGGCACGGACGGCGTCGCGCTGCTCGCTCAGCGTGGGTAACCGCAACACGAGCTCGGCGCTCGTGCCCACCTGTCGCCACGGTGACGCATCGGTCGCGATGGCGACGATGCGCATCGCGTCTCCGGGGGTGAGCGCCGCCATGCTGAGCGGCAGCTGTCCCTGATACTGCGCACCCTGCACCGCGCCAAGCGAGCGCTCGGTGGACGACTTCACGTCACCGCGGTCGTTGGTGATGCGGATGCGCACGGCGGCGGCCGCCAACCCGTGGTCATCCGTGGCAAGGAACGACACCCCGACGGTGTCGCGCGGACTCACCAGCGAGTCGCGGCCGGGAGACAGGATCTCGACGCGCGGCGCGGAGTCCGCCATCACTTCCAGCTGCAACGAGGGCGGCAGGTCGGCGATGGCGCCCTGCCGTCCGGTGGCGCTCCAGGCAAACGTGCCGTTGGAGGTTGCGGTCATCTCCCCGTGGAAGGCGCGCTCCGTCACCTGCAACGGCACGCGCGACGAGGCACTCGCCAGCGTTACCTCGACGAGTTCCGTCGACGAGTGGCCGTCCACGCTCACGACGGTGCCGCGCGGCACGCGCACCACCTCGCCCAGGGGCAGCGTCTCCGGCCGGCGCGCCAGGTATCCCGGGAACGTGGCCCGCACCGACACGTCGCCGATGAAGGGGCGGTCGACGACGCGCACGGACATCGTGTCGCTGGTGCTGCGCCCGTCGGTGGCGTAGAGCACGAGATCCGCGTCCAGCGGGCCTAACGACAACGTGACGGTGTCCGCGGTGAGCGCCAGCGCGCTCGTGCGCCACGAATTACCGGTCATGCGCTGGGCGATCGTGATCATCCGTCGTCCCGGCGCCGTGACCGTGAAGCGCACCTTCTCGCCACGCAATACCGAGCGTGGCGCTTCGCTGAGCGTCACCCCGCCCAGCAACGTGCCGTTCCACGCGCTCACCGGATGCCACATCGCGCGCCATCCATCGGGCGCCGCGGAGGCCGCACTCACCAGCGCGAGAATGCCCACCAGCGCGGCCCCGCCGCCAATCGCGGCGCGACGTGCCACTTGCCGGTGCAGCTGCGGCGCCAGCGTGGGCTGCTGGAAGGCGTGCAGGCGGTCCGCCACCTGCGACGCATTCAGCCGGCCGAGTACCCCGGTGTCTGCCACCTCAAGCGCACCACGCACGGAACCCGCGCGCAGGTGCCGTTCAGACTCCACCGCGCCCGCAACGCGCGACAGCGATGTCTCGTGATGCAGGCGCGCGCGCAAGATGCGCGCACCCCAGAACGCGGCCGCGATGGCGAGCGCCCAGCCGAGGAAAGGGGCGATGCGCGGTAGCGCCAGCCAGCGGCTGTTCCCCAGCGCCAGTGTGGCCACCCACAGCACCACGATCACCGCCGTCACCACCAGCGCGGCCCCGCCGACGGTCAGGCGTCGGGCTACTCCGCGCCGCTCGCGCTCTACCAGGTCGAATAACGTCATGAGACGGGTCGGCTCGTTACAGCGTACACGAACAGGTTCACGCCCATGCGCAGCGCGGCTTCATGCAATTCGGGAGGATCGTTGTACGTCCCCAGGTCTTCCCACCCATTCCCCAGGTCGCTCTCGCTCGTGTAGTAGACCGCCAGCCGGTCGCCAATGAAGATGCCGTAGCCGCGCGCGGGCTTGCCGTCATGCTCGTGGATCTTGGGCAGGCCCTGCGGAAATTCATACATCAGGTGATAAATGGGATGTGACAACGGAACATCCACCAGCGGCCGGTCGGGAAAGACGCGCTCGATCTCTTTGCGGAACGTCTCGTCCAGGCCGTAATTGTCGTCGACGTGAAGAAAGCCTCCCCGCAACACCCAGTCGCGCAGTCGCGCGACTTCGGCGTCGGAAAAGCGGATCACGCCATGTCCCGTGACGTGCAGGAACGCGAAGTCCCAGATCCGGTCGTCGGTGAGACTGACGCGGCCCTCGGTAGGCTCGACACGGATGGTCGTGCGTTCGTTGATAGCCTTCAGCAGGTTCGAAAGGCTGGACGGGTTGGCGTACCAGTCGCCGCCTCCGTCATACTGCAGCCTGGCGATCCCCAGGCGAGCCCCGGCGGACGGCGCGAAGCCTGCGAGGGACAGGAAGAGCAATGGCGCAACGATTCGGCGAAGACGGCTCATCAGACGTGTACGTCCTGTGCTAAACGATAGGCCAGATTCCGGGAGGCGCCGTGTTGTTCCACCAGCGCCCGAACGATGTCGCGCGTCGTGGCCCCGCCGGCGCGCAGTGTACGCGCAGACACTCGCAACGCGTACTCGTCGAGCGGCTCGGGCGCACGCCCCTCGAGCACGATCACAACTTCCCCACGCGGCGGCTGCCCCTGATAATAGTCCGCCAACTCTCGAACGGTCCCGCGGCGGAACTCCTCGAAGTGCTTGCTGAGCTCCCGGGCGACCACGGCCCGGCGCTCGGCGCCCACCACTTCCGCCACGTCGTTCAGGGTATCGGCCACCCGGTTGGGTGCTTCGTAGACTACGCTCGTGTGTGGCAGGGCGCTGAGCATGGCTAGCTGCGCCGCGCGCTCCTTTCCCTTTCGGGCCAGGAATCCCACGTAGGTGAAGACGTCGGCTGGGAGCCCAGCCCCGACGAGAGCCGAGAGCAGCGCCGAGGCGCCGGGCACGGGCACCACGCGCACCCCCGCCTCGATCGCCGCGGCCACCAGCCGGGCCCCCGGATCGGAGAGCAGCGGCGTGCCGGCGTCGGAGATGAGAGCCATCGACTCACCCGACAGCATCCGCTGGATGAGGCGAGGGGACTCGCGCGCCTCGTTATGCTCGTGCAACGCAGCCGAGGAGGTGCCGACGGCGTAGTGGTCGAGCAGGCGCCGAGAGTGACGCGTGTCCTCGCAGAGGACCACGCCAACGCTGCGGAGCGTTTCCACCGCGCGAAAGGTGATATCGCCCAGGTTGCCGATCGGGGTGGAGACGATGAACAGGGCGCCCGTCGCGCCCGTCGCTGCGCCTCCAGAACCTTCCTGCAATTCCGCCTCGTCAGGCATTGCCCCCCTCGTGGCCGCCGATACGGGAGAAAGAAATAGGCCGGGGAGCTCTCGCCCCTCGGCCTACATCATGGCGCCGCGCGCCGAACGCGCGCCGCGCCGCCGCGATCAATTCGCAGAGTACTGCTTGAACTTCTGGTCCAGCGCAGGCTTCGACTGCAGGCCGACCACCGTGTCCACCAGCTTCCCGTCCTTGAAGAACAGGATCGTGGGAATCGAGCGCACGCCGTACTTGAACGCCGTCTTCTGATTGGCGTCTACGTCCAGCTTGGTCACCTTCGCCTTGCCCGCGTATTCGACCGCCAACTGGTCCACGATCGGACCAATCATGCGGCAGGGACCGCACCACTCCGCCCAAAAATCAACGACCGCGAGACCGGAAGCTCCCTCGATCTCGGTCGCAAAGTTGTCGTCCGTCACCGCCATCGTATTCGACATGCTTCTGCCTCCGCAGCGGGCATTCTGTCCGCCGACTCTCAGATTAACTTCCGGACGCACCGTCCTATTCCGGAGCGCTCATATCTCATGACATCCTCGTCCCAATCCAATTCACCGCGTCGAGGCACGACCATCGCCCACATCGGGCTGGCCGTCCGCTCGCTCGATGACATCCTGCCCTTCTACCGCGACGTGCTCGGACTCACCGAAACCCCGCTCGATGACTGGGACGGGGCTCGTATTGCCGGACTGGTCGCCGGAGACGCGCTCGTGGAACTCCTCGAGGCTGAGTCACCGGAGAGCCCGATCGGCAAGTTCGTCGCCAAACGGGGGCCCGGCATTCACCACATCTGCTTCGCGGTCGATGACCTCGATGCGGCACTCAACCGTTGTCGCGCCGCCGGTGTCCGCCTGATCGACGAAACACCCCGCCTCGGCGCCGAGGGAAAACGGATCGCGTTCCTCCATCCAGCCGCAACCGCAGGCGTGCTGGTCGAACTGTCCGAGTACTAATCTAGCGACAGGCGAATCGGTTCCGCGTTCAGTTCCGCTTGCAAAGATCCCGCATCGCGACGATGCCCGCATCCCGCACGTACCACCGATCCGATGGACCTTTCACGACGGCAAACGAGGGGATCGCTGATTTGGTACCCCGCGTAACTTCCACGCGCACGACGCGCTCGCCATCGGGCGCCGGCCCCTCATCGATGATCCGGTATCGGTCATGATCGTAGCAGCCCTGCATGATGATCTCGCGCTTCTCGAGTTCGGTGCGCTCGAGCTGGTCGCGCGCCGGACCCTTCGCGGTGCCCCACACCACCGACATCGCCTGAAGATCCTGCGCCTTGACCGCCGCCATGAATTGCTCCACTGCGAGTCGCGGCGCGGGCGCTCCGGTGAGCGCGATGCCGGGCTTCGGATTCCGTCCGCAAGCGCCCAGCATGATGAGCAGAATCGTCATCCCCTTCTTCACGCGTTTCTCCTGGCCAGAATTCGAGCGAACGTAATGGCACACCGTATGTGGAGCAACGGTGTCCCCGACTTACACGTGACGACCGGAGCCGTTCCGACATGACCGTCCATCGTGCACCCCTGCAGCGGCTTTATATAAACATCGACCACGTCGCGACCCTTCGACAGGCTCGCCGCACCGACGAGCCCGATCCGGTGGCCGCCGCGTCGGAGTGTGAAGCCGCCGGCGCCGATGGCATCACGGCGCACCTGCGCGAGGACCGGCGTCACATCCAGGACGAGGATGTGCGTCGACTCATGACGTCCGTCACGACCGTGCTGAATCTCGAGATGGCCAATACGCCGGAGATGCTGGCCCTCGCCGAGTTGCTGCGTCCGTTCCAGGTCACGCTCGTCCCGGAACGCCGCGAGGAAATCACCACCGAGGGAGGGCTCGACGTCTCGCGCGACACTCCGGCGCTGCGCCAGGGGCTCGACCGCCTGCGGGCAGCTGGCATTCGCTCCTCGCTCTTCATCGATCCTTCGAGAGACATGGTGACCCGTTCGCGCGACCTCGGGGCCGACGCCATCGAACTCCACACGGGACGATATTCGCATCACCCCCGGCTGCCCGACACTCTGCGCGACCTGGCCGATGCAGCGGCCTGGGGACGCGCGTGCGGGCTCGCGGTGCACGCGGGACACGGACTCACGGTGCGCAATGTGACGCCCGTGGCCGCCATCCCCGAGATAGAGGAGCTCAACATCGGACACTCGATCGTCAGCCGGGCCGTGTTCATCGGACTCGTGGCGTCTGTGCGGGAAATGCGTCAGATAATGAATGCCGCGCGCGGAGACGAGGTGCAGGCTGACGGGGTCCCTTGATGCCCGCGCTGCGCCGGCAGCACGGTGCGGGCCGGCAAGGCCCTGCGAACGGACGCCGGTGACGATGGATGCCTCCGCGCACGTTGCACGAAGCGCCGCACGACGTCAGTATGCTCTCCTGTCGCCCACGTCCTTAATCGCCTGACGAGAACCCACACTTTTCGCATGCACGGATCGCCTGAACTCCTCGAGTTCTATCTCGTTGAAGCGACGGAGTACCTGGACACGCTTGATCAGTTGATCGGCAACGCCGGGATTGCCCCCGATGGCAACGCCTTCATCGCCACCGCGCGCGCGCTTCGCGGCACGTCCAGCATGGCCAAGGCCGACGTCATCACGGAGATCTCCGTGGTACTGGAGCAGTTGGCCCACGGCGTGCGCGACGGCGAGTTGCGGTGGACGATGGACCTCTATCGTTCGCTGCGCGATACAGTGGACGACATGCGGTTGCTGGTGCGCGCCATTCGCAGCTGGGGCGAGCGCGAGCGCGCGCGCGCCGACGCCCGCCTGGCGGACCTGCGTCGCTTCCTGCCGACGGAACAGGCACGCGCCGCGGCCCCCAAGGCCGGAACGACCACGCCGGTGTTTGTGGCCTTGCAGGCCTCGGCAATCGCCGCGGAACTGGACGCCTTCGTCGCCAATCCGGCGCATCGCCGCGCCCTCGCCGACGCGCTCACGCGCGTTCGCACCCTGCGCGGCATCGCCGGACTCGCGGACTACGCGCCCCTCGCCGACGTGGCCGACGCCGTGGACCGCGTCGGACGGAAGCTGGCGCCAGATACACCGCCCGGCGATCGTGAAGCAGAGGTATTCCGGGCCGCCGCGGCAGTGCTTCGCAAGGCCTCCGAGCGC
>JBDSVW010000247.1:0-8278 GCA_039927015.1 Gemmatimonadaceae bacterium | reverse complement strand
AGCGTGCGGCGCTGGCTGCGCTTACCCACGACATGACGTGGGTACGCGGTTGCGTGGCGCAGGTGGTGGAGGAACGCGAACG
The DNA here is from genome assembly GCA_039927015.1 of Gemmatimonadaceae bacterium. Taxonomy (GTDB): domain Bacteria; phylum Gemmatimonadota; class Gemmatimonadetes; order Gemmatimonadales; family Gemmatimonadaceae; genus SCN-70-22. The sequence goes on along the minus strand of JBDSVW010000247.1, from coordinate 8,196 downwards.
CTTTATCCTCGCGTTGCAGGGAGCTGGCTTCGCCCCGCTGCCCAGCGCCGCCAACTTCGTGCTGGTTCCCGTGGCCGATGCGCGCGCCATCATGCGCGCGCTGCGGGCGCGCGGCATCCTCGTGCGCCACTTCGTTGACCTGCCCCGCATCGGTGACGCGCTGCGCATCACGATCGGTGCAACGCCTGTCATGGAACGCGTGTTGAACGAACTGTCGGCCGTGGTGAGCGCCAATGGCTGATCGGCGCATCACCCTGTTCGATTACGGCGCGGGCAACCTGCATTCGCTGGCCAAGGCTGTCGCCTCGTATGGCACCGAGCCCGTGATCGAGAGCGACCCCGTGCGTGCCATCGACACGGACGTTTTGCTCCTGCCGGGGGTGGGTGCGTTCACTCCCGCCGCCGAGCGCCTGAAGCCGGGTCGCGCCGCGATGCGCGACGCACTCACGGCGGGGCTTCCCTGCCTCGGCATCTGCCTGGGCATGCAGTTGTTGTTCGACGAAAGTGATGAAGGCGCGGGAGCCGGGCTCGGATTCGTACCGGGTCGCGTGACGCGGCTTGCCGCGACGCGCCTCCCACAGATCGGCTGGAATCCCGTGGAGGCAGCCACGGACGACTTGTTCACGCGCTCCGCATTGCGGGATGTCTACTACGCCAACTCCTTCGTCTGCCGTCCGCGTGACGAGGGGACGGTCACCGCCTGGAGCACGCATGAGGGCGACCGCTTCCCGGCGGCCGTGCGTGCGGGGCGGACGGTGGGCGTGCAGTTCCACCCGGAGAAGTCGTCGGGGGCCGGCGTGGCCTTCATTCACGCGTTCCTGCAGGAGATGCTCGGATGATTGCCATACCCGCCGTGGACCTTCGCGAAGGGGCGTGCGTGCAACTGGTCGGAGGGGAGTACGACCGGGAGCAGGTGCGGCTCGAGGACCCGTTAGGCGTCGCACGGCAGTGGGCGCGCTACGGATTCTCGCGGCTGCACGTGGTGGACCTCGACGCGGCCCTGCGCAAGGGCACCAATACGGCGCTCATCCACGACCTTCTGCGAGAGGGCATGGCCGACGTGCAGGTGGGCGGTGGCCTGCGCACGACCGAGGCCGTGCACGAGATGCTCGACGCCGGCGCGCGCTACGCCGTGGTGGGCACACGGGCGCTCGAGGACATGGACTGGCTCGTGGAGCTGGTGCACGACAATCCGGGCACCATCATCGTGGCAGCCGACGTCCGCGAACGGCGCGTGGTGACACAGGGATGGCAGCACGACTCGCAGCGTCACATCACCGACGTGGTGGAGGAGCTGAACGCGTTGCCGCTGGCGGGATTGCTTGTGACAGCGGTCCACCGCGAGGGACAGATGCTGGGTGCGGACCTCCCGCTGATGGAAGATGTGGTCGAGCTGGCCGAGTTTCCGGTGTTGGCCTCCGGGGGAATCTCGGGCATGAGCGACTTGCACGCCCTGCAGGACCGCGGCATCGCCGGCGCGGTGATCGGGATGGCGCTCTATACCGGCGCCATTGACCCATGGACGATCGTGGAGGAGTTCGCAGCATGAGCGAGCAGGACGTACCGGGACGCACGTCCCCGGAAGGGCGGCCGACGAGCCGCACCATTGCGCGCGAGACGCGCGAGACGAAGATCCGCGTCACCATCAGCCGAACCGACCCGGCCATCGAGATCCGCACCACGGTGCCATTTCTCGATCATATGCTGCTCACCTGGGCGCGCTATGCCGGTCTGGGACTGCGGCTCGACGCCGATGGCGACCTGCGGCATCACATCATCGAGGATGTCGCTATCGCGTTAGGCGCCGCGCTCAAGGCGACCATACCCACCACCGCGGCCCGCTACGGCCATCGCATCATTCCCATGGATGAGGCGCTGGTCGAGGCCGCGATCGACGTTGGGGGACGCTTCTATTATGAGGGCCCGATACCATCCACGCTCTACGATCACTTCATGCGCTCGTTCGCGGAGCACTCGGCCAGCACGTTGCACCTGCGGGTGCTGCGTGGCACCGATCGCCACCACATCGTGGAAGGCGCGTTCAAGGCACTGGGGCTCGCCATCCGCGACGCACTCGTGGACAGCGGCGCCGTCTTCTCCACGAAGGGCAGCGTGGACCTCCGCCAGGAAGGGGACCAGCCCAAGGCGGACGCCTGATGCTGTCGCGACGACTCATCGTCTGCCTTGACGTGAAGGACGGGCGTGTAATGAAGGGCGTGAACTTCGAGGCGCTGCGCGACGTGGGAGATCCGGTATCGCTCGCGGAGCGCTACGAACAGGAGGGCGCCGACGAGATCGTCTATCTCGACATCTCGGCGAGCGCCGAGGTGCGCGCCACCCTGCTCGACCTGGCCCGCCGCACGGCGGAACGCCTCTTCATCCCACTGACGATCGGCGGCGGCATTCGCTCGAGCGACGATGTCGCGCGCGCGCTGCGCGCGGGAGCCGACAAGGTCAGCCTCAACACCTCGGCGGTCGTGCGGCCAGAGGTGCTCAGCGAAGCCGCCCATCGCTTCGGCGCGCAGTGTGTCGTGGCCAGCATTGATGCGGCGCGCGTGGACGGCGTGTACCGCGTATTCGTGAAAGGCGGCCGGGAGGTGACATCGCTCGAGGCCATCGCGTGGGCGCAGGAATGCGCGCAGCGCGGCGCGGGCGAGATCCTGCTCACCAGCATCGATCGCGATGGCGTGCGCTCAGGCTACGACGTGGAGCTGACGCGCGCGGTGAGCGACGCCGTCGATGTACCGGTGATCGCGTCGGGCGGAGCGGGTAACGCGGCACACGTCTGCGATGCGCTTTCGACTGGCGGCGCGGACGCGGCACTCGTTGCCGGTATCGTGCACGACGGAGTCACCACGGTCTCTCTGCTCAAGCAGGCGATGCACAGCCAGGGTATTCCCGTGCGCAGGACGTGGTCATGAGCAACACCCAGTTGCTGCTCGAGGCGGTGGCCGACGTGGCGCGCGTGGCAGGTGCCGTCGCGCTGAAGCACTTCAAGAGTGGACTCGACGTGGATATCAAGGGCGACGGCAGCCCCGTGACCATTGCCGATCGCACCGCGGAGCAGGTGGCGCGCCAATGGATCGGGGCACGCTTTCCAAACGACGCCGTGCTAGGGGAGGAGTATGGCCTGGCGGGCAGCACGCAAGGGCGGCGCTGGTTCATCGATCCCATCGACGGCACCAAGACCTTCGTGCGTGGAGTGCCGCTGTGGGGCACGATGATCGCCGTCGCCGAGGACGATGTCGTGCTCGCCGGCGCCATCTTCTGCCCGGCCGTGGACGAGCTGGTGGCCGCGGCGGTGGACTGCGGTTGCTGGTGGAATGGCGTGCGATGCCACGTCTCCCGCGAGGACGTGATGGCGCGCGCGACGATTCTCGTGACGGACGACCGCTTTCCGTACAACCCCGAACGTGCGGCCAGCTGGCACGCGCTCGCCGACCGCGTGGGGATGTCGCGCACCTGGGGCGACTGCTACGGCTACGTGCAGGTTGCCACCGGCCGCGCCGAGCTGATGGTGGACGATCGCCTGAACGCGTGGGACGCCGCGCCCGTGATTCCCATCATCCGCGAGGCCGGCGGCGTCTATTCCGACTGGCGGGGCGGCGATCGCGTGGATGGAGGCGACGGCGTGGCGAGCAATGCGGCGTTAGGCGATGCCTTCCGGCAGGCACTCGGTGTTCCCCCCGTTTCGTTGTCGCATCGCACCAACGGCTGATCGCGACGTGTGCGGCGAACGCAGGAACAGACCTGCGATCGGTACCGCAGCGACTACTCATGATGTCTCGCCTCGGGCGCCACGCGCCCTCGGGGCACGGAGAAGCGGACAATGCTGGATCTCAGCGCACTGGATTTTGCGAAGGGCGGCGGGTTCGTGAGCGTGGTGTGCCAGGACGCGCACAGCGGCGCGGTCCTCATGGTTGCCCGCGCCAACCGCGCGGCGCTGGAGCGCACGCTCGCCACCGGCGAGATGCACTATCACTCGCGCACGCGCGGATTGTGGCATAAGGGTGCGGTCAGCGGGAACGTGCAGCGCGTGGTGTCCCTGTCCCCGGATTGCGATGGCGATGCCGTGCTCGCGCGCGTGAAGCCCGCGGGCCCCGCCTGTCACACGGGCGCCGTGAGCTGTTTTGCCCCGTCCGGATCTTCGACGGCGATTGCTACAACGGAGAACACGGCCGCGCCCGCCAACGACGTGCTGGATAGGCTGGCGGCGACCATCGCCGCCCGGGCCGCGGCACGCGGTGGCGTATCGGAGGGCCGGCCGAGCTACACCCAGCGACTGCTCGAAGACCGTAATCTCCGGCTCAAGAAGCTGGGTGAAGAGGCGTTGGAGCTGGCGGTTGCGTGCGCCGATGCGGACGCCGAGCGGGCCGCGCAGGAGGGTGCAGACCTGATCTTCCACACGCTCGTCGCGCTCTCGGCTGTAGGCGTAACGCTCAACGACGTGCGGCAGGTACTGGCGGCACGGGAGGCCTAGCTCGACGCGTTGTGTCGGCCGCCTGGGACTCCGCATGACCGCGAGCCTGGCGGAGTCACGGGGAGTAACCTCCGCGTCAGGTATGCACCGTGGGGGGACAAGGCGATAGATTGCGTGGTTTACCCCGTCTCTCGCCTTGTCGATTCCCAAGAAAGTCGCCGCCACCTTCGCCCCTCCGCTCAGAGCGCGTGGGGAGGAGTATTATCGCGCCGGTCTCGTGACGATATCGCGCGCCGATATCTCGAGCGTCAACGCGGTCGTGCGCGGAACCCTGCCGTACAACGTCGAGATCCGCGCGGTGCCGGAGGACCGGCTCGACCTGCAGTGCACCTGTCCGTACGCACTGGAGTACGGCGTCTGCAAGCACATCTGGGCGACCCTGCTGGAGTGCGAACGCACGGAATCCATCCCCACGCAGGCCGACGAGGCGTATCACGCGGAAGCGCTCGCGGCGCGTGAAGCGGCGCGCGCCGCAGCGACCGAGGCGGCGCGACTGCAGGAGTTGGAGCGCCAGCGCGCTCGCGATGCGGTAATCCAGGCGGCGGCGGAAGATGCGTCGGCGGAGGCAGCGCGCCGCGCGCCAGCCAGTCTGCCTGACGACCAGCGGCGATGGGTGCAGCAACTGCGCGCCCTCGCACCCGTCATCGCGCCCGATGGTCCCACCCAGCGTACTGAATCCGTGGTCTTTCCGGAGGACCGACGCCTGGCATATGTCGTCGATATCGCGGGCTCGGTGGGACGACAGGACGGCATTCTGGTGGAGCTGGCCTCGGAAAGCCTGCAGAAGAACGGCGACTGGGGGCAGCCGCGCCAGTTTCGGCTGACACGCGCCCAGTGGCTCAACGCGCCGGAGCTGGCCGACCGTGAGATTGCGCAGATGCTGCTGGGGGCGCAGCCGGAATTCGGCAACACGGTGCCCGGCATCGGCGTCAAGCGCTTCCTGCTGGCCGCCTCTGCCTTCGACACCACGCTGCGCCGCATGTGCGACACCGGCCGCAGCCGCGTGCGCCTCACCCCCGGCAAGCGCGACTTCCAGCCGCTCGCCTGGGACGAGGGCGAGCCGTGGGATTTGCGGCTGGCGGTAAGATCCGCCGGCGCCGAGGCGCCGTACGTGCTCTCCGGGCACCTGGAACGGGCCGGAGAACGCATGGAGCTGGACGAGCCGCTGCTCTTCGCGCGTGGTGGCCTGCTCATCGCGCGCGGCTTCGCCTCGCGCTGGATCGACCATGGCGCCTTCGAGTTCGTGCCGGCGCTGCAGACACACCTGAAGCTCGAGGTACCGCGCGAGGACGCACTGGATCTCGTCTCGGAGCTGCACAACCTGCCGCGCCTCCCACCCCTCGACCTGCCCGACGAGTTGCAGCTGGACGTGGTGGACGATCCGCCGACGCCCCGCCTCGCGCTACGTGCCGTGCCCAAGACGCCGTGGAGCCCGGCGAAATTCGACGGCCAGCTGTTGTTCGACTACTCGGGCGAGATCGTGGAGTCCGACGAGCTGTCGTCGGCGCTCTTCCAGGACACCGAGCGCCGCATCGTCAGGCGCAACCGGCGTGCCGAGGACGCCTTCGCGCGACGCCTGGAATCCGCCGGCTTCCGGCGCGAGTACGACTACAGCCACTCGCGGCACGCGTTGCGCCTGCCGGAGTCCAAGGGCGAGGGAGTCGCGTTCGAGCTGAGCAACGAGGGTTGGGTCGTGGAGTTCGAGGGTCGGGCACTGCGTGCGCCGGGCGCGCTGTCGGTGGAGGTGCGCTCGGGCATCGACTGGTTCGACCTGGACGCGTCCCTCGACTTCGGCGGCGTGCGCGCCGCGCTGCCAGAGCTGCTGGCCGCCCTCAAGCGCGGGGAGCGCACCGTACGCCTGCACGACGGCTCGCTCGGCATGCTCACCACGGAATGGCTCGACCGCACCGGACTGCTGGCGGCGTCGGGCACGATGATCAACGGGCGCCTGCGCTTCGCGACGCGGCAGCTCGGCGTGCTGGACGTGCTGCTCAGCGCATTGCCGCCGGCCGACACCGACGCCGCATTCGAGCGCGCCCGCGAGCAGCTGCTGCACTTCGACGGCATCGCCGCGCAGGACGCGCCGCCCGGCTTCACCGGCACCCTCCGCCCGTACCAGCGCGAAGGACTGGGCTGGCTGCACTTCCTCCGGCAATTCGGATTTGGAGGGTGCCTGGCCGATGACATGGGACTCGGAAAAACGGTGCAGGTGCTCGCGCTGCTCGAGTCGCGTCGCGCCGAACAGGCCGGGCCCTCGCTGGTGGTCGTGCCGCGATCGCTCGTGTTCAACTGGGAGCAGGAAGCGGCGCGCTTCACGCCGAATATCCGCGTGCTCGTGCACGGAGGCGCGGAGCGGCGGCGCAGCACCGAGCACCTCGAGGATTACGACCTGATCCTCACGACCTACGGCACGCTGCGCCGGGACGTGCAGGAGCTGCGCGCGATGGAGTTCGACTACGTCGTGCTTGACGAGGCGCAGGCGATCAAGAATGCGCGCACCGAGGCAGCCAAGGCGGCGCGACTCCTGCGCGCGCGTCATCGCCTCGCCATGAGCGGCACGCCCATCGAGAATCGACTCACCGAGTTGTGGAGCCTGCTCGAGTTCCTCAATCCGGGACTGCTGGGAAAGGCATCCGTGTTCAGCACGCTCCTGCGTCGCATGGACACGACCGAGGATGCGGATGACCGCGAGACCTCGCGCGCCCTGCTCGCGCGCGCGGTACGCCCGTACATCCTCCGGCGTACCAAGGCGCAGGTGGCGCCAGAACTCCCCGAGCGACTGGAGCAGACCCTCATCGTGGAGCTCTCTCCCGAGGAGCGTCGGCTCTACGACGAGCTGCGCGATCACTACCGCGCCTCCCTGCTCGGCCGAATCGCGCAGGACGGCTTCGAGAAGAATCGCATGCACGTGCTGGAGGCGCTGCTGCGCCTGCGGCAGCTCGCCTGCCATCCCGGGTTGGTGGATCCCGAGCGCCGTGACGATTCCAGCAGCAAGGTGGATGTCCTCCTCTCACGCGTGCAGGAGGCGACAGCCGAGGATCACAAGGTGCTGGTGTTCTCGCAGTTCACCTCCCTGCTCTCCATCGTGCGCACGCAGTTCGATGCCGCCGGCATTCGGTACGAGTATCTCGACGGCAAAACGCAGGACCGGCAGCGCAGCGTCGAGACCTTCCAGAATGATCCTGAGTGCCGCGTCTTCCTCGTCTCACTCAAGGCTGGGGGCGTAGGGCTCAACCTCACGGCCGCAGAGTATGTCTACCTGCTCGATCCCTGGTGGAACCCGGCGGTGGAAGCCCAGGCCATCGACCGGGCACACCGCATCGGCCAGACCCGCCGCGTGTTCGCCTCGCGCCTCATTGCCCGCGATACGGTGGAAGAGAAGGTGCTCGAACTGCAGCAGAGCAAGCGAGACCTCGCCGATGCCATCATACGGGCGGACGACAACATCGTGGGTACGTTAGGCCGCGAGGACCTGGAGCTGCTGCTCAGCTAGCGCCGTGCGCCAGCAGGAATCATCGCCGATCCGTTCGATATCTTCAGCGTTGGTGCTGGAAACTCACGCATGCAGCGCGTCCCCGCTCCGAGGTGCTTCGACATGATCACGCGTGGCTTCAGCGGTCGCCGGCCGTCGCCCGACAAGAGCCCGCGCATTCCGCCCGGACAGCATGAGGTGTTCGATTTTCCCGTGCTCTCCGCCGGCCCGACGCCGCGGATTG
>JBDSVW010000246.1:0-7454 GCA_039927015.1 Gemmatimonadaceae bacterium | reverse complement strand
CCGTGGCGCGTGGGGGTGTTCGCCGGCGCCACGGCCGACGAGGTGGCGCGCACCGCGGAGCAGTTGGCGCTCGACGTGGTGCAGCTGCATGGCGTGGGTGAGACGACGCTGCTCAGCGCGCTGCGTGGACGCACCGACGCCGAAATCTGGAGCGTGCTGCACGTGGGCCCTGAGGGGGTGGAGGAGGCGTCGCTGCACGCCGCCCTGCTGGGCGACGGCGTGCTGCTCGACACGCGCAGCGATGAGGCGCTGGGCGGAACGGGTCGCACCTTCAACTGGGAATCGACTGCCGCATCGCTGGAACCGTATCGTTCGACCCGGCGCTTCGTTCTCGCGGGCGGTCTCACCCCAGGGAATGTGGGACGAGCCATTGCCGCCCTGGCGCCCGACGTCGTGGACGTTTCGTCGGGCGTGGAACGGGGCCCGGGCCACAAGGACCACGCGCGCATGCGCGCATTCGCTGATGCCGTACACGGAGTACTTCCCCGATGACTGTTTCCACCACCATGCGTGATCGTTTCGGCGAGTATGGCGGGCGCTATGTGCCCGAGACGCTGATTCCCGCCCTCGACGAACTGGATGCGGCGTTCGATGCCGCCCTGCTGGACCCGAGCTTCCTGGCGGAGTGGTCGGCGCTGCTGCGCGACTATGTCGGTCGTCCCTCGTCGCTGAGCGACGCGCCGCGCTTTTCCGAACACGTGGGGGCGCGCGTGTGGCTCAAGCGCGAAGACCTCAATCACACCGGGGCGCACAAGATCAACAATACGGTGGGGCAGGCGTTGCTCGCCCGGCGCATGGGCAAGCGCCGCATCATCGCGGAAACCGGGGCGGGGCAGCACGGCGTGGCGACCGCCACCATCTGTGCGCGCTTCGGCCTCGAGTGCGTCGTGTTCATGGGGGAGGAGGACATGCGGCGGCAGTCGCTCAACGTGTACCGCATGCAGCTCATGGGTGCGAAGGTGGTGCCTGTGACGAGCGGCACGCGCACGCTGAAGGATGCCACCACCGAAGCCATCCGGGACTGGGTCACCACCGTGGGCGATTCGCACTATATCATCGGCTCGGTGGTGGGGCCGGCACCGTATCCGCGCATGGTGCGGGAGTTTCTGGCCATCATCGGGCGGGAAGCACGCGAGCAGATGCTGGAGCGGACCGGCCGCCTGCCGCGCAGCGTGGTGGCGTGCGTGGGCGGGGGGTCCAATGCGATGGGAATCTTCGCCGGATTTGTTGACGACCCGGGGGTGGAACTCGTCGGAGTAGAGGCGGCCGGAGAGGGGCTGGCGACGTCCCGCCACTCGGCGTCGCTCATGCGGGGCACGCCGGGGGTGCTGCACGGCTCGTTGAGCTACCTGTTGCAGGACGAGGGGGGCCAAGTGCATCCGGCGCACTCGATTTCCGCCGGCCTCGATTATCCCGGCGTCGGTCCGGAGCACTCCTTCCTGAAGGACAGCGGGCGCGCCGAGTACGTGTCGGTGGAAGACGGGGAGGCGCTGAAGGGGTTTGCGCTGTTGAGCCGTCTGGAGGGCATCATTCCGGCGCTGGAGACGGCGCATGCGGTGGCGTGGATTGCGGCACAGCGCGGGCGGTGGACAGCGGACGATGATGTCCTGCTGTGCGTGAGTGGACGAGGAGACAAGGACGTGGCGCAAATTCGTGAAATGGGCGTCCTGCCACAGTGACGCACCCGACGGCGACCGATACGTCGAACAGCACAGTGACTGCTCCGGAGCCCCCGTTCCCGGCGGCGCTGGTGGAGGAGATGCTGCGCATGCTCGCCCGCGCCGTCCGGGCCAAGCAACTCTATCTGCCCAACAACCCGACGTTCCTGCGCGCGCTGGACTCCGCGAAGGCCTCCTTCGAGCCCATCTGGCGCCACACCGGCGAAGTGGTGCTGGAGGTGACCGATACGCAGCTGCGATGGGAATCGCAGACGGTCATTAATGAGCCGGACAAGACTACCGATGCGCTGCCGTGGCTGCTGTACAAGGACGGGGTGCGCGAACTCCGGCTGCTGAAGGACGTCGAGCAGCAGGAACTGGTGTCACTGATCGACCTCATGACGAGGGTGCGGCGGGCCTCTTCGGGCGAGGACGACCTGCTGACGTTGTTGTGGGAGCAGGACTTCTCCTTCGTGCGCTACCGGCACGTGGACCTGTCGCAGGACGGGGTGGCGGTCCTGGAAGCGTCGGACCTCGCCGAGGAGGAGCGCCTCGTCGATCCCCTGCGCGTGCGTCAGCCGGCGCAGGAATCGATCCTTCCGGCCGGCGTCGTGAACATGGACGACTTCGACACGACGCTGTACTTCCTGGACGAGAGCGAGATCGAGTATCTCCGCGGAGAGGTGGATGCGGAGTACTCCTCGGAGTTGCGTGGCAACGTCATCTCGATCCTCCTCGATGTGTACGAGACGCAGGCCGACCCTGGCGTGCGCGAAGAAATCTGCGGCGTGCTCGACAACCTGCTCGTCCACCTGCTGGCCAACAGCCAGCTGCACGCGGTGGCGTTCCTGTTGCGCGAGGCGGCGCTGGCCGCGGAGCGCGCCCGCCAGGTCACGGCCGAAGAGCGCGAGCGACTCTCGTCGCTTGCCAACCGGCTGAGCGAGCCGGAGGCGCTCTCGCAGCTGCTGCAATCGCTGGACGAGCGCGGCGAGCTGCCTAACCAGGAGGAGCTGCACCTCCTGTTCGAACAGTTGCGGACCAGCGCCCTCGGCACGCTCCTCTCGTGGCTGGGACGCCTGCAGAACGCGCCGGTTCGCTCGCTGCTGGAGGCCACGGCGCAGCGACTCGCCGCCGCGAACTCCGCGGAACTGGTGCGACTCATCGGTGCTGGCGACCGCGACGTGGCGCTGGAAGCCATCCGGCGCTCGGGTGCCATGCGCGCCGCGACCGCCGTGCCCGCGCTCGGCCGGCTACTCTCGCAACAGCATGCCGAGGTGCGCCTGGCGGCGGTGCAGGCGCTCGCCGACATCGGGACACCCGGCGCGCTGCAGCAGCTGGAGCGACTCGTCGAAGATGACGCGCGGGAGATCCGGGTGGCGGCGGTGCGGGCCTTCGCCGCACGCATGCACCGGCCCGCGCTCTCGCGCATCGAGGCCGCCATCAAGGGACGGCGCGTGCAGGAGGCCGACCTCACTGAGAAAGTGGCGGTGTTCGAAGCGTACGGCTCCATGTGCGGCGACGCCGGCGTGCCGCTGCTTGACGGTATCCTCAATGCACGCGGCTTTTTGGGCAAGCGACAGGATCCGGAAGTGCGGGCGTGCGCGGCGATGGCGTTGGGGCGTGTGGGCAGCGACACGGCGATTGGCGCCCTGCAGCGCGCCGCCAGCGACAAGGAGCTGCTGGTGCGAAACGCGGTCAATCGCGCCTTACGGGGAGGCGCCGCGTGACGACGCCGCGTTCGTCCGACACACCCACCGAGTCGGGTACGCGACCGCCCGCTGCGCTCACCGAATATTCGGGTGACTCCTACATCCGGAAGGCGGGACGCCAGCTGATCGTCACGGTGTACGGGGCGATGCGCGTCATCCGGCTCTATCCGCCGGAAAATGAGGCGGTGCGCAACGCGCTGGCGGAGCTGGCGCAGTCCGCACACATGATCTTTGCGCGCGAGCAGGAGCTCGAGCTGCGCGCGTCCAACGAGTTCATGTTCGTGAACTCTACGCGTCTGCGACTCGACCTCGACAACTACGCCAGCTTCAGCCAGATCCTGTCACTGCTGCGGGGCGGTGGGGTAGGGTCGGTGCGCGTGCAGGGTGGCACCGAGCCGCGTGACTGGCTGGTGTTCCTCTCGCTGTTGCTGGCGCAGGCCAAGAACGCGGAGGAGCTCACGACCTACGACCTCGCCGAGAAGCTGCAGGCCGCGGGCGTGCATGCGTTCGAGCTCGGTCCACCGATGGTTGAGGAGGACGACGCCGACTTCCAGCAGCGCGCGAAGGAGGCGGCCAAGCGCACGTATTCGCAGTCGGTGGCGGTCACGAAGGAAGTGATGAACTCGATACGACTCGGCGCCTCACCGAACCTCAAGAAGATCAAGCGGATCGTGCAGTCCATCGTGGACCAGATCCTCGAGGAGGAGACGTCGCTCATCGGGCTCACCACCATTCGCGACTACGACGAATACACGTTCACGCATTCCGTCAACGTCTGCATCTTCTCCGTCGCGTTAGGGCGCCGGCTGGGACTCACCAAGCTGCAGCTCTCCGACCTCGGGCTGGCGGCGCTGTTCCACGACATCGGCAAGTCGCGGGTGCCCCTCGCGGTGCTCAACAAGTCCGACGGACTCACCGACGACGACTGGCGCTGGCTCGCCGCGCACCCCTGGCTGGGCGTGCTGGCGCTGTTTCAAATGCGGGGGCAGCAGGAGCTGCCGCTGCGCGCGATGGTGGTGGCCTACGAGCATCACATGAAGGCGGACCTCTCGGGATACCCGCGCAGCATTCGCCCCCGCACGCAGAGCATCTTCAGCAAGATCGTCGCGGTGGCGGATGGATTCGATGCCGCTACCTCACGCCGCACCTACCAGACCGTGCCGATGTCGCCAGCCGCGGTGCTCGCGGGCATGCGCGACAATCCGCGTCGCGGCATGGACCCGGTGGTCGTGAAGGGATTCATCAACTTGTTGGGGATCTTCCCGGTGGGTACACTGCTCGTGCTCGATACCTTCGAGCTGGCGGTGGTGCACGCCACGAATCCCAACCCCGCGGCGATCTCGCGCCCGGTGGTGCGCATCGTGAGCGACGACCGCGGCAACGTGCTCTATCCGGGACAGCTCGTGGACCTGTCGGAGCAGCATCCCGAGGGCACGTTCAAGCGCACGATCATCAAGACTGAGAACCCTGACCGCTACGGAATCAATGTCGGCGACTATTTCGTCTGACCCGATCTCGCAACGCTTCGCCTCGCTTGCGAGGGACGGCCGGCGAGGCCTTGTCACCTACCTCACCGCCGGACATCCCGATCCCGATCGGTCGGTGGAGCTGATGCGTGCCCTCGAGGAGGGCGGTGCCGATGTGATCGAGATCGGCGTCCCCTTTTCCGATCCCCTCGCCGACGGGCCGGTGATCCAGGCCAGCTCGCAGCGTGCCCTCGAACACGGCATGGACTTCGCGCAGGTGCTCGACGTCGTCCGCCGCGCAAAGGTCCAGGTGCCCGTGGTGCTGTTCAGCTACCTCAATCCGATTATGGCGGCGGGCCCCGACGCGCTCGCGCGCGCACATGACGCGGGTGTGCACGGCATCCTGATCACCGACCTGCCGCTCGGCGCCGATCCGGCGCGCGAGGAGTGGCTGGGCACTGGACCGCTCGCCTTCGTGCGCCTTGTCGCGCCCACGACGCCCCTCGAGCGCATGCGAGACATCGCCCAGCATGGCCGGGGATTCGTGTACCTCATCTCCCGCCTCGGAGTGACGGGCATGCAGCGCGACATGGCGAGCGACCTGCCCGCCTGCATCAATCGCCTCAAGAGTGTCACCACGTTGCCGGTGTGCGTCGGCTTCGGGGTCTCGACCGCAGAGCACGCCCGCGCACTGGGACGGCTGGCGGATGGCATCGTCGTCGGAAGCGCGATCGTGCGGGCTGCCGAGACGAGCATCGATGCCGCGCGCGACCTCACCCGGGAGCTTCGCCAGGCGCTCGACGCGTCCGCGCCCGCCGCATGACACGTCCGCTGGTGCTTCCCACGTGGGCACAGGCGGGCGAGAAGCGGCGCGCGCACATTCAGCGCGTGACCGCCCTGCTGGACCGCTGGAGCCGGGCGCTCAACCTCACGCCGGCCGACCAGCAGCTATGGCACGATGCGGGGCGCATGCACGATGCCCTGCGCGATGCCCCGCTCGACGAGTTGCGGCTGACGGTAAACGACGCGGCCTTTCCCGACTCCGTGCTGCACGGGCCGGCAGCCGCCATCCGGCTCCAGCGGGAGGGGGAGACGCGCGCGGAGCTGCTCGAGGCCATCCGCTGGCACACGTTAGGCAATCCGGCCTGGGGCCGGGTGGGTCGCGCGCTCTTCATGGCGGACTACCTGGAACCCGGGCGCCCCTTCTGCCAGAGCGACCGCGCCTTTCTCGCCTCCCACGTGCCGGTGGATTTCGACGGCGTGTTCCGGCAGGTCGTGCGCACGCGGCTGGAATGGACGCTGCGGGAGGGGAAGGCCATCTTCCCCGAAACGGCGGCCCTCTGGAATCACGTGCGATGAAGCGACGCACGATGGTCCTGCTGCTGGGGACGGTGGTGGCGGCGGGCGTGGCCGGACTCGTGTGGGGCAGGGAACGCCTCGCCATGGAGAGACAAGCCCCCTCGGCCGCCGCGGCGGCGGGCATCGAACGCGTCGTTCCGGCGGGCACGCGCGTACGCGTGGAAGTGCTCAACACCTCCTCGGTACGAGGGCTCGCACGGCGCGCCACCTTCCACCTGCGCGACCTCGGCTTCGACGTGGTGCGCTATGCGGGCGAGGGACCGGAGCGTGATGCCACGCTCATCCTCGACCGCACCGGCCACCCCGAGTGGGCCGCATGGGTGTCCACGGCGTTCGGCGGGGCGCGCGTGGAGTCGCGCCCCGACACCTCACGCTACGTGGACATCACCGTGCTCATCGGCGCCACGTGGCGCCCGCCGGCCGAGCCGTTCTACCCGTAGCTGCCCGCAGGCGGCCGCGATGTCCTTGCCGCGGCTCTTCCGGATCGCCACCTCCACGCCGCGCAGCCGCAGCTTGTTCGCGAACCCGCGAATCTCGTTCGCCGTGGTGGGGGTGAAGTCGCCGGCGCCACCCGGGTGCAGCGGAATCAGGTTCACGAACGCACCGCACGAGCGCGCCAGGTCGGCCAGCAGCCCGGCGTGCTCGGACTGGTCGTTCACGCCGCCCAGCATGACGTACTCGAAGGTCACGCGTCGGTCGAAGGAGCGCGCGGCCTGGAGCACATCCTCGAGCGGATACTTGATGTTGATGGGCATCAGCGAGCGCCGCAGCACATCGCTCGGTGCGTGAATCGAGATGGCGAGCCGGAACTGCTCCGGGCGCTCGCCTAACGCGATGATGCCCGGCAGCACTCCGACAGTCGAAACGGTGATGTGTCGCGCCCCGATGCCGAAGCCGTCGGGAGAGTTCAGGATCGTGAGGGCGGAATCCACAGACTGCCAGTTCATCAGCGGCTCGCCCATGCCCATGAAGACGATGTTGGTCGCGCGCACCGGCGGATCGAGCAGCGCCAGTTCGCGCACCTGACCCGCGATCTCATGCACCTCCAGGTTGCGCGCGAAGCCCATCATGCCCGTGGCGCAAAAGGCGCACTGGAGCGCGCACCCCGCCTGCGAGGAGATGCAAAACGTCATCCGGTCGCCGTCCGGGATCGCGACGGTCTCGATCGCCTGCCCGTCGTGCAGACGGAACAGAAACTTCTCGGTCCCGTCCGAGGAATGCTGACGCGTCGCCAGCTCGAGCCGGGGTAGCTCGAAGTGTTC
>JBDSVW010000245.1:0-3593 GCA_039927015.1 Gemmatimonadaceae bacterium | reverse complement strand
GGCGCTGGACTGGACGCGCACGCCCGCCACCTGGCGCACCGCGTCGGCCAGCGCGTTCTCCAGCGCTCGGCGACGCGCCTGGGCCGGCGTGACATCGGGCGACATGAGCACCCGCTGCTCGACCGTGACCGTGTCGGCGTGACGCACCGACGCGCCGGCGGTGCCCTGCGCCGTTTGCGCAGCTGCCACCGCCGGACTGGCGATTCCGAGAATCACGAGCGCGCCGACGCGAACGAACGCCGCGAACGCGTGCTTGCGCGACGCGGGTGCCGGCGTGTGCGAGCGGGCGATGGCGCGCATCCGCCTAACGCTCTGGAGCGAGACGAGTGAGCACGCGCAGCGAATCACGGGCGATGAGCAGCGGACGCTGCTCCCGGTCGAGGCGTCCCGCGGCGGCGCTCACGCCTCGCTCGACGAATCGTCCCAGCTCGGCGATGGTGATGGCCCCGTCTGCGTCGCCGTCGGCCTCGCCGCGCAACCCGCGCGCGACGAACCAGGTGAAGAGACCGTGGCGTGCGGAGGGAAGGTCGCCTGCCACCTGCGCGTCACGCGCGGCGGAGAGCACCGCCATGTTGCGCCGCACGAGCGCCGGGTGCTCGATGGAGAGCACGGTGGGCCGGGCGCCGGGCACGATGGACTCCAGGCCGCGCGTCATGCCGGTGAAGCAGGCGTCGAGCACGATGGTGATGGAGCGGGCGCGCAGCCGGGCCAGCCGGTCGTACAGGTCGCCTAACGCGTACCCCGTCTCGCGCACGAATGCGGCGTCGGCGTCGAAGGGCAGCAGGAAGGGACCAGAGCGCGCCGCGTCCGGGGCGCCGTGCCCCGCGAAGTAGACGAGGAGGTCGGTATTGTCGTCCACGCGCCGCGCCAGCCATCCCGTCTCGCCGAACACCTTGCGCAGCTCGCCGCTCGTGACGTCGGCGTCGGTGCGCACGTAGAGGTGTTCCGGATCGTCGCTGACGCCCATGGCCTCGACGGCGTACCGGCGCATGAGCGCCGCATCGCGCGCCGCATACCGTGCGTCGGGCAGCGACTTGTATCGTTCCACGCCGAGGATCACGGCGATGGCGTCCGATCGGCGTGACGCCCGGCGCGGCATGCCGCGCTCCACCTCCGCGGCCAGCGGCGTGCGCGCCGCCGACGTCTCGTTCGTCGACGGGTCGTCGCCGAGCGCCATGTCCACGACGGTGGCCGCGGCGTTGTTCAGCGGGAGTTCGATGGGAAGTCGGGCGAGAATGCGGCCGGTGGGATCGGCCAGCTCCAATCGCGCCCATGTGTCGGCGGCGCGGGAATTGGTGTAGAGCACGAGCGACACGTGCGCCGTACCCCCCGCGGGTAGCACGCCCAGCGCAAAGGTGTCCGGCATGCCGCCGGCAACGAACAGGTCAGCGCCCCGGCGCAAGTGGGCGCGCAGCGGCGGCGATGCGCCGGTGCCGGTGTTGGCGATGCGCAGCGTGACATCCGCCACTTCACGCGGGGCGAGGCGGCCATCGCGCGAGGCGTCGTCCACCCGCATGTCGCGCAGCACCAGGAGCGGTGTTCCCGCAGGACGCGCCGGGATGCGCACCCGGAGCGCAGGGGCGAGGTCGAAGCCATGGCCCTCCTGTGCGTCCACGAGCACGACGATCTCGGTCGCCGCCTGTGCGGAGTCGGCGGTCAGCCTCACATCGAAAACGCGCGAGGTTCCGGACAGAATGGTGGGTGCGACCGGCGGAGAAACGACGCGCACTCCAGCCTGCGGCGATTCCACGCGAACGCGCGGCAGCACATCGTTCGCGCTTCCGGGCCCCTCGTTGGTCAGCGTGATCGAGAGCACTCCCGATTCGCCGGGCGCGAGAGCTCCGTCGCCACTGTGGTCGCGCCAGCGCGTGGTGGCGCGCAACGTCGCGGGGGCGACCGCGGACGCGCTGGCGGTGCGCTCGCTGCGCACGCCCATCGCGGCTTCACCAGCGGAGGCGTCGCGCGCCGCGACCACGATGGCCGAATCGCGCACGATCCACCCGTCCACGCGATTCTCGTCCAGCGTGAGGCGGACGATACTGCGGCCGTAGGCCATGTAGGCCACGCGCCGCTTGGCATCCCGCGTGTACGCCCACGGCGTGCCGTAGCGGCGCACCACGTCGTCGCGCGTGGCACCGAGCGGCAGCGGCTGGGAGAGGCGAGTCTGCGGCGCGCCGGCCGACACGGTGAGCTCCACGCGCAGGCGCCGGCGGGGGTCGGTCCACTCCACCACCCGCCCGGTGTGCGGGTCGAACGTGATGTGCGCCTCGGCGTAGCTCCAGCTCTCCACACCTAACGACGTGAGTCGCTCGATGACCTCAGGGGTGCCCTGCACGGCGCGCACGCGCTCGCGCGAGTCGCCCAGCGTGAAACGCTCCGGTCGCTGGGCGAAGACGGCCGCGGCCGACACGAGGAGCACCATGACCGCGCGCGTCACCACCCGCGCCGCGAAGCGCGCCTCAGGTAACTCGCCGTGGGGAGTGGGTACGCTGGCTGGGGGCATCATCCTTAGTATCGAGCGCAACACGCCCCAGCTGCAGGCCGAATGGCGGCGAAGGCGCCGCAGCGGGGGGCTATTCTTGCAGGCCGGCCGCCAGCGCCAGAATGTCGTCCGGCGCGCGCGGGTACTTCGGCTTACAGCTGGCGATGGCGTCGTTGATAATGCGGGTGATGAGATAGTTCCGGGTCGTATTGCTGTCGGCGGGCACCAGGTACCAGGGCGCCCACGGGGTGCTGCACTTCCGCAATGCGTCCCGATACGCGCGGCTGTAGTCCTTCCAGAGTGCGCGGTCCTCGAGATCGCCGGCGCGGAACTTCCAGTTCTTCGAGTCGTCGGTGAGCCGCTCGAGCAGTCGTTCGCGCTGTTCCTCCTGTGAGATGTGCAGGAAGAACTTCAGCACGATCACGCGATTCTCCGACAGCATCCGCTCGAAGTCGTTGATCTGGGAATAGCGGTCGCGCCACACCTTGCGGGGCACGAGGTTGCGGACGCGCGCGACGAGCACGTCCTCATAGTGCGACCGGTTGAAGATGCCGATCATGCCGCGGCGTGGCACGACCTGATGCACCCGCCAGAGGAAATCGTGCGCGAGTTCGGTCTCGCTCGGAGCCTTGAAGCTCGCCACCGAGCACCCCTGCGGATTGCAGCCGGCGAACACCGTGCGGATGGTGCCGTCCTTGCCTGACGCGTCGCGTCCCTGCAGCACCACCAGCAGGGCGTGGCGTCCGTCGGCGTAGAAGACCTTTTGCAGGGCCGCCAGCCGCTCGACCTCGTGCGCCAGCAGTTCCTTCAATTCGGCGCCGCGCTCGAGACCACGGGGGGGCCGGGCATCGGAGTTCCGGAGCTTCAGGGGGCGCTTCGGAGATACGGGCGAGAGCTTCATGGCAAGACGGGCGGGGTTGAGTACGCGGGCCAGGTACAATTCGCGCTCGTGGCTGACCGCGAGGCCCTCGACTCATATTGCGCGGCCCCGCACCAATGCGCGAATCTCGTGGGGTAGGGCTCCACGTCCAGATCCCGCAAAGGCCGCCGCGCAGGCTGTGAAAGGGGCCGTCCCCGCATCATCTTGCGCCCGCAGCGAAGGGACTGGAGC
>JBDSVW010000244.1:0-6846 GCA_039927015.1 Gemmatimonadaceae bacterium | reverse complement strand
GTCCAGCCACAGCAGCGTGAGGTCGGCAAGGTGCAGGGCGACGCGGCGCGGCCCGGCGCTCGTGTCGAGGGGCTCCGTGCCTAACGCTTCGGCCGCCGGCAGCCAGGACAACGCGGTGTGGCTGTCGTCGTCGCGTGCGGCCAGGAAGGCGATAGGGGCGGCCACGATGAGCTGCGCGGCGTGATGCAGTTGCAACCGCGCATCCACGAGCCGGCCGGTGGGACGGCCGCGCAGCGGGCGCCAGGGGGGTCGGGCGAGGGAAGTGGGTGAGGTCATGGGAGTGACGGTAAGGGTCACTACCATGAGGCGCACCCCGGCGCGGAAAGTTCCCTCGGCGGCCTGAGGCAGGGTAAGTGCCACCGCGCGGAGCGCCACCCTGTTCAGCGCGCGACGAGGCAGTAGTATTTGAGGTGGGCGTGCTCGCGGCGAATGGGCGAGCCGGTCGCATTTCACAGCATCGAGGAGGACCGTATGGGCAAGAAAGGACGTAACCAGATCCCCGACTTTTCGCCGAAGGCCAAGCATGTGCCGGGCTCGGCGGCCACGGCGAAGGTGAAGCCACCGACGACGCCGAAGGTGGCGACTGTGAAGCCGCAGGCCACGTCGTCGAAGTCGGGGCGGCGGGGGGGGTAGGGCCGGGCCAGCGACGGAGCGTCAGCGCTCTCGACGCGGGTGCCCACGGCGTGCACATTGCAGCGAGGCCAGGCAGGACCAAACCGGGGACGGGAGGTGGACCATGTCGCGAGGATGGCGGTATCTGGTAGTCGGGGCTGCGCTGTGCGTGAACGCCGCGTCGCTGGAGGCTCAGGGATGGATCAAGATGCCTAACGGGTCACTGGCGTATGTTGCTAACTACACGACCTCGGGCATGTTCACCTGTGGGAATGCGAAATACATCATCGGAAAGTGCACGTCGCTTGGCAATTCGGTGATTCTGACGTCGGCAGGAAACGCAACCGCCACCATCACGTTCAACGCAGCGAATCAAACGTTTGTAGCTCCGTCGACCCCAGGCCTTGGGCGCCGCATCAGCCTCGGGTCCGTTCAAGCCATTTTTTCCGGACCGGGAGCGCACGTCTTCCCGAAGCAGTCGGTTACCGCCGCTCGAATGTTCCACCTTAACGTTGGCATAACGACAACGAGTCCGATGGTTGCGACCGGCAGCATTGCGATGGCGTTCGCCTCCAAGCCGGCGGGACTATTCGCATACTACACTCGGAACATCACGATTCTCGCCGTCACACCGTCTCCGCCTCCATCCCACTACACCGGGGTCGTCGTGGCGCGACCGAACTGGCCACTGGTAATCAGCGATGAGGAGCCGGCGGACATCACCGCAGGCGTCTCCGTCGCCCCCGAACCCGCCACCCTCGCCCTCCTCGGCAGCGGCCTGCTCGGCGTCTTCGGTCTCGCACGCCGGCGCCGCCTCCGCGAAGGCTGAGCAAGGCGCGCTGGACCAACCGGGAGTCATGATGCGCTATTCTTCCGCATGACTTCCGTACCTCCTCCGGGCACCGGCACCGGCAGCGAGCCCCGCGATCCGAAGGAACGCTACGCCTCCCGCGCCCGTCCGCGCGCCGTCACGCTGAGCGATCGCCTGGGCGCGCTGCGCAACCTGCCGCCGTTTCTCGGCCTCATCTGGCGCACGAGTCGCGGCTTCACGGTCGCGACGCTCGTCCTGCGCCTGCTGCGCGCCCTCCTGCCGGTCATCACGCTTTACTTCGGCAAGCTGATCATCGACGAAGTGGTGCGCCTGGCACAGAGCGGCGGTGGATTGGGTTCCCTCCAGCAATGGATCGACAGCGGACGCCTGCATCACCTCGGCGTGTTGCTGCTGGCGGAGTTCGGTCTTGCGGTCGTGGCCGATGTGCTGGGACGTGCGGTGTCGCTCATCGATGGACTGCTGGCGGAACGCTTCAGCATCGCCACGAGCCTCCGGCTGATGGAACACGCGGCGCGGCTGGATCTCGAGCAGTTCGAGGACAGCGAGTCGCAGGACAAGCTGGAGCGTGCGCGCCGGCAGGCGAGCGGCCGCATGTCGCTCATGAGCCAGCTATTCGGCCAGGCGCAGGATGTCGTGACCATCGCGAGCTTTGCGGCAGGACTCGCGGTATTCGCCCCGTGGCTCATCCTCCTCCTGCTCGTGACGCTCGTGCCGGCGTTCCTTGGCGAGGCGCACTTCAATGCGCAGGGGTATGCGCTGGCCTGGATGCGCACGGCCGACCAGCGGGAGCTGGATTACCTGCGGCGCACGGGCGCCAGCGTGGAGACGGCCAAGGAGGTGAAGATCTTCGGACTCTCTCCCTTCCTGGTCGAGCGCTACCGCCAGGTGGCCACGGACTATTATCGCGCCAACCGTGCACTCGCGCTGCGCCGAGCGCGCTGGGGCGGGGCGCTGACGACCTTCGGCACGATGGGCTACTACGTGGCCTTCGCCTACATCGCCTGGCGCACGGTCGCGGGCCAGTTCAGCATCGGAGACCTGACCTTCCTCGCCGCCTCGTTCCGTCGCCTGCGCGGCCTGCTGGAAGGGTTCCTCACCGGCTTCTCGCAGCTGGCGGGGCAGGCGCTCTATCTCGACGACCTGTTCTCGTTCTTCGCGATCACGCCGCGCATCCGTTCGAATCCAAACGCACGGCCCTTCCCGGCGCGCATCACGCACGGCGTGGTGTTCGAGGACGTGGGCTTCCGCTATCCACAGGGAGAGCGGTGGGCGGTGCGGCATCTCTCGTTCACGCTGCGTGCGGGAGAAGTGTTGGCGCTCGTCGGCGAGAATGGCGCCGGCAAGACGACGCTGGTCAAGCTGCTCACGCGGCTCTACGATCCCACCGAGGGGCGCATCCTGCTCGACGGCGTGGACCTGCGCGAGTACGACCTCGAGGGAATCCGCGCGAATGTGGGCGTGATATTCCAGGACTTCGTGCGCTACGACTTGAGTGCCTCGGATAACATCGCGGTGGGGCGCATCGAACAGCGCGAGGATGCGGCGCGCATTGCGGAGGCGGCGCGGCGCAGCCTGGCGGACGGCGTGATCGGGAAGCTCAGGGATGGCTTCCAGCAGATGCTGGGGCGGCGCTTCAAGTGGGGCGTGGACCTCTCCGGCGGAGAGTGGCAGAAGATCGCGATCGCCCGCGCGTACATGCGCGACGCGCAGCTACTGGTGCTGGACGAGCCTACGGCGGCACTCGACGCGCGCGCCGAGTTCGAGGTCTTCCAGCGATTCAAGGAGCTGAGCCAGGGAAAGTCGGGCGTACTCATCTCCCACCGCTTCTCGAGCGTGCGCATGGCCGATCGCATTCTCGTACTCGCCGACGGCGAAGTGGAGGCGTCGGGCACACACGAGCAGCTGCTCGCCCAGCGCGGGCGTTATGCGGAGCTGTTCGAGTTGCAGGCGGCGGGATATCGCTAGGGCGGAGTGGCGCCGGGCGGCTGGGGCACCCGAGACCCTCGCCCTGATGGTGATCAGGGTGCATGATTGGCGGCACGCCGCAGTTCCCCTCGCGCAGTTCCCGTCGCGCGGTTCTCCGAGTCCCCTTCCCGCCCGCCGCCCCATGCGTTGCTCGCAAAGCCCACTCCTTCGCCTGTTCGCCGTCCTCGCCGTGGCCGGCATTCCGGGCGCTCCGCTCTGCCTTGCCGCACAGTCGCTGGAGCAGGACATCCAGTCTGAGCTAGGTGCGCTGCAGGCCAGGAACTCGATCTACGCCAAGCATCTGACGACCGGCCGCACAATTGCCTTGCGGGCCGACCTGCCGATGAACACGCTGAGCGTCATCAAGATCCCGGTGATGATCCAGGCATTCCGCGACGCCCAGTCGGGACGCCTCAAGCTCACGGACCGCTACACGGTGAGCGCGGAGGACCTGCGACGGGGCAGCGGCTTGCTGCAGACCTTTGATGTGGGGCTGCGGCCCACGTATCGCGATCTCATCGAGCAGATGATCATCACCAGCGACAATACGGCCACCGACATCATGATCCGCACGGTGGGACTGCCGCGGGTGAACGAAATGCTGCGCGAGTTCGGCTTCACGGAGACGCGGCTCAAGAGCACGACGGGGGATCTCTTTCGCGCACTGTGGGTGATGGCCGACCCGAAGAACGCCACGATGACGAACCGGGAGGTGTTCGAGCGCGGATTCCCACGGACCCCCGATGCCGCCCGCATGAGCTTCGAACTCGAAGGCGACTCGTCGCGCTGGCTGGGCCGTACGACGGCACGGGAAATGGGGGAGATGCTGCAGGGGCTGCTGGACGCGAAGTACGCGTCGCGCGAGCACAGCGACCAGATGATGGACATCCTCCGCCGGCAGTTCTATGCCTCGCGGCTGCCGCAGCGCATCCGCAGCCGCGTGGTCGTCGCGCACAAGACGGGCGACTGGCCGCCTTACGCGGGCAATGACGCCGGCGTCCTCTTCTATCCGGGGGGACCTACGGTCGTGGCTGTGTTCACGAACCAGAACGTGGGCGACTTCTTCGAGCTCGAAGCCACCCTGGGACGCATCGCGGAGCGCATCGTGGACAACTGGAAGTAGCCCGCTCCGCGGACCCACCCTCACTGCACCGGTCATGGAAATCGCTCTGTCCCCCCTGGAGTTTGCGCGTCGTTCACGGCGATTGTATCCCGACCGCGAAGCGGTGGTGGACGGCGACCAACGCTGGACCTATGCCGAGTTCTTCGACCGCTGCGACCGATTTTCGGCGGTGCTCCAGGCGTTAGGCGTGGGGAAGGGCGACCGGGTGGCCTACATCGCCCCCAACACGCACGCGCACCTGGAGGGGTACTACGCGGTGCCCCAGATCGGCGCGGTAATGGTGCCCATCAACTACCGGCTCTTGCCCAGCGACTTCCAGTACCTCATCAGCCACAGCGGCTCATGCGTCGTGTGCGCACACGCCGATTACCTCGACGCCATCGACGAGATCCGGAACGAGCTGCCCAGCGTGACGCACTATGTCGCACTGGAAGGGGGGAGTGATCGCGACGGGTGGCTGGACTACGAGCAGCTCATCGCCGAGGCATCACCACAGTACGCACGCCCGGCGATCGACGAGCGCGACCTGCTCACCATCAATTACACCAGCGGCACCACGTCGCGGCAGAAGGGCGTAATGATCACCCACCGCAACGCGTACCTGAACGCGGTGGGCGTGCTGGTGCACGCACCAATGACGTGCGCCGAGCGATACATCTGGACGCTACCGATGTTTCACGCGAACGGATGGACGTTCGTGTGGATTGTGACGGCGGTGGGCGGCACGCACATATGCGTGCGGCGCGTGGAGCCGGCCCGGGTGTTAGAGACGATTGCGCAGGAAGGCGGCACGATGTTGTGCGCTGCGCCCACCATTCTCATCGGCATCGCCAATGCGCCGATGGCGACACGCACGGGTGTGCCCCGGAATGTGCGGGTCTTCACCGCGGGTGCGCCGCCCGCGGCCGTCACGATACGCAAGGTGGAGGAAGAGCTGGGATGGGAGCTGATTCATGTGTACGGCCTCACCGAGACCTCGCCCTTCATCACGATCTGCGAGCGGCGGCCGGAACACGCGGGCCTCGACGCGGAGGCGCGGGCCATCATCAAGGCGCGCCAGGGCGTGGAACTCGTGACGTCGGGCGAAGTACGCGTGCTGGACGAGGACGACCACGAGGTGCCGGCGGACGGTGCATCGTTAGGCGAGATCGTGGTACGGGGTAACGTGGTGATGGCGGGATATTACCGGGACGCTGAGTCCAGCGCGACGGCGCTGCGCGACGGCTGGTTCCGCTCGGGCGACGCGGCGGTGGTGCATCCTGACGGATACATCGAGATACGCGACCGGCTGAAGGATGTCATCATCAGCGGCGGAGAGAACATCTCCAGCGTGGAGGTCGAGGGCGTGTTGCTGCGGCATCCGGCGGTGCAGGAAGTCGCGATCGTCGGGTTGCCCGACGAGAAGTGGGGCGAGGCCCCGCACGCCTTCGTGGTGCTTCGCTCAGGCGACAACGCGACCGAGGAGGAGTTGCGGACGTTCGCACGGGAACACCTCGCGCATTTCAAGTGCCCGAAGAGTGTGCGTTTCGTGGCCGAACTTCCCAAGACCGCGACGGGGAAGATCCAGAAGTACGTGTTGCGCGGAGGCGCTGCGGCCATCGCCCGGCAGTAGCACGCGTCCTCAGGAGACCAGATCGTGTCGAAGCTGTTTTCCCCGCTCACCCTGCGCGGCGTGACGCTGCGCAACCGCGTGGGCGTGTCGCCGATGTGTCAGTACTCCAGCCGCGACGGCTTCGCACATCACTGGCACCTGGTGCACCTCGGCGGCTTCGCGGTAGGGGGCGCAGGACTCGTCATGACCGAAGCAACGGCCGTGACAGCCACGGGTCGCATCAGTCCCCAGGACCTGGGCATCTGGGATGACGCCCACGTGGAGTTCCTTCGCCGGATCACGACGTTTGTGCATGCGCAGGGCGCCGTGGCCGGCATACAGCTCGCCCACGCCGGCCGCAAGGCGAGCACACGGCGCCCGTGGGAAGGGCGGGGCGCGGTACAATCGTCTGAGGGGGGATGGTCCGACGTCGTGGCCCCCAGCGCCCTTCAGTTCGCCGAGGACTTTCCCGAGCCGCGTGCGCTCAGTCGGTTGGAGATCGACACGCTGTGCGACGACTTCCGGAATGCCGCCCAACGGGCGATCGACGCGGGCTTTCGCGTGATAGAGCTCCATGCCGCGCACGGATACCTCCTGCACGAGTTCCTGTCTCCCCTCTCCAACACCCGCACCGACGAGTACGGCGGTTCGCTGGAGAATCGGGCGCGATTCACGCTGCGGGTCGTGGACGCGATTCGCGAGGTGTGGCCTGCGGACAAGCCG
>JBDSVW010000243.1:0-3694 GCA_039927015.1 Gemmatimonadaceae bacterium | reverse complement strand
GTGCGCTCCAACTCGCCTTCCAGCGCCCGGCGATAGTTGATGCGCTGGGTGAAGTCGGTCATGGCATACGCCGGCTGGTCGAACAGCTCCAGCCCGGGACGCCCCGCGTTGGGCAACGAGCCGCTCTTGGCCACCGCCACCCGCGCGCGCGGCAGGTCGGCCATGGCCACCAGCACGTCGGCCCCGCCGCGCTCGTAGCGGAAGGGAATGGCTGCCTGCGTGAGGCCTTCCGTGATCTTGGCGCTCTCCTCGAGCGATACCGAGGAGAACATCGGCAC
Organism: Gemmatimonadaceae bacterium; assembly: GCA_039927015.1. Taxonomy (GTDB): domain Bacteria; phylum Gemmatimonadota; class Gemmatimonadetes; order Gemmatimonadales; family Gemmatimonadaceae; genus SCN-70-22. Next base: position 3,416 of record JBDSVW010000243.1, on the reverse strand, counting down.
GAAGACCGGGGCCGTCGCCCAGCGCGACACGCCTACGATGAGTGCCACGGCGCCTACGCCGACGGCGAGCGTCGCGATGCGACGCCAGCCGCCGATACGATCGATGATGTCCTGCAAACCGTCGGGCATTCGCGTCCGTTACTGCATGCTGATGAGAGTGCGATATGCTTCGGTGAACTTGTTCCGAAGCTCGATCATCATTTCCAGCGCGATTCCCGCTTCTTCCGAGGCCGCCATCACCTGATGCAGCTCCACCGGCTCGCCACGCATGAACTTCTGCACCATGTCGGCGGAGTTGTCCTGCGCGTCGGAGACCTGGTTGATCGCCTTCGTGAGCGTGTCGCCGAACGACGGACCCTTGGCTCCGGCGTCATCGCCCTTGCCGATATCGAACGTGTAGCGCTTGGCGGCATCAGACCCGCCGATGCCACCCACGCCACCACCTTGCGCGGCGCCAATGCTGCCGCGGATCGCGCCAATCGGATCGCTCATGGTCAGGCCTTCACGTCCAGCCGGCCGCCGCGCACGTGCGGCGCCGCCGGCTGCATCTGTCCGGACAACACCCGTCCGTAGGTGAGAGGGCCCATGGCCCCCAGCTTGGCGAAGTAGGTGCGCTCATCCTGCGTCAGGACGCTCCATAACTCGGGATCGGTCCCCTGCGGCGGCTGCGCCGGTACGCCGGCCGGCGACGACGTCGCGGCCGACTTGGTCGCGGCCGACTTGGTGGCGGGCGTCGCATCGGGCGGCCGCGCGATGCCGCGCGACGCGGTGCCCGTTCCCTGCGCGGGCAGCCCCTGCGGACGCGCGGTGGACGGAGCCTCCGGGCGAATGCCGCCGCCGTAAGGTCCTCGAATGCCGTGGATGCTCATGTCAACAACAGGGAGAGAGAATTGAGAACGATGGAGGGAGCGCAGCGCGTCGATCGCATGGCCTAGATGTCCAGGGCGCGGCGGAGCAACAGCTTCGCCGCCTGGAAGACCGTGGCGTTCGCCTCGTACACACGGCGCGCCTCCATCAGGTCGACGATCTCGTCGGTCACGCGCACGTTCGGATAGCGCACGTATCCGTTGGCGTCCGCGTCGGGATGGCCGGGGTCATACGTCAGTGGTCCTTCGCTGGGATCTTCCTCGATGGCCACCGCGCGCACGCCGCCTGAGCTGCTCGTCGGGTCGTCGGTCATGCCATCACCCTGGCGGCCCGACAACGGCAGCGGAGGATAGGAAGGCCCCGCGCCTTCGCGAACGGCTTCCTCGCCGCGTACCACGCGACGACGATAGGGGCCGCCCGTTTCGGTGCGCGTGGTCTCGGCGTTGGCGATGTTGGTCGCCACCGTCTCCATGCGCAGCCGCTGCAGCGACATCCCGCTCGTCGCAATGTCGAGTGGACGGAACACCGGCGAGCGCGGTCCGCGGTCGGCCGTGTTCGTCAGCAACGGCAGCATCTTGATCGGCGCAATGGTCATTATCTGTCTCGGATGCTGAGGCGGAGCTTCTGGTAGGTCTTCTCCAGCAACTTCGCCGTCGCCTCGTATCGCAACTGTTCATCGGCCAGCGCAGTCATCTCGGCTTCGAGATTCACGCTGTCGCTGGCGGTCGTGGTCCCGTCGGGAAGGGTGAAGCCGCCCTGGTTCTGCAGCGTCGCGCCCGAGACCCGCTGCGCGATGCCCTTCACGCGCTGCGAACTCGCGTCAAGCGCCTCACGCATCTGCGGGGCACTGGATATGCGCCCGAAAAATCCAAAGAGCATTTCGCCGTCCCTCCGAGAGGAAGTCACAGTCACACGACTGCGTGAAGGGCTAAAGCAATGCGTGGACCATTCGCGATGACGCGAACAAAAACGGACGCCCCGTTAGGCAGGGCGTCCGTAAGTCGTTGGTTCAGTTGATACTTAGTGAATCGAGTGATGTGGAGCCGGCGTCTCTCGTCTGCCGTTTCGTACCCCGCCGGCACCGCGCAGGAATTGCCAGAAGGGAAGAGTTTGCCGACTCCAGGCGGCCACTCTTGCCAGTCGTCAGCCGTCGCCGACTTCCACACGCTGAGGGCCATTGAGCTTGTTACGCAGGGTGCGCACGCTGATGCCCAGCAGGTCGGCCGTCTTCGTCCGGTTGCCACTCGTCTGCTCCAGCGCGCGCTTGATGAGGGCGCGCTCGGCCTCGTCAACATTCAGCGTCTGCAGCACGATGCCGCCGGCTGGGGCGGTCTGGGCAGGTGGCATCCCATCTTCGGCCATCATCGAGGACGCGCGGCGCAGCGCCTGGTTTGCCAGTGCGTGCATGCCCCCTGAGGTGAGCCGCTGGTGGTCGAAAAGATGCGCCGGCAGCACGGCGTCGTGCGAAAGGATCACCGCACGCTCCACAGCGTGCTGGAGCTCGCGCACGTTGCCGGGCCATGGATACTCCTGCAGCAGCCGCAGCGCCTCCGGCGAGAAGCCCGTCACTGTCTTCCCCACGTCGGTGGCGGTCTTCATCGCGAAGCGGTACGCCAGCATCGGGATGTCATCCGGCCGTTCCCGCAGCGGCGAAATCTCGATCGGCACCACGCTCAGTCTATAGTAGAGGTCCTGCCGGAAATTTCCGCTGGCCGCGTATTCCGAGAGGTTCCGGTTGGTCGTGGCAATCACGCGCACGTCCACGCGGATCGGGTTGGTGCCGCCCACGCGCTCGAACTCCTGCTCCTGCAGCACGCGCAACAGCTTGGCCTGCAGTTCCAGCCGCATCTCCGAAATCTCGTCCAGCAGCAGCGTGCCGCCGTGGGCCCGCTCGAACGCCCCCTCCACGCGCTTCACGGCACCGGTGAACGCGCCCCGCTCGTGGCCGAACAGCGCGCTCTCGATGAGCCCTTCGGGCAACGCGGCGCAGTTGAGCTTGATGAACGGCTTGTCGCGGCGCTCGCTCTGGTCGTGCAGCGCCCGCGCGAACAGCTCCTTGCCCGTGCCGCTCTCCCCCTGCAGCAGCACCGTTGCGCGCGTGGGTGCCACCATCGACACCGTCTGCAGGATACGACGCACCACCACGCTCTCGCCGATGATCTGCCGCTCGTTCCGGAACTCCATCACCTCACGTCGCAGCGACTCGTTCTCGCGGCGCAGCCGCACGAACTCCAGGGCCTGGTCGACGGCCAGCTCGAGCTGCGCGGTGCGAACAGGCTTCGTGATATAGTCGATCGCCCCCGCCTTGATGGCCGCGACGGCGTGCTCGATGCTCGCGTACCCGGTGAGCATGATGAGGGGAATGTCGTACCCCTCCCGCTGCAGCAAGCCCAGAAACTCCAGTCCCGTCAGCCCCGGCATGCGATAGTCGGAGATGATGAGGTCGATATTCTCGCGGGCCAGCACCTGCAGCGCCTCCACCACGTTCCGCGCACCCACCGGGCGATGCCCGGCGCGCGAGAGCGTGTCGTCGAGTATCAGGCCGACGG
>JBDSVW010000242.1:0-7363 GCA_039927015.1 Gemmatimonadaceae bacterium | reverse complement strand
GCGCAGCTGCGCATGCGCGCGATCCTGCGCTCGGCAAACGATACGCTGCGTGACATCGAGGCCGAGCTGGAACGCGTGCGCGAGGAGGCGGAGAACCGGCGCAAGCTGGTGGACATCCTGCATGATGTCACGGACGATCTCTCGTCGGACGAGATCTATCACCTGCTCGCCCGACGCGTGGCGCGCGCGCTGGGGCTCACGCACTGCTCGGTAATCCTTGCCCGCGCAGAAGAGGGCCTGCGCGTGGTGGCCACCGCGTTCGAACAGGCATCGATTCGCAACTTCGAGCTGGAGCTGGATCGCTACCCGGAGATCCGCCTGGCGCTGGATTCGGGGCGCGCGGTGCTGGTGGAGGACGTGATGACCTCGCCGCTCTACAGCGAGGTGCGGCAGCAATGGGAACGCGAGGGCACCACCGTCACGACGCGGTCGGTTATCGCGCTCCCCTTTGCCCTGGAGCCGACGCAGGCGGGTGTCTTCTTCCTGCGCCGTTCGGTGAACGAGCCGCCCCTGACCGCCGAGGACATCGAGTTCGCCGACACCGTCGTGAAGGCAGCGGTGTCCGCCATCCAGCGCGCGGAACTGCTGGAGTCGACCATGGCCGACAACCGTCGGCTGGAGGTGCTCGCGCACACGGACCCGCTCACGGCCGTGCTCAACCGCCGCGCGCTCTCGGAGCGACTCTCGGCGGAGCTGGAACGGGTGAAGCGCTACGAATCCACGGTGTCGTTGCTGCTGATCGACATCGACCACTTCAAGCGCGTGAACGACAACTACGGTCACCTGGTGGGCGACGACGTGCTGATGGACGTGGGCGCGCTGCTGCAACGCGCCGTGCGCACGGTGGACGTGGTGGCCCGTTACGGTGGCGAGGAGTTCGTGATCGTTCTCCCCGAGACCGGAGAGGTGGGGGCCACGGTGTTCGCCGAGCGCGTGCGCGAACTGATCGAGGAGCACGAGTTCTCGCACGCCGGGGGCCGCACGTTGCGGCTCACGGCCAGCGTGGGCGTCGCGACGTATACGTCCCCTGATCTCGAGACCGTGGAGGACCTGCTGGCCCGCGCCGACCAGGGGCTCTATCGCGCCAAGGCCGAGGGACGCAACCGCGTCCGCAGCTGACAGGCGCAGGTGACACGCGCGACTGAGTCGCGCAGCTGACACACGCAGGGTGCCTCCGAAGCGCGCGTCGCGACGCTAGCTTGGAAGTCTCTTCCCAGCGCCCGCGGAGGTTTCATGCTGACCATTCGTCCTCGCACGCTCGCCGGATCACTGCTCGCGCTGGCTGGTGTGCTGCAGCCGCTCTCGGCGCAGCAGAGCAAGACCGGAGGCAGTCGTCCGGGGCTGGATGTCCTGCATTACGAGTTCCGCGTCGATTTTCCCGCGCGCGCCTTTCCCGACACCATCGCCGTGGTGAGCACGATCACCGTGGCACGCGTCGCGCCGACTGACACGCTGGTGCTCGACCTGCGGGACGTGATGCGAGTGGACGAGACCCGGGTGAACGACGCCGTCGTGCGGGCCGTGCGCGATGGGCAGACCGTCCGGGTTCCGCTGCCGGCGGGGGGGCGCGACACACTGCGCGTGGCCGTGCGCTACCGCGGCACGCCGGTCGATGGCCTCATCATCCGTCGCGATTCGGCCGGATACTGGACCGCCTTCGCCGATCACTTTCCCGACCGCGCGCACCAGTGGTTGGCGACCGTGGATCATCCGTCCGACAAGGCCACCGTGGAATGGATTGTCCGCGCACCCATGAGCCACCGGGTGATCGCGAATGGCGAGCTGCTGGAGGAGACGCCGGAACTCGCGCGTGCCTCGGGTATGTCGTTCATGCTCACGCGCTGGCGTTCGGTGCGTCCGCTGTACACGGGCGTGATGGTGATCGGTGTTGCACCGTTCGCGACGTACGAGCTGGGCAACACCGCGTGCGGGCTTGCGGAGTTGCCCGGCTGCGTGCGACAAAGCGTCTGGATCACGCCGGACGTTCGCGAATACATGCCGGGACCATTCTCGCGGGCCGGGGATATGGTCGAGCTCTTTTCCAGTCTTGCGGGCCCGTATCCGTACGAAAAACTGGCCCACGTGCAAAGCTCCACGCGCTACGGCGGAATGGAGAACGCGTCCGCGATCTTCTATGCCGACAACATCTACCGCACGCGCACGATGAGCGAAGGGCTCATCGCGCATGAGACCGCGCACCAGTGGTTCGGGGATGCCGTCACGACGCGCGAGTGGCCGCACGTGTGGCTGTCGGAGGGCTTCGCCACCTACTTCGCCGCGCTGTGGACCGAACACGCGCACGGGGACAGCGCCTTCCTCGGCGACCTGCGGGCCATGCGCGAGACGGTGTTGCGCGCCAAAATCTCGACCGAGAAGCCGGTGGTGGACGAGGGTCTCGACGACCTCCGGCGCGTGCTCAACAGCAACGTGTACCAGAAGGCGGGCTTCACGCTGCACATGCTGCGTCGCGAAGTGGGCGACTCGGCGTTCTTTCGCGGCATCCGGTCGTACTATGCGAAGTACCGGCACGGCAACGCGCTCACCGCCGATTTCATGCGGGAGATGGAACGCGCCTCGGGACAACCGCTCGACTGGTTCTTCGAACAGTGGATTCGCCGCCCCGGCGTGGCGGACGTGACCGTGGGCTGGAAGTGGGAGCCGGCGCGGCAGTCGTTGCTGCTGACAATCTCGCAGGCGGCCTCGTCGGGGCCCTATCGCCTGAACCTGGCGATGGACGTGACCGACTCGGGCGGACGCGTGCACCGGCTGCGCGTGCCCGTGTCGGCTTCGCGGGTGTCGACGGTTCCGGTGGCCCTGAAACTCGACGGGGCGCCGCGTACGGTGGCGTTCGACGGCGACGTCAGCCTGTTGGGACGGTTGACCGTCCAGCCAGCGACGGAGCGTCCGTAGCTCGACCGGCCGAAGCCGGAACCGTCAGCGGCCGATCCGCTCCAGGTCCACGAGCAGGCAGCGGTCCTGCACGACGTCGATACCGGCCGCCGTCAGCTGCTCGGCGACCCGGTCGTGACGGATGCCCAGCTGCATCCACACCACGGAGGGGCGGGCGGCGAGGATGTCGTCAAGGTGGGGCGGGATGTCCTTGGGCCGGCGAAAGACATTGACCATGTCCACCGGGCCGGGGATGTCGGCGAGTCGCCGGAAGACGGTCTCGCCCAGTATCTCCGTCACCTCGGGGAAGTAGACCGGCACGGGCACGATCTTGTAGCCGCTCCGCTGGGCATACTCGGGCACATAGAACGCCGGCGCCCCCGTCTCGGCCGTCTTGATGCCGAGTACGGCGATAGTCCGGGTGCGCTCGAGCACGTCGCGGATTCCAGCGGGGTCGTCGATGCGTCGTCCCTGTGACACAGGGTCCTCAGGTGTGGTAGTGCCAGCGTGCCACGCGGCGCGTTGAAGGTTTGCTACGTGCTGTACCCGGCCAGCGTCGATTAGATTGCAGCCGTACTCCCCATCCCTTGGAGAACCACACAGATGCGCATGCTCGTACTGGGCGCGGGCCTGCAGGGCTCTGCCTGTGCCTTTGATCTTCTTCAGCAACCCGATGTCACCGAGGTCTGTCTCGCGGATCTCGACGTCACCCATCTTGCCGATTTCCTCTCGCCGTACGCCGGCAAGCGACTCACGCCCATCGTGCTCGACGTGCGCGACGAGGCGGCTGTGCTGGCGGAGTTGCGCGGCTGCGTCGCAGTGATGAGTGCCATTCCATACTACTTCAACGAAGCCCTGGCGCGCCTCGCCATCGAGGCGGGGTCTCATTTCTGCGACTTGGGTGGGAACACGGAAATCGTGTTCAGCCAGAAGAAACAGGATGCGGCGGCGCGTGCGAGGGGCGTGTCGGTGGTACCTGACTGCGGCGTGGCGCCGGGCATGGTCAACATCCTTGCCCAGCACGGCATCGAGCAGCTGGACTCGGTGGAGTCGGTGCGCCTCTACGTCGGCGGACTTCCGCAGTCGCCGGAGCCGCCACTGAACTACCAGATCGCGTACTCGCTGGAAGGAGTGCTGGACTACTACACGACGCTCTCGTGGGTGCTGCGCGACTCCCGCCGCGCGCAGGTGGTGGCGTTGTCGGAACTCGAGCCGGTGGCCTTTCCCGAACCCGTGGGCGAGCTCGAGGCGTTTCACACGGCTGGCGGCCTGTCGACGCTCGCCTTCCGATACGAAGGGCAGATCCCGACCATGGAGTACAAGACGCTGCGCTACCCGGGTCATGCGAAGATCATGGAAGCGATCCGTGAGCTCGGCCTGCTGGATACCGAGCCCGTGGACGTGAAGGGTGTGCCGGTGATTCCGCGCGAATTGGCGGTGGCAGCCATGGGCCCCCGCCTCTCGAAGAGCAAGCCCGACCTGGTGGCGCTGCGCGTAACTGTGCGCGGCACCAAAGATGGAAAGCCGGCGACCCGCGAGTGGAACCTGGTGGACCGCTACGACGAGGCCCGTGGGATTTCCGCCATGATGCGCACGACCGGCTATTCGCTGGCCATCACCGGCCTGATGCAGGCGCGGGGGCAGATTCCGGCTGGGGTACACACGCCGGACGAGTGCATGCCCGCCGAGGAGTACATCACAGAACTGTCGAAGCGGGGCGTGGCGATCGCGGCCTCGTGACCGCGGTACCGGAGGGCAGGGCGGGGGGCGCGGCGTGATGCCGGTGTCCCCCGTGTGCGTCTAGCGGGCGAAGCCGGCCAGGGTGCCGCCGATGGCGTCGATGGTGGCCTTGGCGTTCCAGCGGTCGGTGCCGTTGTAAAGGAACGAGAAGGCGAGCAGCTCGCCGTTCTGCGACGTGACATAGCCGCCTAACGCTATGACCTCGTTGGTGGTCCCCGTCTTGGCGTGCAGGTTGCCCTTGGCCGGCGTGGCGGTCATGCGGTGGCGCAACAGCTCCGACTCGCCCGCCACGGGCAGGGACTCGTGGAACTCGCGCGACCAGCTCGAGCGGTCGGCGTAGCCCAGCAGTTGGACCAGGGAGCGGGGCGTGATACGGTTGAGCGTCGAGAGACCGCTGCCATCCGCCGCGTTCACCGCATCCCAGCGCGCCCCGACCTTCTGCGACATGAACTGGCGCAGCAGCAGGTTACCCCGCTCGGCCGAGCCCACCCCTGCCGGATCTCCGGTACGGGCGGCGTCACGGAAGATCAGCTCGGCGAAGTGGTTGATGCTCTCGCGGTTCATCGCGCTCGCCAGCGTGGCGAGTGGCGGCGAGTTGAACGTGGCCACGCGCGCAGCCCCGCGCGGGGTTGTGCCGAGCCGGAGCTCGCCGCCCACCGCTACTCCCTCGCGCTCGAGGGCGGCACGGAAGGCGCCGGCGGTGAAGAGCGCGGGCTCCTCCACCACGACCTGGTAGGCGCGTGGCTCGGAGCGGGCGCCAATCGTGCCCCGCACCATGATGGTACCATCGCTGGTGCGGGAGACGACGAGCTTGGCGGTGCGCTGTGCCGCAACGGTGCGAGTGGAGTTGACGATCTTGTAGGCCACCGTGGCGGGCTGGAGCGACACGATGCCGGCTCCCCCGGACTTGCCGGGTGCGATCACCACGTTAACGAGATTCTCATTGAGCGAGAGCGCCGAGACGCGGGCCGCGTACGAGTCGTTGAGGTAGCGCGAGCGCCAACCGTCGGGAATGCCCTTGCCGTCGAAGGCACTGGCGTCGCCCACCACGTCGCCGGTGATGCGCTTGATGCCTGCATCCGCCACGAGTCGGGCCAGCGTGCGCACGGGTGCATCGACGGAGCCACCGACCCAGCGGCCGGACATCGCCGGATCGCCACCACCCTTGAGGTAGATGGAGCCTTGGAGCGTTCCATCTGCGCTCACCGCGCCATCGCGGGCGATTTCGGTGGTGAGCTGGTGGTTGGGTCCCAGGCGCTCGAAGGCGAGGGCCGTGGTGTAGAGCTTGAGGGTCGAGGCCGGCAACATCATGCTGTCGGCATTGAGAGAGAAGAGCGTGTCGCCGCGCGTGAGCGAGGCGATGACCACGCCCCAGGTGCCGCTGCGCACGCGGGCCCCGAGGAGCGTCGCGACGTCCGCAGCGAGTGCATCATCTCCACGGGGTGTTGTGGGTCGGAGCGCCGGGAGGGCGACCGGCGCCTTCCGCGCGCGCTTGGTGGAGCGACGCGGGCTCGATTTCTTGGCGGGGGCCTTCTTCGCGGACGTCTTCTTGACCTGCACCTGCAGCGCCGCGAGGGCATAGGTCGCGCGTTCGGTACCCAGCGCCGGCGCGGCGCCGAGCGGCGAGGCGGCGGGTGCCAGCAGGCCCAGCGCGGCTGAGCAGAAGGCACGGCGTACGAAGACTCGCGACATCATGGGCAGATCCACTACTCCGGCACCACCAAACGGGGCGCAGCGCCTGTCAGACTTTGAAGAATATCCGCTTGCGGTACAGCAGGCCCAGAATCCCCGCCCAGAGGAGGACGACGGTGACAGCGAACAGCAACGACGCGTTGCGCGGCTCCAGCCACGACGCGTAGTAGTCCTCGAAGATCACCCGCTGGATTGGGACCGCCTCACCATTTCGCGGCACCTTGACGATCGAATATATCATCCGGGCCATCATTCCCGAACCCACGAATGCCACCATCGGGTTCATGCCGTACCAGACGAACGGCTTCGTCCACCACGTTAGGCCTAACACGTCGATGAGCCAGATGCACGTGGCGAGCGACACGGCCGCTGTTCCACCGGTGAAGAGCACGTAGGAACTCGTCCAGAGGCTCTTGTTGATGGGAAACGACCAGTGCCACATCAGACCCGCGACCATGCATAACGATCCCACGCCGTAGAGCACGACCAGCCGCTCGTGGAGCGAGCGGGGAGTCCCGATCCACCGGCCCGCCATGACCCCCAGGATCACCGTGCCGATAGCGGGCACGGTGGAGAACAGCCCCTCGGGGTCCCACGTCACGGAGTTGCGCCAGAGATGCGACCCGAAGACGGCCCGGTCGATCCACGCGGCAAGCGAGGCGGAGGGATCGTCGAGCAGCAGGGCGCCGATGCCACGTCCCGGGACCGGGATGAGGGTCATGGCGAACCAGTAGCCGAACAGCAGGACCGCCAGCAGCACCAGCTGTTGCTTGAGGGAGGAGCGCAGGGTGAGCATGGCGCCGAAGAGGTACGCCACGCCGATGCGCTGCAGCACACCTGGGAAGCGCATGCCGGTGACCCGGTCGAGCGGCACGAAGGGGAAGGCGGCCAGCAACAGGCCGAAGAGCACGATCAGCGCTCCGCGCCGGACGATCTGGCGCACCAGGGCACCGTCCGCCTCGCCACGCGCCCGCCGGGCCTGCATCGACAGGTGCGTCGTGATGCCAACGATGAAGAGAAAGAACGGAAAGATCAGGTCCGT
>JBDSVW010000241.1:0-3137 GCA_039927015.1 Gemmatimonadaceae bacterium | reverse complement strand
GTTCCGCTACATGGGGTGGAACGAAGCCGCCGACTTGATCATCTCCTCGCTCGACAAGACGATCGGGCAGAAGAAGGTGACGTACGACTTCGAGCGGATGATGGAGGGCGCAACGCTCATGAGCTGCAGCGGCTTCGCCAAGGCGATGGCGGACAATATGGGAGGATGAGAAGACGAGAAGACGGGAAGACGAGGTTGGGGTGGCGCCCTTCTCGTCTTCTCGTCTTCTCGTTCTCCCGTCTTCTCATCCCCTATTGCGCCACCCTTTGCACCACGGGCAGCACAATCTTCGACGCGTGCTGCGCCGACCGATACACGCGATGCGTGGCGACGGTGAAGTCGCTCTCCTTCGCCTCGAAAATGTTCGGCACGAACTTCTGGGGATTCCGGTCGATGAGGGGAAACCAGGTGCTTTGCACCTGGACCATCACACGGTGGCCGGCCTTGAACGTGTAGGCCTGCGTGTGCAGGTCGATGGTGAAGTCCGTGACGGTGTTCGGCACGATGGCTTCCGGCTTTGACGGATCCTTCCGGAAGCGGCCTCGCATGACCTCGTTGGCCACCATGAACTGGTAGCCATTCATCTTGACGTCCTTCATGCCCGTGTCGGGATAGACGTCGATGAGCTTCACGATCCAGTCGGCATCGCTGCCCGTGGTGGACGCGTTGATCGTGACGCTCACGTCGCCGGCGATCGTCAGGTCTTCCGCCAGCGTGCCGGTGTCGTAGCTCAGCACATCGGGGCGATTGTGCACGAAGCGCTGGTCCTCCGTGAGCCACGTGCTCCATCCGGAGCCGCGCGGGTCGTACGTGGCCTGGATAGGCCGCGCGCGATACGGCACGGGCTTGGCGGGATCCGAGACATACGCATCGTACTCCGGCTTGGCTGCGACGCGACCCGATGCCTTCGCCGGCGGATCGAAGGCGAGCTTGCCGTTCTCGCGAAAGTAGAGACTCCGGTTGGAGACGCCGGCCTTGGGTGGCCACGCATCGTAGCGGCGCCACGTGTTGCTGCCCGCCTCGAATGTGGTGGCTTCCGGCAGATGCAACGCGCCGCGGTCGTGGAGGTAGAACGCGAAGAACGGCGCCATGAGCGAGTCGCGAAAGAACTGCGCCGTGGCCTGCTCGAACTGGATGTTGCCGAGCGACTTTCCCTCCCCGCGCATCCATCCTCCGTGATTCCACGGACCCACCACGAGGAAGTTGCGGTGCTCGGTGTCGTGCTTCTCCAGCTCACGATAGATCGTAATCGGACCATAAAAGTCCTCCTGGTCCCACCAGCCCGCCACGTTGAGCGTGGGCACGGTCACGCGCGTGAGGTAGCCCTTCATGGCCTGTCGCTGCCAGAACTCGTCGTAGTTCGGGCGGCTCGCGAAGTCATTCCACGTCGGGATTTTCCCCCTGAGCAGCGTCTTGTTCACGTTGGCAAGCGACCCGAGACGCAGGTACCAGTCGTACGTGTCGAACGCATCCATCCTGAACTGCTCCACGCCCTTTCCCGACTCCATCATGGTGGCGTACTCGAAGCCGTAGCTCAGGCGGAACGCGCCATTGTGATGGAAGTCGTCCCCCATCCACATGTCGGCGGGTGACGCCTGGGGCGACACGGCCTTGAGCGCGGGATGCGGGTCAAGCATGGCCATCGCGGCGAGCCATCCCGGATAGGACACCCCCGTCATGCCCACGCGGCCATTGTTGTGCGGTACGTTCTTCAGTAGCCACTCGATGCTGTCGTATGCATCGGTGCTCTCGTCCACCGCGCGAGCGTCGCTCCGATTGGCGCGCGGGGCGCGCTGCATCACGAACTCTCCCTCCGACCTGAACTTCCCGCGATTGTCCTGATAGACGAAGATGTAGCCGTCGCGCGCCAGGAATCTCATGTTGACTTCCAGCGACCGGGAACTCACGCCGTCGATGCCGTAGGGCGTCCGGATGAACATGAACGGCAGCGGACCGTGCGCGGCCGTGGGCACGAGGATCCGGGTGTACATCTTCACCCCGTCCCGCATGGGAATCATGACTTCCGTGAGCGTGTACGCGGAGTCCTGCACGCCCGCCGCGCCGTGCCCCGTCCGCGCCGGCGATGCCCCTCCAGCTGCTGTGGCGACGAAGGGCGAGATGAACGCGTGCAGCAGGACGAGGGCAACGACAGCGGGGAATCGCATGGTCGGCATGGTAGGCTGGGGGAGAGCGCTGCGAATCAGGCGGAGGTGGCAGCGATGGCCTGGATCTCGATCTGGTAGCCGTAGTGCAGGTCCTTCACGGGCACGACAGCGCGCGCCGGACGGTGGTTTCCCATGACGCGCGCGTAGGTGGCGTTCACCTCGCCCCATAACGATTCATCGCTGATGTAGATCGTCATCTGGAGCACCCGATCGAGGCCGCTGCCGGCCGCCTTGAGGATCGCTTCCACGTTGCGCAGCGTCTGCTCGGTCTGCTGCGTCATGGTGCCGACACTTCGCTCCGTGCTGCCCGGAACGATGGGCAGTTGTCCGGCCACGTACACCACACCGTTGTGCACGACGCCCTGCGAGTAGTGTCCGGCGGGAATGGGAGCTTCCTGGGTCTCAACGCTGTGCATCTCGCTGCGCCTCCTCGGCACCACGCGGGTGTCGATCGTTAGGGTATCCTGCCCGACCGGCCCGGAACGGGAGCGGGCATCGGGAGTTCACGAACACGAGTCCTTCCGCTGCATCTACGCACGACACGCACGCGGTCACGCGGGGCGAATCTCTCCGGAACACTCTCCGAAGCCGATACGCGCAAAGTCGTCACGCTGGCAGTAGCCGCGCATGATCACCTCGTCGCCGTCGAGCAGGAATTGGCGCTCCTCGCCATTCGCGAGGCGCAGCGGCTCGCTGCCCTTCCACGTGAGTTCCAGCAGACAGCCGCGCGATGACCGCTCCGCACCCGACACCGTGCCGCTTCCCAGCAGGTCGCCCGGCTGCAGGTTGCAGCCGTTGCTGGCGTGATGCGTCAGGAGCTGCGCCGGGGTCCAGTAGAGGTCCCGTACATTGCCTACGGACAACCGTTCGGCAGCCGCTCCCGCCGAACGCATGGCGGCGGTGCGAAGCCAGACCTCCACGAGCACATCCAGCCCTCCCGTCGACTGGTCGGAGGTGTGCATCAGGTGCGGC
>JBDSVW010000240.1:0-6938 GCA_039927015.1 Gemmatimonadaceae bacterium | reverse complement strand
GGTGAAGTCGACCGGCCGGCCGGCGTTGAGGTTGCGCGCGATGGTGAGCGCCTTGAGGAACACCTCCGGCATGATGACGGCGCTGCCGACGTTGAGCACCACGCCACCGTCGTGCAGCCCGTCGAGTGCCGCGGCGAGGCGACGGAAGTCGCGGTGGCTCGTGTCGCCAATGGCGGCGCCGCTCGCCGCAGGGTGCTGGTGGATGATTTCCGCGCCTAACGCTGCGTGGACCGTGGCGGACACGCCGAGCGCGCGCGCACTGAGCAGGAGTGACAGTCCGGGTTCCGCCAGGTCGTCGCATGACTCGAGGGCTCGTGCCGCCGCCTCGCCCATGCCCCACTGCTCCCGCATGCCGGTGACGAAGGCCTCGTTGAGCGCGCGTCCCGTCTCCTCGGCCATGCCGAACGTGCCGTCACGCAGGCCTGCGGCCACGTCCTCGGAGGTGGCGCCAAAGCGCGCCATCTCGTAGTCGTGGATGGCGGCCGAGCCATTCATGGCGAGGTGCGTGATGGCGCCGCGCCGCATGAGGTCGATGAGCACGGGAGCGAGCCCGGTTTTCACGACGTGGCCGCCGAGCATCACGACCACCGCCTTCCGCGCCCGCGTGGCGCTCACGATGGCGTGCACCACGCGGCGAAAGTCACGCGCCACCAGGATGTCGGGCAGCGCGTCCAGGAAGGCCGCAAAGGAACGGTCCTCACCCGGGGCGTGCGAGAACTCGCTGGAGTGCACCTTGTTGCCGCGCCGGGCCACGGGTACGGTGCGGACGCGCGACAGGTCGGCCTCCTCCACCGGTCGCTGGGAGCGACCTAACGAGGACCGATCGTCTGGGAGGAGGGGGGCGCTCGGTGCGATTTGAGATGCAGGTTGAGGGAACCGATCCTGGTCTTCGACTTCATCTGCACCATGATGCGGCTGGAATCATCGGAGAGCCAGATGCGCGCCTGCCCGCTCTCGGAAAAAATGCCCTTGGACTTGATGATCGGCTGGATCACGATCGTGTTGAAGGTCCCCGCGGGCACCGTGATCTTCTCACGCCCCAACACTTTCACGATCACGGGATTGCGGTCGGAACGGAAATACCGGTTGAACTCGTACGTGCTGCCCACGACGAGGGGAATCGTTCGCACGAAGAACAGAAAGGCGCCGTCGTCGAGCGGGTCGGACACCGACGCTTCCTCCGGCTTGTCGTTCTCCTGGAAGACGGCTCGCTCCGGAAAGATCTCGTAGCGCCGTTCGCGCTCCTTTCCGCCTTCGTCGAGATCCTGCACGAAGCGGAGCGAGTTGAACGTGGTGGTGTCGATCCAGCTTTCCAGCAGGTCGTCCACGTGGTAGAACGGCACGCCGCCTCGTATCCGGAAACGCGTGTGCCAGGCATCGCGCCCGCGCAGCGCCACGATGTCCAGCACCTCCATGCTGCCTTCGCCGACCTTCAGAAGGCCGAAGCGCACGTCGTACACAAGGCGTTCGCCGATGGCGAACGGCGTCGCCGGCGGCCCGCTTGCACCGACGCCACCGTTTCCCGGCACGGACTGGGCATCGGACGTGGCCACGTGGAGTTGCACGACGCCGATGAGCGCGGCCAACAGGGCCAGTGCGGACACTACCCGCGCGCGCAGGCGCCTCACGACGTGGCCGACGTGGGAGCAGGCGGCCGCTCGGCCGACATACGGCGACCGGCCGCGCGCCCGAAACGGAAGAGATTGTAGGCGTCGGACAAGGGCTTGACCCGCGAATCACGCGGGCGGAGGTCGTAGCGCGAGGGCAGCGTGATCGTCTCGACGCGCCGCGCGTGCGGCGTGGTGGCCAGCAGGAGTTCCACGTTTGCGGCGAGTCCGTTGGCCGAGAGCATGGGAGTCTCGCCTGCGGCCTGGAGTGCGTCGCGCAGCACCGACACGCGGTGCAGCCTGAAGCAGCCGACCGGGTCGGTGACCCCCGGCGTCTTGACGGAGAACTTGAGCGCCCATGGCGCGTAGGTTCGAAACTGGCGCACTGGCTTGGGCGCGGCGGTCTTGGCTTCCGACTGCGCGACGACGATATCCGCTCCACCTTCGAAGCGCTTGACGAGTTCGGGAATGAACTCGGGCTGGTCGGTGAAGTCGGCCTGCAGCGTGATGACGGCGTCGCGTCGCGCGTAGCGCGTGCGGAGTACCGCGGTGCGATACAGCTCCGTGAGGGCACCCGCGTATCCCACGCGCTCCTTCCCGCCGATCACGGTGAGGGGCAGCGCCTTGGTATACGAAACGAGGGTTTCGGCGGTGGCATCGGTGCTCGCGTCATTGTACACGAGTATTTCATACTCGCGTGAGTACTCCTGGAAGACCTTGCGGATCTTCCAAAGCAGTACGCCGACGGTCGGCGCCTCGTCGAACGAGGGAATGCAGATATAGAGCACGTGGTTGCTGGCGTTAAAGACCTGCGAAAGCTAGACGGATACCGACCGAGGTGGTACACCGCCGGTCGCTCAGCGATTCGCGGGCGTCAGCGTCACGGCGGGCGCGGGAGCCGCTCGGCTACCCAGGCGGGCACGTCGCTCAGGTCGCGAGCACCCGGAGATACGTCTGGAGCGTGCCACCAATCATGCGCTCCACGCTGAATTCCCGGGCCCTGAGCGGCCCGGCGGCGCCCAGCCGACGGCGGAGCTCTCTGGTCGTGATGAGCGACTCGGCCGCAATCGCAAAGGCGTCCACGTCGGCGGCGGGGACGAGCAGGCCGCTTTCGCCGTGCTGGATGAGTTCTGGAAGTCCTCCCACCTCGAACGCCACGGGGGGAACCTGGAGCGCCATGGCATCGATCACCGCCGTTCCGAGCCCTTCGGCGTTGCTGGGGTGCCAGAGGAAGTCGAGGCCTGACATGGCGGCATGTATCTCATCCACGAAGCCGGCGCGGAAGGCGGTGACCCCTCCGAGGTTCGTGCTGCCTGAGGCGTGACCTCCCAGCAGCACGAGTCGCGCGCGGCTGCGCGACGAGGGGGAGAGGCGTTGCGCGATCTCGGCGAGCGTGAGCACGCCTTTCTCGGCGGTCATGGCGCCGACTACGCCACAGAGGACCGTCTCCGCCGGCCAGCCGTGTTCGGCGCGCCAGTTCCGTGGCGTTTTCACCACCGGGGTGGGAACCCCCGAGTACACCACGTCGATGCGCGCGCGCGGCACCCCGCCCAGTTCGAGCGAGTCGCGCACCGCGGCCGATATGGCAATGAAGCGGGCCACACGCTCGCCGTATTTGAGGCGGCCGCGCGGCGTGAAGGCCACGCGGCGCGTCACGACGAGCGGGAGCTCGGGCCGCCCGAGCAGGGCCGAGAGGGCAATCGCGTGCGCGCGCGCGTCGTGTGCGTGGACCACGTCAGGCCGCCAGGTGCGCACGAGCGCGCGCAGCCGACGGACTGCCGCCAGATCCCAGTCGGCGCGCATGCGCACCGCGGCGGCCGCCAGGCCGGCGCTCCGCAACCGATGCAGCAGGGGACCATCCGGCGCGGCCACCACCAACGGTTCATGACCCTGTTCGCGCTGTCCGCGCGCGAGCAGGAAGACCTGCCGTTGTCCTCCGCGCCATTCGCGGCCGCTATCGACGTGAAGAATCCGGAGTTGCATGTGGCGGGAAAGGTGTTGGACGTGCGAGGGGAAAGGAATTGCGATGGACGGGGTAACTCAACTCACGGCCGCCCGGGCCGATACCTCAGACAGGGATCGGTGTACGAGACGGTAGAGCGGAGGATATCAGGATGATTCTCGCAAACGTTCGCCAATGTCTGACCCGCGACGACGCGCACCTCGCGATTCGTCTCATCGCGCGCGGCTCATCGTCCGCGCTCGATGCCGGCGAGCAGCGACTGCGCGACGAAGGCATCGATGCCATTCTCGACGATCCCAGGCTGCTGCCGGCGCTCATGGAGCATGCGCAGGCCATGCATGCATCCATTCGGCTGTTCACGTATGTAATGGTACGTCACGCCCTGCGCGATGTGGGCGAGAGTGACCGCGTGCTGGCGGATTTCGTCTCGTCCATTCTGCTGCAGTTCGGGGCGCGCGATCGCGCGTACCGCATCCGCGAATACGACGACCAGATCTATACCACACTCGCCGGGCTGCTGGCAGACGCGGAGAGCGGCGATCCCACGCGCGCCTTTCTCGTTCGCGTGCACCTCGGCAACTATGCGCTGTGGGTGGCTGGGCTCTTTCCCGATCACATCGAGGAGCGACACCATCGTCGGGGTGGTCCCGACCTGGGCTACTTCGACGAGATGGGTCGCCGCGGCTACCAGCTGGCGGCGAATCACCGGCTGGCGTCGGAGCACGGGCTCCACGAGCTGTTTGAGACCGCGGCGGACCGCTTTCGGCGGCTGCGGTTCGCGCTCAACCGCATGAGCGACCACGTGTTCTTTCCTCGCTACCACTCGGCGACGAAGCTGATGCGCCAGGTGCGCGATGAAGCGCTGCAGGCGGCGGCGGGATAGGCGCCGCACCATCCGTGGGCGGCGGGGCGTGCTCGTGCGCCTTTCCGCCTGGACGAGTTGCCGCGTGCGACGACGGTGACGTAACGTTCACGCGTTGTCTTCCCGCCCGACCCGTGCGCCCCTTTCCACCGACCCGTGTTCGACGACCTGCGAGAGGCATTCCGTGATTTGTTGAGCGGCAACGTCGCGCCCGAGGCGCGGCGCGGCCTGCTGCACGAGATGCGCGAGACGCTCGTGCGCGCCAAGCTGGCGATTGACGACCTGCACGCGGGCGTGGAGACGACGCGCGCGCGCGTGGCGACGGAGCGCCAGGAGCTGGAGACCGTGCGCCGGCGCCGGACGCTGGCTGAGCAGATTCAGGATGCAGAAACCGTGGCGGTGGCGGCGCGATTCGAGGCCACGCACAGCGAGCGCTTGCAGCTGCTGGAGCGCAAGCTGGAGGTGGCGGAAGGGGAACTGGCGTTGGTGGAGCGCGACGTCGAGGAAATGAAGACGCAGTACAAGGCGGCCAGCGCTGGGGTGGGCTCGGGGCTGTCGGAGGGCGGCGCGGGCAGCGTGCCGCTGTCGGATGGCGAGCTGGGGCTCGATGACAGGGGCGCGGGCCTGGCGGAAGAACTCGGGAGCATGGATCGTGCGCGCCGTCGCGCGGCGAGCGAGGCGGAGGCGGAGGCACGCCTCGCCGAGCTGAAGCGGCGCATGGGGCGATAGCTGCGCATCCCGGCGATCGCGGTGCTGCTTGCCGCTGTGGGGGCGCCCGGCGCCCAACTGCTCGCACAGGGCGGGACGCGCACGCAGACGCGGTGCGCGGGGCAGATGATCACGGAGGTGACGATTCGTTCGCAGGCCCCGGGCTTCGGCGGCATCTTCTCCCGCTCGCTGTTTCTCGGCCGGCTCGTCACCAGCATGCACGTGACCACCGCGCCCTCGGTCATCCGCAACTTCATCCTGCTGCAGAAGGGGCAGCCATGCAGCGCTGTGTTGCGCTCCGAGAGTGAGCGTATCCTGCGCGCGATGCCGTTCATCTCCGAGGCGAGCGTCACCGCGTACCCGGACGGGATGGATCGCGTGCGTGTGGAGGTGGTGACCGTCGACGAGCCCTCGGTGGTGGGGTCGGTGGGCGTGGAATCGAAGTTTCCCTTTCTCACCGGCCTCACGTTCGGCAACGCCAACCTGCTCGGCAACGCGGTGTATGCGTCGGCCTCATGGCGCGACGGGTTTTACTATCGGGACCGCTTCGCCGGGCGGTACACCAACTACCAGCTCTGGGGCCGCCCGTATCAGCTCGAGCTCGAAGCCGCGCGACGCGAACTGGGCGGAGACTGGAGGGCGGAGGTGAGCTATCCCTTCCTGACGGACGTGCAACCCTCGGCCTGGCGCATTTCGGGCGGGTCGATTCACGAGTATGCGCGCTTCCTGCGTCCGGCGGGCCTGCCGTCGTCGCTATCGATCGAGCGCAAGTTCGCCGACGTCGGCGCCATGCTGCACTTCGGCCGACCGGGACACCTGGGTTTGTTAGGCGCGCAGCTGTCGTACGAGCAGGACACGCCGGCCTCGGAGCCGGTCATGATCACGCCGACCGGGCTGCGGGCGGACACGACCTCGGCATTGCGCGACCGCTACCGTACCACGCGCAGTGCCCGTTTGAACACGCTGATCGGTTTCCGAACGCTCCGCTTCGTGCGAGTGACCGGCTTCGACGCGCTGAGCGGAGCGCAGGATATCCGCATCGGCACGCAGCTGGGCCTCACGCTGGGGCACAGCCTGCCAGCGTCGCGTGGCGTGGCGGAGAACGAGAAGTACGTGGCCGGCAACGTGTACTTCGGCGTGGGGGGCACGAATTCCTTCGCCGCCTTCCAGGGCGACCTGGAAGGTCGCCGGTCGGCGGAGACTGATGGGTGGGATGACGTGATCACGAACGGCCGGCTGGCGTGGTATCTCAAGCCGCATCCGCGCCACCTGCTGCTGGCCGACATCACGTGGGGCGGTGGGTGGCATGCCCGGATCCCGTACCAGCTCTCGTTAGGTGCCCGCCGTGGCGGCCTGCGCGGCTACGACGACGTGAGCGTCGGCGGGGCGCGGCGGGTGGTCGGGCGGGTCGAGGAGCGCTGGCGTGTGGGCAGCTTGCGCGGATCGGCCGGCGTGGGGGTGGGCGTCTTCACCGAGCTTGGCCGCGTGTGGGCCGGCGACGTGCCCCTCGGCATGAACAGCGGCGTGCGCCAGGCGCTCGGCGTCTCGCTCATCGCCGCCGTGCCCCCGAGGTCGCAGCGGTCGTGGCGGCTCGACGTGGCCTTCCCGCTCGACCGTCGCGACGGCTCGCGCTGGGGCATGCGACTGACGAACGAGGATCGCACCCGCCAGTTCTACTCGCCACCCGGCGACGTGCGCCGGGTGCGCGAGCGGACCCTCCCGCAAAGCATCTTCAGCTGGCCGTAGCGGTGCTGCTGCCCTAGCGATCCCCTGTCACCATCTCTTTCGTGTCCCCCAT
>JBDSVW010000239.1:0-3646 GCA_039927015.1 Gemmatimonadaceae bacterium | reverse complement strand
CCGGTGAGCAGCAGCGCGTCGATCTTGTGCTCGCTCATCAGGCGGCGTGCCTTCTCGATGCGTCCCCTGCGCTCGTCCACTGAGATGGGCGTCGCCTTGTCCTTCATCGACGTGAGCGCCGCGATGGCGGGCGGCAGCGCTGCCCCTCGGGCTCCCGCGTCCGCATCACCCTGCGACGCACTGGCCTCGGTGCCGTTGGCGGCGCATGCGGTGCCGGCAATGGCCAGCGATGAAGTAGTCAGGAACTTCCGGCGGGAGAACATGTCGGGGATATCTCCATCGATAGGGCGCGACCATGCCCGGGTGGCGCGGTCGTCGAGCGTGCCCGGAGGGCGCGAGACCAAAGTGTGTGCCGCACGCCACGCCGTCGAGAGGCCGGGCGGTTTTTCGCGCCCGTAAACACTCAACGCGCGCACCACACGCCTCGTTGGCAGGAGGCAAAAGAATACGGGGTCCAGGATGCGCCCTAACGCATCGTGGACCCCGCGATCTGAACCGGTCGGCGCAGGGCGCCGGCTAGCCTTGCTGTCGAGCGTTAAACGCTCCCAGCGATCCGCGCCGTTCTAGGGTCAGTAGACAATGGATCACCTCCTCGAAACAGGGTGGACATTGAGGGCAGATCAACTTCGCACGGAAAACTAAGGGACGGGACGCGCGGAACGCAACGCTGGGCTGGACTTGCCAGCGCCTCATCTCATTCACGCGCGGCCGGTGCCTTGTCACGCAACATGTACAGATACATCCCCTCCACCTTCTCTCGCGCCCACGGCGTCTTGCGCAGGAATGTGAGGCTCGACTTGATGCTGGGTTCGCTCATGAAGCACCGGACGGGAATGCGGTCCGCCATGCGTTCCCAGCCGAGATAGTCCACGAGTTTGGTCAGCATGCGCTCGAGCGTCACGCCGTGCAGCGGATTCTTCCGCTGCTCCGGTGCAGGGTGGGTCATGATCGTCAGAAGGTCGCCACTGGAAGCCGCGTGATACCGCGCTCGCGCTTCTGCTTCTCCACCATCTTCGCCACATCCTCGAGCAGCTTCTTGGCGTCGTACACGATGCCGTCCTTGATGGTGTACTTCACGCCGCCCACGCGCTCCACCTTGCCCGTGGTGTCGTTAAGGCGCACGAAGCCGGTGCCATACAGGACCTTGAAGTTCGCGATCGGATTCTCCGGCACGATGACCATGTCCGCGAGCATGCCCGCCCGCACCACGCCGAGTTCCACACGCTCGCCGTTCACCTTGTTCAGCTCCTGGGCGGCGTGCATGGTCGCGCCGCGGATGACTTCGAGCGGATGGAATCCCGCCTCCTGGAAGTTCTCGAGCTCCTCCACATACGAGAAGCCGTAGGTGTTGTAGATGAAGCCGGCGTCCGTGGACGGCGTCACGCGCCCACCCATGTTCTTGTAGTCGTTGATGAACTCCATCCAGACGCGGTAGAAGTTCTTCCACGCCACTTCATCCCACGTGGTCCAGTTGTAGAAGTAGGCGCCGTGATTGATGCGGTTGGGCGTGTAGAAGTCCCACAGCGACGGCAGCGTGTACGTCTCGTGCCAGTCGGAGTTGGTGCGGCGCATCAGGTCGCGCCCCGACATGTATGTCGTCATCGTCGGGTCGAGCGTGACATTGTGCTCCTTCAGCTCCTTCAGGAAGGCGTTCCACTTCTCGCTCTTCGGCTTCACGAGGCTCCACTGCCGCGCCACCTGGCCGAAGCGCCACTGTTCGTCGTTGTAGTTGTACGTCTCCGGATACGGCTGAATCTGCGTACCCTCGTACATCGCCTCGAAAATGCCGTAGTAGTGTGTCACGGCGCCGAGGCCGAGTCGCGCCGCGTCGAGGGCATTCATCTGCGCCACGCCCGTCTGCTGCAGGTGGGCGGTGGAGTTGAGTCCCTGCTTCTTCGCCTCGTCGAGCACCGCCGCCATCATGTCCGGCGGGTAGGCCCCGACCTTCAACCCGTGGATGCCCTGTTCCTTGGCCCAGCGAATCCACGCGCGCGCGTCGTCGGGCGAGATGATGGGCTTCCCGCCCCACCCCTTGCCCGTGCCGAGGCGCTGGTAGTTGAACATGCGGGGCGCCGTGATCTCTTTCGCGTTGGCGCGCTTCGTCTCGCTCAGCGACCACTCGAAGCCGCCGAACGGCACGCCGCGCACGCTGGTCACGCCGTGCGCAAGCCAGAGTTTGTAGCAATACTCGGCTTCAGGCGCCTTCGGCTTGCCGCACGTGTGCACGTGCAGGTCGATGAAACCGGGCAGTACGTACATGCCCGCTGCCTCGATCTCCCGCGCCGGTCCCTTGGGTCGCTTGTCGGTGTCGATGGGCGTATTGGGATAGCCGACGTCCACCACCTGGGTGATCCGGTTGCGTTCCACGACGATGTCCACGGGTCCCCGTGGCGGTCCGCCGGTACCGTCGATGAGCGTCGCACCGCGAATGATCAGCTTGTCGAACGGGCCGTCGCCCTCCGCCCGCTTCGGCGCGGGATCGGCATCCTGAGCCCGCAGTGGCGCGCTCCCGGCGAAGGCGACGGCCAGTCCGGCCGCGGCCAGCAACGCCCGTGAGAATCGAACAGACATGTAGCATTACCCCCTGTGAATGGACCATCGTCGGGCAGTCAGCGTCGCCGCTGCCTCGGTGGACGGGCACGGACCGTCGAGCGGGACCCGCTGGTGAGGGCCGCCGTGCCGCGCGCGGCCCCATGCCAACTTACCGGCCCTGCCCGCACGCGGCGAGCCGCCGGCGGCATCCCGTGCCCCGCGCCACCACGTCGCTCACCCTCCTATGACGCACGAGTGGAGACCGGCGTTGTTCGCCGCGACCACTCGATGCCTGCGCCATTCAGTCAGCAGACTACCTCCCGCGGGCGGGATCAGGGCCGCGTTAGGCGGCCCACGGCGCGGTGGCTCCCTGCGCCGCGGCCTGGAGGGGCATCGCGAAGCAGTGCTTGTGGCCAATCTTCCACTCCTCGGGCGAGGTGCGGGCGTAGCGGCGGCGCTTCTCCGGATAGACCTCGATGTCCTGGAAGCGGAAGCCGCAGCGCTGGAAGAGGGTGTCGGAGAAGGAGACCGCGAAGATCTCGGGGTAGCCACGTTTGCGGGCCAGGGTCACCGCCGCCTGAATGAGCTGCGCGCCGATGCCGCCGCGCTGGTGCTCAGGGTCCACCGCCAGCGATACGAGTTCGACGAGCGATGGGGAATACTCGTCGATGCACACGCAGCCCACCACGCGCCCGTCATCGTCGCGGACGACGAGATAGTCGTCGAGGTGCGCCTCGACGAACGCTTCGGTGCGGATGAGCGTGAGTCCCTCTGGGGCAAACCGGTTGTTCAGGCTGGCCAGGATGGGGACGTCGTATTCGCGGGCGGGGGCGATCGGGCGCATGCCCAATTCTAGCCGGGCCACCCCCCAACGACCAGCGGGCGGCCCCCGCCAGCGTCCCTCCCACTCTCCGGGCTCAGGGGGCCGGGTCGAGCAGTATCCCTGGGTTCAGCCGCCACTCCGGATCGACCCACGACTTCACCGCCCGCAGCGCCCGCAGCACGTCCGCGTCATACTGCACCGGCAGGAACGCCTTCTTGATCCTTCCGATGCCGTGCTCCTCATCGGCCTTTAGTTGCTGAGCACGGAGTTCATCCTGTCGTCGCTGTTCCT
>JBDSVW010000238.1:0-14090 GCA_039927015.1 Gemmatimonadaceae bacterium | reverse complement strand
GCCACCGGGGCTCTCCATCACCTTCCTGGCCCTCGCGCCGCAGCTGGCGGCTCGCGAGATGCTCGGCGATGTGGCGCTGGGGTTCGACGTGATCCTCGCGATGGTCTGCCTGGTGCTCTACGCGATGCTCATGCACGTGCTGCTGCGCGCCGTGCCGGAAGAGGGCATCACGCCGCACAGGTAACGGCGCCGTCGCCGTACAAATCCCTCACAATCGATCCGAGGCTCTGGTTCAGCTGACCCATGCGCGCCGACCCCGACGTGGGCATCCTCCGTGTACTCACGCCCCACTGGCGAGTCGCACATACAGGAGCCTCAGGGCACCGCGGCCATCGCCAGCACGCGCACGAACTTCACGGGCGCGGAGTCGGTCCTCGGACCGGCTTCGCGCCGCGTGCTTCGCACGATCCTACTTGGCGAGCGAAAGTTTCTTCGCCTTCAGTGGCCGGTCGATCTCCATGTGGATGTCGCCGCCGGCGTCGGCACGCACGAGCAGCGCCTGTACCGTCGCCCGTACCTTCACGTTCTCGACCTTGTCGAGTGAGGCGACCAGCGACACGCCTTCGGTGAGATCGCGATTCATGCCCTTCACGGCGAGCTCTCGCAGGCGGTCGAGGTGTCCTTCCACCGGAAAGCGCGCCCGCTCCCGCAGGAACTGCAGGATCTGGTCGCTGCCGAGGAAGGCGAGTCCGCTCACCAGCAGCGATGACGTATTGAGGTCGTACGACAGGTCGGGCACGACGAGTTGGTCGAGGGACTTGTCGTATAACGGCGTGCCGATGAGGTAGATCGTCCCGCGCGCCGATCCGCCGAACTTCACGCCCAGCGCCACGCGGCCCCCGCCGATGCCGGAGAGGAAGAGATCCTTGATGAGCAGGCTCTGCGAGCCCACCTCGATCTTCTTTCCCACGAGGTTTTTCCGCAGCAGGTTGCTGGCCACCTCGTAGCTGAACTCCGCCTCCAGCGTGACCCGCAATCCCTGTCCCGTCAGTTCGCCGCCGCTCTTGAGCGGGGGCAGGTCCGTGAACAGGTCGAAGTCGTTAGGCCGAAACCCCGTCTCAATGCGCGGAGCGGTCGTGAGCCGCAGCTTGGCAACCGCGTAGCCGCTGTCCACGTCGATGCCCGCGAGCTGCACACCACTGGGGTTGATCGTGAAGTAGACCGAGTCCGCAAGGCGGATCGGCCGAGAGACAGCGCGCCACCACTTCTCGAAGTGCTCGCGCGTGTTCACGTTCGCGAGCGCGAGGTCGAGGGTGCGCAGCTGCTTCTCCAGGTGCCCGCGCGTGGCCGCCATCACCTTGTCCGTCACATCTATATGAAACAGCGTCACCGTGCACTTGTCGCGCGCGTCCTCGCTGTAGGGCACGACTCGCGTGAGGCGGGACCTCGCGCGCAGCGTCCAGTTCTCCCGCAGTCCCAGCGTGCTCTGCATGCGGATGCGGGCACGCGGACGGTCCACGCTGCCCGTTCCGCAGGCGGCGCTCACCTCGGGTCCGATGAAGGGCTTGTAGTAGCCGCGTCCCTCGTACTCAATCACGCTCGAGACCGTGACTTCCTGTCCCTCGACCGAGATGTAGAAGGGCGTGCGCTTGGCTTCGAAGGAAAAGTGCGCCCGTGAATTGTTCTTCACCGGCAGCTTCGTCGCGATGTCCCCGAACGTCCTCGGCACCGACTTCTCCAGTGCCACCAGCGCGGGCTCGAGATCGTAGCGGATTTCCGACTCGACGACCGATGCCGGCAAGCCCGTGACGGCCGCCGAGTCGTCCGCCACCACTGCGGGTGGAGGGGCGTCGATCTGGGGTTCGCGGTTGCAGGCAGCGGCGACGCCTCCAACTATCAGAAGCATCGCGCCCAGCCGGCCGCGGGCGCCCGCGCGCGACGCCGTGCTCTGGCGTGCGGCGGGTCGAGCAAACATCCTCATGTGATGAAGCCTATCGCAGTGTTCGTTACTGTCGAGTCCCCCTGCGATCTACCGGTGGGGGGACTGGTGGGAATTCTCCTGAGGTATGTCATTCCTTTGACTGAATACACGGATCGGGGCAGAGTGGCTCGCATGTTGGCCGAGCGAGTTCGGTCGGCAGATCTGTTCGAGGGCGCCTTTTTGCGCCGGCGCCCGGAGCGGAGAGGCACGGGCACGCCGCAGCGCGCTCGCGTGATTCTGGCGGGGGTTATGCTGGGCAGCCTAATCCACCTCGCGGCGGTCACCGCGAGCGCGGCGGTGGCGGTTGGGGGGGAGGTACGGACGGGGATCGACGCTCCGCGCCGTCCCGACGACCCCTGGATCCGTTGCCCCCGCGGCACGCGCCCCTTCGCCTCCCCCTTCTGCGCCGAACTCGTCCCGGTGCCGGGACTCGCGCACGCGTGGGGCATGCTGGAGCTGCAGTATGTCCGCTCCCCATTCGGCGTTGCGGTCACCCCCGACGGCCGCCTGCGCCACGCGTTGGTGGCACGCCTGGATTCGTTGCCGGCGCCGCGGTCGTTAGGCGGCCGCGCCTTCGTGGCGTGGGGCTACGACCTCACCATGGGGCACGAAATCCGACTGGGAGTGGTCACGAACGGCGTGAACCGCCTAGGCGAGCTTCCCTACGAGCGCTTCCGGGTGATCATCAGCGCGGAGCCTTCGGTCAGCTCGGCCACCCGCAAGGGACGGCTCGTCATGCGCGCCACCTCTCCCAATGCGCTCATGCTTGCACATCGCGACGCGATGGCGCCCATGATGGCGGCGGCAGGGACGGGTGCAGGTGTGGGTGACATGACCGGTCCGGATTCTGCGTCGGGCGGCCGCGCGACGGGGCACTCGCACGACGAAATGTCGTGGCCCATGCCCCCGGACGATCCGCGTATCGCCCCCTCCGCCATGGCCCACCCCGCGCCGAGCACTCCACCGTGGTTGCCCAACGCGAATGGTCGCGTCGTCGCCGACGCCCGTCCGCGCGGAGTCATGGATCTCCGGAACGGCGATACCATCCGGCTGGAAGCGGGATTCGTTCGCCGCACGATTGCCGGTCGCACGATGGTGATGTACGGCTATAACGGCCAGTATCCGGGTCCGCTCATCAGGGTCGGGCAGGGCGCCGAGGTGGTGGTGCGCTTCCGGAACAACATCGACCTGCCCTCCACGATTCATTGGCACGGCCTGCGCCTCGACAACCGCTTCGACGGCGTGCCGGGGCTCACGCAGGACGAGGTTGCGCCTGGCGACTCGTTCACGTACCACCTGCGATTTCCGGACGCGGGCATCTACTGGTATCACCCGCATGTGCGCGAGGACATCCAGCAGGAGCTGGGACTCTACGGCAACATCCTTGTCGCGGGGCGTGGGAGCGCTGCTGCGCGTGCGCGGGTGCATCGCGAGGAGGTGCTGGCGCTCGACGACTTTTTGGCGACGACGGACGGCGCCTTTCCCTTTGGAGAGAGAGCCGCGACGCATGCGCTGATGGGCCGCTTCGGCAATATCACGCTGGTGAACGGGGAGCCGGCTTACACGCTGGGCGTGCGTGCGGGCGAGGTGGTGCGCTTCTATCTCACCAACGTGGCGAATGCGCGGACCTTCAACCTGCGCATCGGCGGCGCGCGCCTCAAGCTGGTGGGCTCCGACCTCAGCGACTTCGAACGGGAGGAGTGGGTGGAGTCGGTGCTCATTGCACCTGCCGAACGTTATGTGGTGGAGGCACGGTTCGACCTGGCGGGGAAATTCGCGATGACGAGCGATGTGCAGTGGCTCGACCACATGCGTGGCACGGTGGCGCCGGCGGTAGACACGTTGGGAATGATCACCGTATCGGGGGAGCGCGCCTCCCCCGCGCTCGGCGCCGCGTTTGCCACGTTGCGTCGCAGCGCGGCGGTGAGCCGGGACCTGGCACCGTACCGCCGCTTCTTCGACCGCCCGGTGGACCATGAGCTGACGACGGGACTGCGCCTGACGGGCGTCTCGCCATCGCTGATGGGCATGCTGGTGGGGGTGGCGGTGCCGCTGGACTGGAACGATGCCATGCCGATGATGAACGCCGGGATCTCGTCCAACGAGGCGACGTGGACGCTCACGGACGAGAAGGGGCGGGAGAACATGGAGATCGAGTGGAACTTCCGGGTGGGCGACGTGGTGCGCATCCACATCCGGAACGACCCCACGGTGACCCACCCCATGGCCCACCCGCTGCACTTCCACGGGCAACGTTTCCTGGTCATTGCGCGTGACGGAATAGCGAACGACAATCTGGCATGGAAGGACACGGCGGTCCTGCCGGCCGGGGAAACGATGGACATTCTGCTGGACATCTCGAACCCGGGCAAGTGGATGTTCCACTGCCACGTGGCAGAACACCTCGGCGCCGGCATGATGGGCGTGATGAATGTAGAGAAGTAAAAGGACGCCCTCGTCTTCCCGTCTTCCCGTCTTCCCGTCTTCTCGTCTTCTCACCTCCCGGAGCCCCTCATGCGCGCCATCCTCCTCCCCCTGCTCCTCCTCCCCCTGGCCGCGACGGACGCCCAGCAACGCACCCTCTCGCCCAGCGTCCGGCAGTTCGTCTCTGTCGATGCGCCCGTGGTGGCGCTCACCAACGTGCGAGTGGTGGACGGCACGGGTACACCCGCGCGAGTTGGGCAGACGGTGCTGATCGAGGGAGAGAAGATTCGCGCAGTCGGCAAGACGGGGGAACTCGCGGTGCCATCGGATGCCACCGTGATCGACCTCGCCGGCCACACCATCATTCCCGGCATCGTGGGACTGCACGACCACATGTACTACTCGTCGGCCGCCGGCGGTTCGATGAAGATGATGCTCTTCTCCTACCCCCGGCTCTTCCTCGGCAACGGCATCACCACCATCCGCACCGCGGGGAGCACGGACTCCTACCAGGAGCTCAACCTCAAGGCGGCCATCGACAAGGGCCAGACGGTGGGGCCGGAGCTGTTCGTCACGGGGCCATACCTCCAAGGTCCAGGCAGCGGCCCCGGGCCGATGCACGCGCTGACGAGCCCCGAGGACGCGCGCCGCATGGTGCGCTACTGGTCGGAGGAAGGGGTCAGCTGGTTCAAGGCGTACACGCAAATCTCCCGCGCCGATCTCGGCGCCGCCATCGACGAGGCGCACAAACACGGCGTGAAGGTCACCGCTCACCTCTGCTCGGTGGGATACCTCGAGGCGGTGTCGTTAGGCATCGACAACCTCGAGCACGGCCTGTTTGCCAACTCCGAGTTCTACAAGGGGAAGCGCCCTGATGAATGCCCCACCGCCGGCGACTCCGCGATTTTTGCCGACTTCTCGCTCGACAACCCCGCGGTGAAGCGGACCATCGACGAGATGGTGAAGCGCGAGGTGTCGCTCACCTCCACCCTGGCAGTCTACGAGACCTCGACCCCCTCCCGCGTGAAGAAGGATCCGCGGGTGCTCGCCGCGCTCATGCCAGAAGCGGCGGTGGCCGTGGAGAAGTGGTACGACAACGCGCCGAACGCCAAGGATGCGGCCCAGCGCAACGTGCTGAAGAAGACGATGGCCTTCGAGCGTGCCTTCGCGAAGGCGGGGGGAGTGCTGGCGGCGGGCTCCGATCCCTGCTGTCTGCACGTGATCGCCGGCTACGGCGACCAGCGCAACTTCGAGCTGCTCGTGGAAGCGGGCTTCACCCCGGCGGAGGCGGTGCGGGTGATGACGCTCAACGGCGCCAAGGTGCTCGGCATCGACGCGCGCACCGGCAGCATCACCGCCGGAAAGCAGGCGGACCTCGTGATTCTCAAGGGCGACCCGACCGCGACACCCGCCGACATCCGCAACGTGGTGACGGTCTTCCGCCGGGGCGTCGGTTACGACTCGGCGAAGCTGATCGACAGCGTGAAGGGGCTCGTCGGCATCAGGTAATGATCGCAACACGGTGACCCGCTGTGGTCGCCGCCGGCCGCAGTCGCGTGTCATCAGGCCAGGTCATTATCCCCATGCTGGCCGGCCCGACACGCTCACATTCCATGGTAACAGGAGACCAAGGGAGCACCATCATGAGAACGTCTGTCTTCATCGCGGCCAGTCTGGACGGGTACATCGCTCGCCCCGACGGCGCGAATGACTGGCTGATGCAGGCCGCGACCTCGGGCGAGGATCACGGCTACGATGACTTCATCAGCACCATCGACGTGATGGTGCTCGGCAGGGCGAGCTTCGAGAAAGCCCTGACCTTCGACGGCTGGCCCTATGGTGCGCTCAGGGTGGTGGTGTTGAGCCGCACGCTCTCGGATGCCGACATTCCCGAAGCGCTGCGGGCCAAGGTCTCCATTCATCCCGGACCCGTGGACGCACCGTTCGTGCAGTGGCTGGGCGAGAGCGGCGCCACGCATGCGTACATCGACGGCGGCAAGGTCATTCAGTCCTTCATTCGTGCCGGCCTGCTCGACGACATGATCGTCACCCGGATTCCAGTGCTGCTCGGCAGCGGCTTGCCGCTCTTCGGCGACGTGTCCCCGGATGTGTGGTGGGACCACCTCTCGACACGCGCATTTCCCAGTGGACTCGTGCAGTCCGAGTATCGCAAGCGCGGTAACGGGGCGAACGCATAAGGCATCCTCCGCAGAACCCCGCTGGCGCACGCTTCATCCCGAGATACGCTGCCTGAAGCAGGCTTTCAGTACTTTCCCAGCGGCTCGCTTTCCATGGAGAAGGCCGTTCACGGCGCGCAGTACTGGGCGGTCGCGCGACCCGGCAGGCAAGGTCACTGCCACGTTCACGTCGATCTGGAGACGCGAATCCTCGGGCGCGTGGCGCATCGTGTTCGACAAGGGCACTGACGCCTGCAGGTGCGCGTCGCCGTAGTGTCAGGCACGGCCTGCTGCCTAACAATCACCAGCGGCGAGCCAGCCAGTGCGCTCGCCGCGCTCGCTTTTGTGGCGATTCTCCCACACGTTAGGGATTGAGTGACTCGCTCGGCTCGTCCTCCGCTCCCGCCGACAGGAGAATCGATGTCAGGTCCACGCGCTACCTCCCGGGCCGTGATCGCCGAACGTACAGCCGCATCTCAAACGCGGCGCGACTTCCTGCGCTCCGCGGCGGTCGTCACCGCTGCCACACTCGCCGACGTGCGCACTCCCGCGCACGCAAGCAC
The DNA here is from genome assembly GCA_039927015.1 of Gemmatimonadaceae bacterium. Lineage (GTDB taxonomy): Bacteria > Gemmatimonadota > Gemmatimonadetes > Gemmatimonadales > Gemmatimonadaceae > SCN-70-22. The sequence continues at coordinate 7,005 of JBDSVW010000238.1, read as the reverse complement.
GCTCTCGACTCCGGCGCGCGTGCATATGCTGGGCCGGCGCTCCGCCCCCCACATCATTGTCGTCGGTGCCGGCGCCTTCGGCGGATGGACCGCGCTCTCCCTGCTCCGCAAGGGCGCACGCGTCACGCTCGTGGACGCCTGGGGCGCCGGCAACTCGCGCTCGAGTTCCGGAGACGAGACGCGCATCATCCGCTCGATGTACGCCGGAAACGTGCCTTACACGCGCATGGCCACCCGGGCGCTCCACCTCTGGAAGGACGCCGAGCGGCAGTGGGGCCGGCGGGTGTTTCACCGAACGGGCGCGCTGTACCTGTTCGAGGGAGACGATGCGCCTGCGACGACGTCCGTGCCGGTGATGCGCGCGATGCAGATTCCCATCGACGAGCTGACCCTCGCCGAGGCACGTCGTCGCTGGCCCCAGATCCGGTTCGACGGCGTAAAGTCCGTGTATTTCGAACCCGATGCGGGTTACCTGCTCTCGCGGGCGTCGTGCGAGATGGTGCGGGAAAGCTTCGTGGCAGAAGGGGGCGCCTACCGGCTCGCTGCGGCGAAGCCGGGACGCGTCGTGTCCGGCAAGATGCAGGGGGCGGTGCTCGACGACGGCTCGCTGCTGGAGGGCGACGCCTATGTCTTCGCCTGCGGCCCATGGCTCGGCCAGCTCTTTCCCTCGCTCATCGGACCGGGCATCGAGGCCACACGACAGGATGTCATATACCTCGGCGTTGCGCCTGGCGAGTCGCCGTTCGCTGAATCCCGCTTCCCGGTCTGGGTCAATTTCGGTGAGCGAGTGACCTACGGAATTCCCGGCAACGATCGCCGGGGCTTCAAGGTCGCCGACGATACCGCAGGCTCGCCGCTCGATCCGACCACCGCGAGCCGTATCATCTCGGAAGACGCCTTGCGCATCGCACGGGACATCGTGGCACGTCGGTTCCCCGGACTCGTGAACGCGCCGGTGGTCGAAACGCGGGTCTGTCAGTACGAATACTCTCCCGACGGAGACTTCCTGCTCGATCGGCATCCGGGCGCCGCGAACACGTGGATCATCGGCGGGGGATCGGGGCACGGCTTCAAGATGGGCCCCGCGCTCGGCGAGTACGTCACCGGTCTCGTGATGGACGACGGCACCCCGGACGCGCAATTCGCGTGGGAGCACTTCGCCACCGGCCTGGCGCGACTCAAGGCCAATGGCGGGCGAGGGGTGCACAAGTAAGCCGCGCTCCCACGGGGTCCAACCAGCCTATGCACGCACTCCCTATCTAGTGAGAATGCGTTATCATTAGGTCCGCATGGCCACGGAAACCCGGAAGACCCCACAGCGAGCCGCCGTGCTCGACGCGCTGCACCAGGCGCGCGCTCCCCTGAGCGCATCGGAAATTCACGATGCGGCAGCGCGACGTGTGCCTGGCATCGGCCTCGCCACGGTCTATCGCGCCCTCAAGTCGCTCGTGGACGGAGGGGAGGTGGTCTCGGTCGTGCTGCCCGGCGATACGCCGCGGTTCGAAGTGGCCGACTTGGCGCATCATCATCACTTCCACTGCCGCGAGTGCGGCAAGGTGTTCGAGGTGGAGGGGTGCCCCCCCAACTTGGCGCGGCTTGCTCCGCGGGGATTCGCACTCGAGGGTCATGAACTCGTGCTGTATGGGCGCTGCATGGGGTGCGTGGCATGAGCGTGTCACCGGCCGTGTGGCAGGGCACGATGCTGGCCGTCGGTCTGGCGAGCGCGTTGCCGCTGGCGGCCACGTGGTGGCTGGCCAGCCGGCCGCACCTCACCGCGCTCTGGGTGCCGCGCCTCATCTTCGTGGCATCGGGGGCGTTGTTCGGCGCGGCGCTCTTCCACCTGATCCCGGAATCGCTGGTGGTGTCGTCGTACGCCTGGGTGGCCACGCTCGTGCTGGTGGGCATCGGCGCGCTGGCCCTCATGGAGCGCGCGGTGCACGCCATGGAACCCGGCGTGCTCGCCGCCGCCACAGCGCGCCCGGCCCCGGCGCTTCCCATGCACTCCGCACTTGGACACGCCAGCCACCTCATGCCGCTGGGCATCGCCAGCGACGCGCTGCACAACATGATCGACGGGGCGCTGGTGGCCACGGCCTTCCTGGCCGATCCCTCGTTAGGCATCTTTGCCGGCGTGGCCATCGCGGTGCACGAACTGCCGCGGGAGCTGGGCACCTTCGCGCTCTGCGTCCAGGGCGGTATGAGTCCGTACCGGGCGATCCTGGTGAATGCCGCCACCGGCGTGCTGGCCATGGCGGGAGCGCTGCTGGCGCTGGCGGTGGGGGCCGACGCCCAGCGCTTCGGCGCGCTCCTCCTGCCTTTCGCGGCGGGCAACTTCCTCTACCTTGCCGTCGCCATCCTATGGGCCAAGCGCAGTGCGCACCGCTCACCCGAGCGCCTGCGCCTTATCGGGCTCGTCATGGCGGGCGTGGTCATCACTTCGTTTCTCGCCATCGGCCGCTGACGGCGCCTTGCACGGGCCGCGCTCGCTGCCGCGCGCTCGCCCTGCTGCATTCCATCGCTACATTTCTCCCTCCCTGCACCACGCGCCACCGGGAGGAGACAAATCATGCAGCTGCTCATCATCCGGCATGCCATCGCCGAGGACCGCGAAGAGTTCGCCAAGACCGGTTCCGACGACGATGACCGCCCCTTGACCACCTTCGGCAAGCGACGCATGCGCCGCAACGCCGACGGCATTCGCCGGGTGGCCACGCACATCGAAACGCTTGCCGCCAGCCCGCTGGTGCGGGCGCAGCAGACGGCACGCATCCTGGCCGAGCTCTACCGCGTGAGTGAGGTGGAGACGGTGGACGCCCTTCGCCCAAACGCGCACCCGAAGGAACTCACCGAGTGGCTGGCGAAGCAGGATAAAGACGCCGTGGTCGCGGTGGTGGGGCATGAGCCGCACCTCGGCGCCGTGCTCACGTGGTGCATCAGCGGCGTGGAGGAGCCTCGCGTGACCTTCAAGAAGGGCGGCGCCGCGCTGGTGGAGTTCGAGGGGAAGCCGGGGGCGGGCAAGGGCACGCTCGCTTGGCTGCTCACGCCGTCTCAGCTGCGATCGTTGGGCGAATAGCACGGATGGCCACGTTTCCCGAGAGCCTGCTGGACGAGGGCGAACTGCGTGCGGCGCGCATGGTGGCCATCGCGCTCCTTGCCGATGCGCTCGCGCAGCGCGAGCGACTCGCCCAGCGGGACGATCCGGAGGCGCTGCACGACTTTCGCGTGGCGGTGCGCCGCCTGCGCAGCTGGCTGCGGGTGCAAGGCAGCGTGCTCGGACGCTCGGCGCCCAAGCGCGCGCACAAGTGGCTGCGGCGCCTGGCGCACGCCACCAACGCGAGCCGCGACGCCGAGGTGTTCATCGCCTGGCTGGCCCGTGAGAAGGCCACGCTCACGGCGCGGCAGCGCGTCGGCGCCGCGTGGCTGACGCATCGGCTGCAGCAGCAGCAGCAGCTGGCGTCGGGCAAGATCGCCGCCCAGGTGGCGCGCGACTTCGAGCGGGCGCGCGAGCTGCTGGAGGAGCGCCTGCCGGTGTACCAGCTCAGCCTCCATGTGCACGAGGGGGCACGCATGGCGACGTTTGCCGGGGAGATGGCCTCGCTCGTTCGCGGGCAGTCCGCGCTGCTGCGCCGCCGGCTGGACCTGCTGCGCACGCGGCACGATGACGAGGCCGCGCATCGCGCCCGCATCGCCGGCAAGCGCCTGCGCTATCTCCTGGAGCCGATCGAGTCCCACGTCGCCGAGGGTAAGCCAACCATCGCCCGCCTCAAGCGCCTGCAGGACGCGTTAGGCGACTTTCACGACACGCACGTCTGGATCGGTGTGGTGAGCGACGCCATCGAGAAGGCGTCCAGGGAGGAGGCGAAGCGGCTGGCCGATGCGGCGCGCATGACCGACACCACCGACGAATCGCCGGTGAAGCGGCTCTACGCGCGCACGCCGCGACCGGGCCTCATGGCCATCGCCGAGCACTTGCACGAGCGGGCCCGCATCACCTTCGAGCAGGTGCAAAGCGACTGGTTCGGCGAGGGCGGGGCGGTGCTCTTTGGCGGGATCGAGTCGATTGCCATCGACCTCGACACGCGGGCGCGCAGCGGCGTGGAGATCGAGCGGAAGTACCTGCTGGCGGCGCTGCCGATGGAATTGCCGGCGCGCGAGGTGCGGGAGATCACGCAGGGTTACCTGCCCGGCGAACGGTTGGTGGAGCGCCTGCGCCGCACGCGCGTGGGAGAGACGGAGCGCTTCTTCCGCACGGTGAAGGCGGGAACGGGGGTGGTGCGCACGGAGCTGGAAGAGGAATGCTCCCGGGAGGTATTCGACGCCTTGTGGCCGCTCACCGAGGGGCGTCGGGTGATCAAGCGACGGCACGTGGTGCCCGATGGCTTGCTGCATTGGGAGATTGACGAGTTTCTCGATCGCCGCCTCGTGCTGGCGGAGATCGAGCTGCCGTCGGCCGATGTGGTGCCGGAGTTTCCGTCGTGGCTCGTGCCGAGCGTGGAGCGCGAGGTCACCGGGGAGGCGGAGTACGTGAACGCCAACCTCGCCACGTAGCGCCGGCGCGAGCCGGCCGCCTCCTCCTTCCCGGTCATCCGTGCACGTTCTCGTCGTCACCAATGACTTCCCGCCCCGCATCGGCGGCATCAACTACTACGTGGACCAGCTCTTCCGTCGCTTTCCGCCGGGCGAGGTGACGATCTTCTCCTCCACGTCGAAGGGCTGGCAGGCGTTCGACGCGGAGTACCCGCAGGAAGTCATCCGGCTGCCGACCGGCATGATGCTGCCCACGCCCGGCGTACGCCGCGAGCTGCACGCCGTGCTGCGCGCGCGGCGGCCCGACGTGGTGCTGTTCGGCGCCCTGTGGCCGCTGGGGCACATGGGGCCTGCCATTCGGCGTAAGACCGGCATTCCCTACGGCGGTTTTTCCCACGGGCTGGAGTTCACCGGGGCGCTCGTGCCGGGATTGCTGGGCCACGTCGGCCGGCACGCGTCGCTGCTCACGGCGGTGAGCGACTGGGCTCGGCGCAAGCTCGAGCCCGCATTCGGGTGGGAGGGCCGCATGCAGTTGCTCCCGTCGGGCATCGACACGGAGGATTTCCATCCTGGCGTGAGCGACGCGGTGGTGCGCGAGCGGCACACGTTAGGCGATGCGCCCGTGGTCTGCTGCGTGTCGCGACTGGTGGAACGGAAGGGACAGGACATGCTGATTCGCGCGCTGCCGCGCCTGGCGGCCGCGATGCCAGGCGTGCGCCTGCTGGTGGTGGGCAGCGGGCCGTACGAGGGGGCGCTGCGGGCCCTCGCCCGCGAGGTGGGCGTGACGCCGCGGGTCGTCTTCGCCGGCGCCGTGCCCTACCGCGAGCTGCCGGCCTACTTCCGCGCGGGCAATGTGTTCGCCATGCCCTGCCGGTCGCGGCTGGGAGGGTTGGACATCGAGGCGTTAGGCGCGGTGTTCCTGCAGGCCGCGGCGGTCGGACGTCCCGTGATCGTCGGTGCGTCGGGGGGAGCACCGGAGGCCGTTGTGCACGGTACCACGGGGTACGTCGTCGATCCTGGGAGCCCCGACGCCATCGCCGACGCCATCCTCCCGCTCCTGGCCTCGCCCGAGCGCGCCGCGGCGATGGGGGCGGCGGGCGCGGAGTGGGTGCACCGCGAGTGGACGTGGGACGCCATGACGGCGCGGTTGCGCGGCATGCTGGACGAGGCCGTGGGAGCGAAGCGTTAGGCCGTGATGAGCGCCGGCTCGCGTCGCGGTACCTTGGCCAGCGACTCGTACACCGTCTCGAGCTGGTCGATGATGTTGTCCCAGGCGAAGGCGCGGGAACGGATGACGCCGTTGGCGCCCAGCCGCATCGCCCGCGCGGGGTCGTCCAGCAGGGTCCGGACGCCGGTGGCCAGCGCAGTGGCGTCGGACGGCTTGACCAGCAGGCCCTCCTTGCCATGTCGCGCGACTTCCCGGTAGCCCGGGATGTCGCTCGCCACCAGTGGCAGGCCCGCCGCCATGGCTTCCACCAGCACGATGCCGAACGACTCGGCGCCCGTGGCCGGCGAGATGAAGATGTCGGATGCCTTGTGATAGGTGGGCAGCGCCTCGTAGCTCACCTTGCCCATCATGTGCACGCGCGAACGCAGCGCAGGCGGAAGCAGCTCGACCACATTCCGCTCCGGTCCGTCGCCCACGACCACCAGGCTGAGGTCGGGATAGTCTCCCGCCAGCTGCTCGAACGCGCGGATGGCGAAGGGCAGGCCCTTCCGCGGCTCCAGGCGGCCGACGAAGAGCAGCTTCCGGCCGGGCGGCACATCCTGCGCCGGACGGGCGTTCGCGAAGTGGTCCACTTCCGCGCCGTTAGGCAGGATGAGAAAACGGCCCGGGCCAAGACGGGACGCCGCGGAATGCCGGGCGGCGCGGCTCACCGCGATGCGCTCATCCACGCGCCGCCAGATGGAACGCAGCAGGGGCGTGACCGCGGCGTACACCAGGCCCTCGATGGTGTTGTGCGCGAAATACGAATGGAACGTGCCCACCACCGGCGCGTTGGCGGAGAGCACCGCCTTGACAGAGACGCCGGGTGCGAACGGCTCGTGCACGTGGATGATGTCCGGGGCGAATTCCTCGAAGGCCCGCGGTACGCCGCGCAGCGCCTTGGGGGAAAGGCAGACCTTCGCCACGGAGCCATTGGCCCACAGAGTGAAGGTGCGTCCGACGATGAGCGCGTCGTCGCGCAGGCCGGGCTCGTCACCGGGTGCAATAACGAGGACCTCGTGTCCTCGTAAGCGCAGTTGCTGCGAGAGCTGGCGGATGTGAATCTGCACGCCACCAGGCGCATCCCAGCTATATGGAGAGACCTGAACGATCCGCATGCCGTAAAGGAAGGAGTCGGAGGAATGGAACGCCGAGTGGCTCGCTCCAGGTCGACCATTGCGCCCGAAACCTCACCGGGCTCCTAGCGCGCACGGCGGAGGAGGGAGAGCTCCCCTGCGATGCCAGCTGCACAAATCAAAGCCCCCACCCCG
>JBDSVW010000237.1:0-3101 GCA_039927015.1 Gemmatimonadaceae bacterium | reverse complement strand
ACCACGCGCAGGCCCTCTTCTGCGCGGGCAAGGATCACCGAGCAGTGCGTGAGCCCAAGCGCGCGCGCCACGCGGCGGGCGAGCAGGTGGTAGATCTCGTCGGACGAGAGATCGTCCGTGACGTCGTGCAGGATGTCCACCAGCTTGCGCCGATTCTCCGCCTCCTCGCGCGCCCGCTCCAGTTCCTCCTCCACGTGGCGCAACGTGTCGTTGGCCCCGCGCAGGATGGCGCGCATGCGCAGTTGCGCCTGAATCCGGGCCAGCAGCTCCTTCACGCGGAACGGCTTGCGAACGAAATCCGCGGCGCCCAGCCCCAGCGTGCGCACCGCGGCCTCCTCCGGCGGGAGGGAGGACACCATCAGAACGGGGACGTCACGCCAGCGGTCCTCGTTCTTGATCCGTTCCAGGATCTGGTAGCCGTCGGCATCGGGAAACATCACGTCCAGCAGCACCAGGTCGGGCGTGCGCTCGGCCATGAGCTCCAGCACGCGGCTTCCCTGCTGGGCCGACACCACGTCGTAGCCATGCTCCTTCAGCACCCACGTCATCGTCTGGACGATGGATGCATCATCGTCGGCGATGAGGATCCGCGCGTTAGGCATTCCCGAAGTGCTCCTGCAGCCCGGGCCATTCGATGTTGCCACCGCTCAGCACGCACACCACGCGGCTCCCGGGCTCGGGCTTCACCCGTCCGCCCAGCAACGCGGCCAGGGTGATGGCGCCACTGGGCTCCGACACCACCTTCACGCGATCGAGCAGGTACAGCATACCGCGCACCATGTCCTCGTCCTCCACCGTCACGACATCATCCAGAAACGCCTGATGGTGGGCGAACGTGGTGGTCCCTATGCGAATGGCGAGGAGTCCGTCAGCGATGCTCGCCGAGTGTGAAAGCACCACCGGCGCTCCGGCTGCCCGCGCCTGGGTGAGCTTGGGTGCGCCGGCAGGTTCCACACCGATCACCCGCGCCGCGGGACACAGGTGCTTGATGGCGGCGGCCACGCCGGCGCTCAGCCCACCACCGCCTACGGGCACGAGCACCAGGTTTACATCGGGCATATCCTCTGCGATTTCCAATCCCGTGGTGCCCTGGCCGGCGATGATGGTCGCGTCGTCGTACGGCGGCACGAGCACCACTCCCTCGGATGCCACGAGCTCCTTCGCCTTGTCCATCCGGTCGTTGGTGGTCGTGCCGGCCAGCACCACACGGGCCCCCAGGCGCTCCGCCCCCCCCCGCTTGGCCGCCATTACCGTGGTAGGCATCACAACCGTGGCTTGGATGCCGAATATGCGTGCCGCGTACGCCACGGCCTGTGCATGGTTGCCCGAGGACGGCGCGATGACCCCGCGCGACCGCTCCTCCGCGGAGAGCCGAGACAGGAAGGTGTACGCCCCGCGGAACTTGAAGGCCCCACCGCGCTGCAGCATCTCCGGCTTCACCCACACCTCCGCCCCCAGCTGGTCGCCCAGCGCGTCCAAGGGCAACAGCGGCGTCCGGATCGCCACGCCGCGCAGCGTGCTTGCCGCCGCGCGGAGGTCGTCCAGCGTCACGAGGGAGCTCGGCGAGGTGAGAGTCGGAGACACGAGGGAGACCAAGGGTGGGATGGTGGGAGGCCGGCGGGCCAGGCGCGGCATACCACAATGCATGCAGACTGAGTGCCAACCTCGCTAATCTACCCCGCTAACCGCATCCCGTCACAGCGACCCGCACGGCGACCGGCACGGCGACCGGCACAGCGACCCGCACGGCGACCGGCGCGGTGTCACCGAAGGATCGTGAGGCTCCCGCCATCCGAAGCGGCGCACTCACGGGATTGCGCTTGGTCGGCCGGGCGGTACGGCGATTGTCGACGCGCTATGCGTGCCAGATCGCGAAGAGGGTCGGAGGCTTCCGGAACTCGTGGCCACGCGGCGGCACGGCGCGGACGGGATCGATGGCGAGAGCGGGAAATGTCTGCAGGAGGGCCCGCATCGTCAGTCGCGCCTCGACCCGCGCCAGGGCGGCACCGAGGCAGAAATGCCGTCCGAAGCCGAACGCCAGGTGCCCGCCGGCATCCTCCCGCCACGGGTCGAATCGGTCCGGCAACGCATACTGCGCGGGATCCCGATTGGCCGCACCAATCATGCACTGCACCGTCTCACCCGCCGCGATTCGCGCGGCGCGCAATACGGTGTCGCTCGCCGCGTAGCGGGTGCACGTCTGGACGGCCGGTTCCCACCGCAGCGATTCCTCGAAGCACGCCGCCAGCGCCTCGTCGCTGGTGCGCGCCCGTTGCAACGCCTCCGGATGCATCATCAGCGCCCAGAGCGCATTGGACAGCGCAGCCTCTGTCGTCTCGATGCCACCGAACAGCACAATGAGCGCAGTGGAGGCGATCTCTTCGTCGTCGAGCACGCGGGGATACTGGCGCGCCAGGTACGAGAGCAGGTTGGACTCGTCAGGTCCGGGCGATCGGAGGATGGGTGTGATGGCCTGTCGGAACTCGTCAGCTGCAGCGTGGGCGCGCGCGCGTGTCTCCGGTCGCGCGTCGTAGTTCACGAGTGCGTCGGCGAAGGTCTCGTACCACGCACCCAGCGTGTCCTCCAGCTCCGGGGCAATTCCCAGCACGTGGGCCACGGTCGAACGGGCCACCGGCGCCGCGAGCAGGATGCGCAGGTCTCCTCCGTGGAGCCCTCGCATGTTCCGCAGTTGCGATTCGACAATCTCCCTGATGACGGGCGCGGAGTGCTGCTCCACCGCCCGGGCATTGAACGGCGCAGCGGTCGGGGACTTGAAGCGGCGCTGCTGCTCGCCCTCGGTACTGAGCATCTGGGCGCCGAAGGTGTCCCGAATGGGAGAGGATGGGGAGTCGGTGCGAAATGTCTCGGGGTCGCGCACGACCGCCATCACGTCGTCACGCCGCGTCACGAGCCACTGCCCCAGCGCGCCTGCCCACGTCACCGGTTCGCGCGGCCGCAACTCGTGAAAGAGGGGATAGGGATCGTCCGCCAGCATTTCCTGCGTGAGGGCCGCGCCCAGCGGAAAGCGCCGCGACCGCTCCCCGACGATGCTCATGGCGCGCGCGTCCACCGTATGTGCCCGGGCCGGATGCGAGCAGCGG
>JBDSVW010000236.1:0-2716 GCA_039927015.1 Gemmatimonadaceae bacterium | reverse complement strand
ATGGTGAACGAGCTGTTCTTCACGCTGGTGAGTGACCTGGACAGCCAGTGGGAGAGCTACCGCGTGTTCTTCGCGCCCGTGAACTGGCGACTGGAGAGTGGGGATCGCTTCGAGCTCAACGCGAATCCCACCGGCGAGCGACTGGTGGTGCCGTTCCAGATCGCCAAGGGGGTGACCATTCCCGCCGGGTCGTATCACTGGATGCGCTATCGATTCGAGGCCGGCTTCGCCCCCAAGCGCCGCGTGAGCGGGCAGGCGACGTTCTGGACCGGCGGCTTCTATACGGGGCGCCTGGACGAGCTGGTGCTGACCGGCGCGTTCAAGCCGTCGTCGCTGTTGATCTTTGAGCTCAACGCCACCCGCAACGTGGGGCGGCTGCCCGAGGGCAACTTCACGCAGGACCTGGTGGGCACCCGCATGCGGGTGAATCTCTCGCCCGACCTGCAGCTCAACAGCTACCTGCAATACGACAACACGAGTGACACCTTCGGGGCCAACACTCGGCTGCGGTGGACGTTCGCGCCGTTGGGGAATGTGTTCGTCGTGTACAACCACAACCTGCGGCATGATTTGAACCCCGAAACCGGGCTTCCCAACAGCGGGGTGCCGACCGATCCGACGCGGCGGTTGGACCGGGCGTGGGGGTTCGGGTCGAATCAGTTACTGGTGAAGGTGCAGTACGCGGTGCGGTATTGAGGGGGAGAGACGCATTCCAATCCATCGACGCGACCATGCAGGCCCCTCATGCTGCCCCTCATGCTGGCCATGACGCTCTCCATTACGCTGCCGACCACGCTGTCATGAACCGATCGAACCTCGCGCGCTGGCTATCGCTTGCCGCCGTGTTGCTGCTCGCACCTGGAATCGCACTCGCCCATGGCGTGGCGTCGGGCGACAAGGGGTACCTGCAGGAGATGTCCGGCGTGCTGCTCGTGCCGTTCGCCTACCTCGGGGCCAAGCACATGGTGACCGGCTACGATCACCTGCTTTTCCTGCTTGGGGTGATCTTCTTCTTGTATCGGGCGAAAGATGTGGCGTTGTACGTCACTCTCTTTGCGGCCGGCCATTCGATCACCCTGCTGGCGGGAGTGCTGGCCGGGGTGCAGGTGAATGCGTATGTCATCGACGCGATCATCGGCTTGTCGGTGGCGTACAAGGCGCTCGACAACATGCGCGCGTTCGAGCGTTGGTTCGGACGGGCCCCGGACGCCAGGGTGGCGACGCTCGTGTTCGGACTCTTCCATGGACTGGGGCTCGCCACCAAGATCCTCGACTTCCAGGTGTCGCCGGAGGGGTTGGTGCCCAACCTCGTGGCGTTCAACGTGGGGGTGGAAGTGGGGCAGTTGCTGGCGCTGGGCATGATTTTGATCGCCATGTCGTACTGGCGGCGAACGCCGAGCTTCGGCCGCCGCGCGTGGGGCGCCAACGTGGCCATTATGGCGGCCGGCTTCGTGTTGATGGGATATCAGATTGCCGGATTCTTCGTCACTCGCTCGTTTGGAGGTTGACCGCATGATCGTGCCCCCGCCGTCATCCGCGCCTGAGACTGTGGCGGCGCCCCTGCCGTCATCGCGCGCGCTGGTTCGCTCCACGCTGATTGCGCTCGTCACGGCGGCGGTTTTGCTGCTGACGGCGGTGCTGCCGGCGGAGTATGGCATCGACCCGACCGGCGTAGGCCGAGTGCTGGGGCTGACCGAGATGGGGGAGATCAAGGTGCGGCTGGCGCGGGAGGTGGCGGAGGATGCGGCGGCCGACGCGGCTGCACTCGATGAGGCCGAGGCTGCTGCGGCCCGGGATTCCACCAGGTGATTGCTGGCTGAGGGGCGGCGAATCGTCGCTTCAGGGTTGGCTTGTCGTCGCCGGCTGGTCGACTGATCGTCGCCCAATGGTCGCCCAATGGTCGCGCCGTGATGCGCGCCGGCAAATCGTCCCATATAGTTGAGGGAGTTCGTGATCCCCACATGCTGCCCCGGAGGAGATTCGTGACGTCCGCTCCCGCCACGTCCGTTCGCGTTCGCCGCGTTGCCCCGCTGGTCATCGCCGTGACGCTGCTGCTCGCGTCGTTCACGCTCGCCATGGCGCACGACATGCTCGTGAAGCCGACCCGCTTCTTCGCGCCGGAGAATGCGGAGGTGCGCGTGCGCCTCATGAACGGGACGTTCTCCAAGAGCGAGAACTCCATTGCGCGGAATCGGCTGGCCGACGCGAGCGTGCTCACCCCGCGCGGCCGCATCGCGCTGGACACCGCTGAGTGGGGCGTGCGGGGAGACACGAGCACCTTCCATATCCACACGCGCGGTGCCGGCACCTACGTGATCGGCGTGTCCACCAAGCCGAGCCAGATCGACCTCTCGGCGGACGACTTCAACCTGTACCTGCAGGACGACGGCATTCCGGATGTGCTTGAGGCGCGACGGAAGTCGGGGGAGCTGAACAAGCCGGCCAAGGAGCGCTATCACAAGCACGTGAAGGCACTCGTGCAGGTGGGGAATGCGCGCAGTGCGCATTACGCCACGCCGATGGGTTATCCCGCCGAGATAATGCCGACGACGAATCCGTACTCGTTGAAGGCTGGCGCGACGTTGTTGGTGAAGACACTGGTGGATGGGAAGCCGGTGGCCAACCAGCTCGTGATGTTCGGGGGCGAGATATCCGGGAAGGAGGCGATGGAGCAGAAGAGCACCCGGTCCGACGCCAACGGTATGGCGAGCATTCC
>JBDSVW010000235.1:0-3038 GCA_039927015.1 Gemmatimonadaceae bacterium | reverse complement strand
AGCACGACAGAGAGCCCGCGCGCGCGCACCCGGCGGATGAGGTCGAGCACCATGTTGCTCTCCTTCACGCCTAACGCGGCGGTGGGCTCATCCATGATCACCACGTGGCGGGCGAATACTGCGCTGCGCGCCACTGCCACCCCCTGCCGCTGCCCGCCGGAGAGTGTCTCCACCGCCTGGCGCATGGAACCGATCCCGATTTGCAGCTGCTCCATGTGCGACCGGCTCTCCTGCAGCATGCGCGCCTTGTCGAGCATGCGCAACACGCTGCCGCGCCACCCCGCCCGGCGCACCTCGCGGCCCAGGAAGAGGTTCTCGGCCACGGACAGCGCCGGCGCCACCGCCAGATCCTGGTACACCGTCTAGATGCCCGCGCGTCGCGCCTCGATGGGAGAACAGAATCGCACGGGTTTCCCATCCAGCACCATCGTGCCCTCGTCAGGCACCAGCGCGCCACTCAACACCTTGATCAGCGTGGACTTGCCGGCCCCGTTGTCGCCGATCACGGCCAGGATTTCACCGCGACGCAGCTCGAAGTCGGCGCCGTCGAGTGCCGTCACGTGCCCGAAGCGCTTCACCAGCCCTCGGGCCTGCAGCACGATGTCGCCCGCCGCGCCCGACGGAGCGGAGGGAAGCATCGCGTCGCTCACCGCTCCCCCCGGCGGGAGAGCTGGTCCGTGGTGACGGCGAGGATCACGAGGATGCCCGTGATGAGGATCTGATACACCGATGAGACCACCATCAGCGTCAGTCCGTTGCGAAAGACTCCCACGATGAGCGCGCCCACGAGTGAACCCAGCACGATGCCACGCCCGCCGAAGAGACTCGTGCCGCCCAGCACGACGGCCGTGATGGTGTCGAGATTCTCCGTCTGTCCCGCGTTGGGGTCGCCGACGCCGGTGCGTGCCACCGACAGCAGCGCCGCAATGCCATAGAGCACGCCAGCCGTCACGTACACGCCCAGCAGCACGCGCTGTGTGTCGATGCCGGTGAGCCGGGTGGCTTCGGGGTTGTTGCCCACCGCATACACATGCCGTCCCGCCGCCGTCTCGCGCAGGACGAACCAGGCCAGCGCGTACAGCGCCAGCATGACGGGCACGCCGTACACCACGGATGTGCCGCCGATGCGCATGGTGTCGCCAAGGCGCGTGAGCGCCCCGGGCAGTCCCGTCACGGTCTGCGCGCTGGAATAGAGCTGCGTGATGGCAAAGGCGATGTTGAGCGTGCCTAACGTCACGATGAAGGAGGGCAGCCTCACGCGGGTGACGAGCAGGCCGTTCACCGCACCGAACAGGGTGGTCACCCCGACGCCAGCGGCGATGGCCACGGGCACGGGGAGCCCGGCTTCGGCGGCGGCCTTGGTCATCACGATGCCGCCCAGCGCCATCACCATCCCGCACGAGAGATCGATGCCCGCGGTGAGGATGACCAGCGTCTGCCCGATGGCCAGCACGCCCACCACCATCACCTGCTGCAGCACCAGCGAGAGGTTGGCGGCGGAGAGGAAGCGGTCACTCTGCGTGGCGAAGAACGCACACGCAGCCAGCAGTGCCACCAGCGGACCGAGGGCGCCCAGCGGGGCCAGTCGATCCCTCCAGGTGCGCGACATCAACCGGGGCCTACTTGCTGCCGAAACAGAGGTCCAGTCCCGCCCGAACGCCGAGGCTTTCCACGCCGGGAAGCGGCCGCCCGGCGATGAGCGCGACGCCGGTGTCCGTATAGCCGCTCGGTCGCTTCCCGGTCTTCACGAACTCCACCCCCGCCGCCACGCCCATCTCCGCCATCTTGAGCGGATACTGCTGCGCCGTGGCCGCAATCGCCCCGCGCTCGACGTCCCTGACCCCTGCGCAGCCCCCATCTATTGACACGAGCACGACGTCGCGCGCCCTGCCTGCAGACGTGAGCGCCTTGTACGCCCCCGCAGCGCTGGGCTCGTTGACCGTATAGACGACATTCAGTTCCGGGTTCTTCTGCAGGCAGTTCTCCATTGCGGTCTGCCCCTTCGCCTGGTCGCCGTATGTGTCGGCCATGCACACGACCTCCGGTGGCTGGCCGAGGGTGTTGCTCGACGCATCGGGTGCGGGCAGGCCGGCGCCGTTGAGGAAGCCGTTGTGGCGCCGGGCGCCCACCGGATGTCCCGGCAGCAGGTCGAGGGTGGCGATGCGCGGGGCCCGCGCGCCCAGTACCGCTCGCGCGTACTGTCCCGTCAGCATTCCCGCTTTGTAGTTGTCCGTCGCGAATAACGCGTCGGTGGCCGCCTCAGGGTCAGTGGGGCTGTCGAGGGCAATCACCAGCACGCCCTGCGCCCGCGCCTTCTCGATCGCCGGCACGATGGCCTTGGCGTCGCTTACCGTAATGAGGATGACCTGCGCGCCGGCCGCGATCATGTTCTCCATCGCCGTCACCTGTCCCGCGTTATCGCCGTCGTTCTTCCCTGCCCCCGTCAGCAGGCGGGCACCGCGCGCATCGGCCGCTGCCTGCGCCCCTTCCCTCATCTTCACGAAGAACGGATTCGTTTCCGTCTTGGTGATGAGGCCGATGACGGGCCCGCCTGCTTCCTTCGCGCAGGAGGAACCGAGCAACACCAGCAGACAGGTTCGGGTGAGCAAGCGAAGCGGAGCCATCATCGCCAGATGCAAGTCCTCCCTGGGTGTATGCCGCGCGATCAGCCATTGCGAGAGCGCGGGCCTCTCCTCGGCCGAGTCCCGGAGCGGCAGCCCACCTGCATCTCTCCGTGCCACGCGTGCGACCTACCTTCGGGGCCGGACGACGGTTTGGCAATCCCGCGACGCGTATGCAATTCACGGGATGGTACCGAGTAGGGAGACGGCCCGCAGGCGCTCGCCGGAGTTCGCATGAGGGAGGCGCGAGGCCTGACGAGGCATTGAAGGCGTGATTGGCTACGCCGATCGCGTCCACCGTGGCGCTGACTCCGCAATAGCTGGCGAGCTTGACAGGTCCCATTTCCTCCCAGAGACTTGCCATGTCGATGGCAGGGAGGATGTGGTGGGCACACGCACGCTGGTGGTGGAGGACGA
>JBDSVW010000234.1:0-4972 GCA_039927015.1 Gemmatimonadaceae bacterium | reverse complement strand
TTCAGCCTGACTCGCGATCACAACACGCCGCCCCTTCCACGATTCTCCCCGCGGCGCGGTCGTTGTGTGTCGCGTGCCCCGCGTGAATCGTTCCGGTGAAGGCGCGGCGAGATCATGCGTACCGCGCACGGCATCGACCCTGGAGCCCGTATGCAACTTCGTCCGCTGATCACGGGCACCCTGCTCGCCGGTTGTCTCCTGACCGGCGCGCAGGCACAGCAGCCCGCGCGAACCGGCCCGCCGCGCGAGGCCGCAGAGGAGGCGGTGCGGGTGTGGAACGCCTCCGGCACCCTGCGGGTGAGCGGAGACTACCTGGTGCAGGCGGCCCGGGAAGTCACGGGCGACATCGCGATGCTCGGCGGTGAACTCACCATCGCCGGACACGTGACTGGCCGAGTGGTGGCGATCAACGCCGCCGTTCGCCTGCTGGCGACCGCAAGAGTGGACGGCGGCATCCTCGTCGTGGGGGGTGACGTGTCGGGACGCGAACTCGGCACGGTGGCCGGCACCATTCGCGCCTTTCCCGCCCCGCTGGACTATACCCGTGAGGGCGACCAGCTGGCGACGATTCGTGAGGGTGAATCCGATGACTCACAGCGGTGGTGGCGGCGGCGCGAGCGCTGGCGCAGCGGCGGCTGGACGGACCTGCGGCTGGTGTCGGCACGCACGTACAATCGCATCGAGGGACTGCCCGTGTTCATCGGACCCCGCCTCGGTCGCACCACGCGCGCGGGACGGCTGAGCGTGGACGCGTTCGGCGTGGTGCGCAGCGCCGACTGATTCGAATGGAAGCCGGAGAACGTGGGGCATTCGCTCAAGGTCGAGATCGAGGTGGGGCCCCGGGGGAAAGTGCGACTTGGCGGCCGGCTGTTCGACCTTGTGGACGCGGTTGAATCGTGGCAGTTGAGTGACCCGGAGGTGGGACTCAGCTCGTTTGTGCTGCACCGCGACTTTCGCGATTACTACAACAAGCATGGCGGCGTATTGGTGGCAGACGTCACCACGGGCCGGCACTCCTCGGTGGGCATCTCGTACTCCGACCAGCGGTGGGCGGCGCGCTCCACGCGCGATCCGTGGACCCTGCTCAGGAACGATCAGCGGTGGCGTGACAACCCGGCGATGGACGAGGGGACCATGCACCTGCTCAACACAACGCTGCGATACGACAGCCGCAACGATCCCGAGAATCCATGGACGGGGTGGTTCCTTGTCGCCGATTACGAGTTCGGCACAGGTACCATCCACCGATACGGCGCGACGTCACCCGGTGTGCGCGACCGATCACCAACGGGTGAGACCACCTACGACCGTCTGTTCGTCGACCTCCGGCGCTACAACCGCATCTCCCCCGACGGGCAACTGAACTTCCGCCTCGTGGCTGGTGGCTGGCTATCCGGCGACGACCTCCCGTTGCAGCGTCGCTTCTCGCTGGGCGGGCCGGGCTCGATGGCGGGCTACGATTTCCGGCGGAGCAATGACGAGAGCAACGTGCTGCAGTGCTCGACGCCATCGACGGCGGGCACGACGACTGGCCCACGCGGACGTCCCGCGCAGTGTGAACGCTTCGCGATGGCGCAGGTGGAGTTTCGGGGCGACGTGCACGTCGATCCGTTCGGCGTGCTCGATGGAGAGCGGGACAGTCGTCGTGCGGGCTGGGGTCGTGGCACGCAGTGGGTGCTGTTCGCGGACGCGGGACGCGGGTGGCTCGTCGGACCCTCCGACGGAGAGCTCTTCTACGGCAAGGGTGCGTTACCCAGCCTCTCGACATTCCGGCTCGATGTCGGCCTCGGCCTCGTGCTCGACAACATCGGCATCTATGCCGCCAAGGGCGTGAACGGCCGATCGGCACCGATCAACGTCTTCGTCCGGCTGCAGCCCAGGTTCTAGCACGTGAAACCTCGCACGCTCGTGCTGTGCATGGCCCTGCTGGCCGCCGGTGTGCCGGCGGCTGCGCAGCAGCGTCCCGAGCTCGAGATCACGCTGCCGGCGCAGGCCGCGTTAGGCGAGGAAGCACCCACGATCCGCGCGCGCAACGTGCTGGCCGAGCGCTACGTCGTGGACCTGCTGCGGAACGGATTTCCGGCCCGCCTGCACTTTCGCGCCGAGTTGTGGACGACGCGCGGATTCTTCGACTCGATGCTGCGCAGCGCCGAGTGGGACGTGCTGGTGCGCTACGATGCCATGCAAGAGCAATTCGACGCCGTGCGCGTCATCGGCGACTCCGCGACGCAAATGGGGAGATTCCGCCAGTTCGCCGACCTGGCCGCGGAAATCGAACGCCCGATCAAGGCGCCCATACGGCCGATGGCCCGCCGCATACCCATGTACTACAACGTCACGCTCGAACTCGCGATGCTCTCCGTTTCCGACCTGGACGAAGTGGAGCGCTGGCTGCGCGGGGAGCTGAAGCCCGCCGTGCGCGGCCAGCGGAATCCCGGCACCGCGGTGGGTCGCGGTATGCGCACCTTGCTGGCGAAAGTGCTGGGCGGCCAGATGCGACGGCTGGAAGCGCGCAGCGAGACCTTCCGGCCCTGACGTGCGCGGGCCGCCGGGCACGCCGGTGGTTCAGCCGGCGGCCACGCGCTGCGAGCGCTGCTCCAGCACCTCGAGCCTGTGCAGCGTGGCTTCGCCATAGAAGAAGCGGATGTAGCGCGCCTGAATCGGGGTCAGCCGGCGCACGGCCCAGCTGAGGTGCACGAAGTGCGGCTCCACCGGGGCGATCATCGGGTACATGCCGATCTCGCTGGGCAGGCGGTTGGACTTGCGCGTGTTGCACGACGAGCATGCCGTGACCACGTTCGTCCACTCGTTCGTGCCACCGCGGGACAGCGGAATGAGGTGGTCCCGGGTGAGCGCCTCGCGCGGCTTGAGTTCGAAGCTGGGACGGCCGCAGTACTGGCACTTGTAGTGGTCGCGGGCGAACAGGAAGGTGTTGGTCACCTGCCGGCGAAACTTGCGGGGCACGTGGATGAACTTCATGAGCCGGATGACCGCAGGGCGTGGCACGGAGAGCCGCTCAGAGCGCACGAGCCGACCCTCATCCGCTTCGACAATTTCAGCCTTGCCGTCGATGACGAGCCGGAGCGCGCGCTTCATGGGGACCATGGTCAATGGTTCGAACGAAGCATTGAGTGCGAGACAACCGAGGATCACGCTGCCCTCCCACACGTGGGTGCACAAACTCCCGCCAAACGGTAATCGGCGGGAGTCGCGGAATCAGTGGTGAACGACCATCCTGCAATACGGTGACCGTCTGAGGTCCCGCTGCGCGACACAGCGAGGCCTCCGTCTGTCTGGAAGGGCGACCAGTTCCTGCCCCAGCGTGCGGCGCGTGCCCAAGCTCATCACTGGGCCAGGGCTGCTGCCGGAACGGGGGTCAACCATCCAAAGCGATCGGGAATCGTGCCCTTCGCGATTCCCATGAACTCTGCCTGCAACTTCTTCGTGATCTCGCCGGGCTTGCCGTCACCGATCGGCAGCTTGTCCACCGAACGGATAGGCGTGAGTTCGGCCGCCGTGCCCGTGAAGAACATTTCATCGGCGATGTACAACATCTCGCGCGGCAGCTGCTGCTCGCGCACGTCGTATCCCATCTCGCGTGCCAGACGGATGATGGTGTCGCGCGTGATGCCGTGCAGGATGCCGGCGCCGAGACCCGCCGTGTAGAGTACGCCGTCCCGCACGAGGAACAGGTTCTCGCCGCTGCCCTCGGACACGAAGCCGAAGGAGTCGAGCATGATGCCTTCGCTGTATTCGTTCTGCTTCGCTTCCAGCTTCGACAGCTGCGAATTGAGATAGTTACCGCCCGCCTTGGCCATGGTCGGGAAGGTGCCCGGCGCGGCCCGGCGCCACGTCGAGACGCACACGTCCACTCCCTTCTCGAGCGCTTCGTGACCGAGATAGGTTGGCCACTGGTAGGCGATGATGAAGCACTCCACCGGCACGCCCATGGGATTGAAGCCCATCTGCTGGCCGGTGCGTACCACCACGGGGCGCAGGTAGCACTCGCGCAGGTCGTTCGCGGCCACGGTGTCGACGGTCGCCTGAACGAGCTCATCCACACTGAAATTGATCGGCATGCGGTAGATCTTGGCCGAGTCGTGCAGGCGCCGCATGTGCTCGCGCAGACGGAAGACGGCACCGCCGCTGGGCGTGTCGTAACAGCGAATCCCTTCGAAGACCGACGACCCGTAGTGCACCACGTGAGACATCACGTGCAGGGTCGCATCTTCCCAGTTCACGAGTTCGCCGTCGCGCCAGATTTTGTCCGTGCGACCGGACGAAGGATTCGCCATCGTGATCTCCGTCAAGGTTGACGAAGCATAATCAGTGCGCCTGAGCCTGCGGAAGGTGGCGCGAGGGGCGAAGTTAGCGGTCGGGCGCGTCGCGCCACGCCGAAAGGGCCGCCGCAGCCTCGCCGGCGAGGCGGATGGCGTCGGGCACCGCGCGCAGCAGGCGACCATCGCGCACCAGGTCCCGGCCTTCCACCACGACGAGCTGGGCCACGCGTCCGGCCCCGGCCCAGAGCAACGCATCTTCCACGCGATACACGGGCATGTCGCGGGGCGATCCTAACGAGAACGCCGCGAGATCGGCAGCCTTTCCCGCCTCCAGCGTTCCGGCAACGCTCCCCAGTCCCAGGGCCTCCGCTCCCCCCCGCGTGGCGAGCTGGATGGCCTCCGCGGCGGGCAGCACATCGTGCCGCCGCTCGCTGGCGCGTTGCAACAGGACGGCCAGTCGCGCCTCGTCTAGCATATCCATCCGGTTGTTGGAGGCGACGGAGTCAGACCCCAGGCCGACCCGCACACCGTGTTTGAGCATCCTGCCAAGGGGAGCGATGCCGTGTCCCAGCTTGGCGTTGGACGCGGGACAATGCGCGATGGCGCAACTGTGCCGGGCGATCGTGCCCAGGTCATCGTCGGAGACGGTGACACAGTGAATCAGCAGCGGGCGCGCGGCCAGCACACCCAGC
>JBDSVW010000233.1:0-5043 GCA_039927015.1 Gemmatimonadaceae bacterium | reverse complement strand
GAAAGGCCTCGGCTTCGAGGTGGACGGGCAGGCGCAGGTGTCCATGAACCTGGTGGACATCGAGAAGACCCCGGTCTACCGGGCCTTCGAGATGGTGCGCATGGAGGCGCAGGCCCAAGGGGTCTCGCCCACCTGGAGCGAGATCGTGGGACTGGTGCCCGAGCGGGCGCTGTTCGACACTGCCGCCCGCCACCTGCACCTGCGCGGATTCTCGTCCGACATGGTGCTCGAACGCAAGGTGCGCCAGGCCATGGCCGGTGGGGAGAGCCTCAGCAGCTTCGTGGCCAGCGTGGCCGGGGCGACTCCTGCGCCGGGGGGCGGCTCCGTGGCCGCCCACGTGGGTGCGCTGGGTGCGGCGCTGGCGCAGATGGTCACGGGTCTCACCATCGGCCGGAAAAAGTACGCCGCGGTCGAAGCAGAGATGCGTGAGCTCGCGCTGCGAGCGGTCGCGGTGGGCAACGAGCTCGCGTCGCTGGTGGAGCGTGACGCGAACGCCTACGCCGAGGTGATGAAATCCTACACGCTGCCGAAGGAGACGGAGGAGGAAGTCGCGCAGCGCACGGCCGCGATCGATCAGGCGTTGCTCGGCGCCGCCGCAGTGCCGCTGGAAACGGCTCGTGCCTGCGCGGAGGTCACGGCGCTCGCGGCACTCGTGGCTGAGAAGGGCAACACGAACTGCGCGTCCGACGCGGGGGTCGCGGCTCTCCTCGCCCAGGCGGCATGTCGCGGCGCGGTCTACAACGTCCGCATCAACGTGAGTTCGCTGAGCAACAAGGGTGCGGGCGCCACATTGCTCACCGAGTCGCAGGAACTGCTCGCCGCTGCGCGAGTGAACACCGAAGCCGCCACCCGCCGGGTGGAGGCCGCCATCGGCGGGTGAGCGTCAGGCGGCAGCGGTAAGCACGCGCGGCCCGTCGTCCAGAATGGCGACGGTGTGCTCGAAGTGGGCCGAGCGCGACCCGTCGGCCGTGACCACGGTCCACTTGTCCGACAGCGTGCGGATGGGCGAAGCGCCCACATTCACCATCGGCTCGATGGCGATGGTGAGGCCGGCCAACAGCTTGACCCCGCGCTTCGGCTTTCCGAAGTTTGGCACCTGCGGATCCCCGTGCGGTTTGGTGCCCACGTAGTGTCCCACGAGGTCGTCAGCCGTCGTGAAGCCGGCGCCGCGCACAACGGCCGAGACGGCCGCGCCGATGTCGCCCACGTGGTTGCCGACGCGAGCCGCGGCCACGCCGGCGTCGAGTGCCTGGCGCGTCACCTCCAGCAGCCGCTGGTTGGTCTCGTCAATCTGGCCCACGCCCACGGTGATCGCCGCATCGGTGTAGTAGCCTTCCAGCTTCACGCCGAAATCCATCGAGACGATATCGCCATCCTTGAGCACACGCTTCTTCGCCGGAATGCCGTGCACGATCTCCTCGTTCACCGAGATGCAGACGCTCGCCGGAAAACCGTACAGTCCCTTGAACGCCGCCGTCGCACCGGGGAACCCGCGCAGGAACTCCTCGGCAATCGCGTTCAGCTCGGCGGTGCTGATGCCGGGGCGCACGCTCCCTCGCAGCACACCGAGCGTGGCGGACAGGATCTGTCCGCCGCGCGACATGATCTCGATCTCGCGGGACGACTTGAGGTGAATCACAGTCCGATGGCGTTGCGGAGTCGGCCGAGCACCTCATCCAGCGTGCCCACGCCGTTCACGTACTTCACGGCCGCCCCGTTCTTCTCGTACCAGTCGATCACGGGCTCGGTCTGATTCTGGTACACCGCAAGGCGGTGGCGTACGGCGTCAGGCTCATCGTCCTTCCGGCGCACGAGGTTACCGCCGCACTTCCGGCAGGCGGTACCCGGCTCGAGCCCTGTGAAGGGCATCTGGCACTTATCGCACACCGTGCGCCCGCTCAGGCGTTCCACGAGCAGGTCATCGGGCACGTCGACCACGACCACGGCGTCGAGCGACCGCCCCAGCTCCTTCAGCGCCTTCTGCAGTCCTTCAGACTGCGGCACGGTGCGCACGACCCCATCGAGAATCGCACCCTTGGACGCGACGGGGCCCGCCAGCGCCTCCTTCATGATGCCGAGGATCACGTCATCGGGCACCAGGTCGCCACGATTCATCGCGGCCTTGGCGGCAAGGCCCAGGGGCGTGCCGTCCCGCACCGCCGCACGCAGCACGTCGCCGGTCGCGATCTTGGGAATGCCAAGCTCGGCGGCGAGGCGCTCGCCCTGCGTGCCTTTGCCAGCACCGGGTGGACCGAGGAGGACGATGATCATGAGAAGGGAACGCGAAAGTGAGTGGAGGGACATCCGCACGCCAAGCGTCAGGAAAGGCACAGAGGGAGCACGGCAACCGCCGCGCGCCCTCTGTGCACTTCTTGAACGCCGCCGGGCAGGACCAGGACCGACCTGCTAGATGCCGCCCGTGGTCTGGCGTCCGCGGAAGCGTACGCGGCCCTTCTTCATGAAGCCGTCGTATTTCCGCAGGAGCAAATGCTGCTGCATCTGCGCCATCGTGTCCAGAGCCACACCCACCACAATGAGCAGCGACGTGCCGCCAAACTGGAACGGGACGTTGATCCACGTCGCGATGATGACCGGCAGGAGCGCAATCACCGTCAGGAACGTGGCACCCGGCAGGGTGATCCGCGTGACCACGTCGTCGATGTATTCGGCCGTCTTCGCGCCCGGCTTGACGCCCGGAATAAAGCCGCCCTGTTTCTTCAGGTTCTCCGCCAAGTCGATCGGATTGAAGATGATCGACGTGTAGAAGTACGTGAAGAACATGATCAGCACACCTAGCGACACCAGGTAGAGCCACGAGCCGGGGGTGAACATCTCCGACAGGCGCTGCGCCGCCGGATTTCCCGAGAACTGTGCCACCGCTCCCGGGACGACGATCACCGACTGCGCGAAGATGATAGGCATCACGCCCGCCGCGTTGATACGCAGCGGAATAAAGTTCCGCGCCGCTTCGCGCATCCGTCCCCGCGCCATGGTGCGCTGCGGGATCTGGATAAGCACCCGACGAGCGGCGAGCGTCATCGCCACGACGCCGGCCACGACGCCGAGCATCACGATACCGAGGATCGCGAGGGAGAACGGCCCCACCGCGCCAGTTCCCACGAAGCGGAACGACTGGATGATACCCGGCCAGAAGCCTTCGACGATCGAGAAGAAGATGAGCAGCGAGGCGCCGTTACCGAGTCCGCGCTCCGTGATCTGCTCGCCGAGCCACATCACGAACACCGCGCCCGTCGTCAGGAACAGTGCCGTCTGGAGCCGGAAGCCGAAGCCGGGATTGGCCACCGCCTGCTGCAACGACTCGGTGAACAGGGCAAATCCCCACGCCTGCACGATGGCCAGCACGACCGTGCCGTACCGCGTCCACTGCGTCAGCTCTTTCCGTCCCTCCTCATCCTTCTGCATCTTCTCGAACGTCGGCACCACCGCGCCCGCGATCTGGACGAAGATGCTCGCCGAGATGTAGGGCATGATGCCGAGCGCGAAGACCGTGGCGCGCGACAGGCCGCCACCGACGAACAGGTCGTACAACCCCAGCAGCCCACCCGAACCCTGATTGGCGAAGAAGTCCGTCAGCGCAATGACGTCAACGCCAGGCACCGTCACGTGGGCGCCGAGCCGGTAGATCGCGAGACAGAGGAACGTGAAGAGGATCTTCTCCCAGAGCTCCGGCGTGTTGCGAATGTTCGCGAGCGCCTGGGCCGGATTCGGCTGCGCCATTAGTCCTCGATGCGGCCACCGGCCGCGGCGATCTTCTCACGGGCGCTGCCGCTGACCTTGATGCCGCGCACCGTGTACGCGCCCGGCACCTCGCCGGTCGCGAGAAGCTTGACCGGACCCTTGCGAAGCTTCACGAGGCCGGCCTTGGCCAGCGACTCGCGCGTCACCTCGGTGCCTTCGACCTGCGGAAGGTCGCTGAGGCGGACGATCTGGTTCTCGTCGCGGAAGCGGGCGTTGCTGAACCCGCGCTTCGGAATCCGGCGCGTCAGCGGCATCTGGCCGCCTTCGAAGCCGGGCTTTCCGCCGCCGGGACCACTATGTCCGGCGCGCGCCTTGCTTCCCTTGTGTCCCTTGCCCGACGTCTTGCCCGTGCCGGACCCGGGGCCGCGCCCAAGGCGCTTCCGATCGCGGTGCGAGCCCGGGGAGGGCGAGAGGTTGTGGAGCCCGATCTTATTTTGCGTCGACACGATCTTACTCCTTGACGGGCGTCACCCGAACCAGGTGGCGCACCTTCTTGATCGCCCCGCGAAGTGCGGGGGTGTCCAGCTGGACGACTTCTGCCTGATGATGACGGAGACCTAACGCGCGGAGCGTCAGGCGCATCGTGGCGCTATGGCCGATCTCGCTCCGCACCTGCTTGATCCACACCTTGCCTCCAGTGGCCGGCTCATCCTTCGGCGTGACCTTGGGGCCACGCGTGGGATGCCAGACGAACGTTCTAGCCATTCAGCACCTCTTTCCCCTTATGGCGCGACCGGTACCCGATCGCGGACGGCTCGACACCGCGCTCGCGCGCGATCTGTTCCACCGTCGTCAACTGTTGCAGGCCGTCGAACGCCGCACGAACCATGTTGTGCGGATTCGTCGAACCTAACGACTTCGTAAGGATGTCGCTGATCCCGGCGCACTCCATTACCGCGCGCACGGCCCCACCGGCAATCACACCGGCACCCGGAGCCGCCGGACGCATCAGCACGCGACCTGCCCCGTGCCGCCCCACCACCTCGTGGGGAATCGTCGAACCGGTAAGCGGAATGGCGACCATGTTCTTGCGGGCGCCATCCACGGCCTTGCGGACCGCCTCCGACACCTCGTTCGCCTTCCCGGTAGCGAAGCCCACCTTCCCCGGCCCGTCGCCCACGGCGACCAGCGCGTTGAAGGAGAAGCGACGACCACCCTTTACAACCTTGGCCACGCGGTTGATCGCGACCACGTTCTCGACGAGATCGGAACCGCCCTCGCCGCGACCCTGCTGATCGCCGCCGCGGCCGCCTCGGCCGCCGTCACGACCACCGCCAGGTCCGC
>JBDSVW010000232.1:0-4227 GCA_039927015.1 Gemmatimonadaceae bacterium | reverse complement strand
GGGGTTCGATAGCTGCCTCGACCACGAGCCATCCTGTACTCGGACCGCATTCACCGTACCTTTAGGTGTCGCTACCACCGGGAGCCGTCCCGTGATCATCGAGTTCCGTGCGATCTATCGGGAAGTCCCAGCATGGATTGCAGTCGACGGGCGCGCTATTGTATGCTCGCTTCGCTCGCTTGATTCCTTTCCCCCGTAACAGAACCCGAGCGGTAGCCGGACACGAAGTATCACACTCTTCCAAGGCACAGATGACCGGCAGCTCGCCTGCACGATGGTGGACGCGCGCGGCGCTGCTCGCCGCCGTCGTTACCACAGCGCTGCCGTGGCACGCGCTCCGTGCGCAGACCGACGGGACCTGTATTCCGGCGAGTGAGCGCGCCGGTCGCTCATTTGGATGTTTCATTACCGCACGCCAGGAACTGGGCCCGCTTCCTCCGCAGCCTTCGCTCTACTGGCACTTGGACACGTACGGCACGCGACTCGCCGCCGACCGCGCACGCGCGGCCCGCTCGATTGTCGTGGAATCACTCGGACGGATCTGGCTCTTCACCGTTGCTCCCAGCGACTGGCGGCCGTCGGTGCTGGGAACCCGTGTGGCCCAGATCGGGCACCTGCCGATCGTGCACGCCGACTCCCTCGCCGCCGTCTATATGGAAGGCGTGTTCCAACCCGGCATGAACTCCGTGGTCCATCGGCATGCGGGCGCCGAAGCATGGTTCACGCTCGAAGGCTCCATGTGTCTCGAAACCCCGGAGGGCGTCGTGACGCAGGCGGCGGGCGACTCCGGCGTGCTCGTTCCGGCCGGAGTGCCGATGATGCTCACCGGGACTGGAAAGGGCCCGCGGCGTTCCGTCGTGCTCATCCTCCAGGATGCGACGCAACCGCGATCAACGCCCGCGATGGACTGGACGCCACGGGGCCTGTGCGCGCGGCAGGCGCTGCCTACCGGAAGTGCCGAACACGCGCTCGCTCGCGGTGCGCCGAACATGCGCTGGAGCAGACCACCGAACTACTGAATGCTCGCTTCGCTGGCTCCATCACCCTCGCCTGTAGCTCAGCCCAGGCGTTAGGCACCTATCACCATGGTGGCTCTGGCGGCTCCATAGGACGCAGCATGCACACGCCTCTCGCCTGCGAGCACTCGAACGACGCCCCAGCGATGAGCGTGTAAAACGCGCTCGCTGGTCACTGCGACTGAATCGCCCACGCCTTCTCGCCGAGGAACAATGATACGCGCATCGCAAGCGATAAGAGCGGTATGTCGAGTACTCCTCCTCGCCGGCGTGGGCGTTGCGTGCCAGCGGTCGCCGACGTCGCCTGTCGCGGCGCCAACGATCAACCTCTATGCCGTTGTCGACGGCGCGTTCGAGCTGCGTATGCACAACCCGGGTACCCGCCCCGTGACGCTGGCCGGATGCCCAGATGCGCCAGGTGTCGTGGTGGAGCGTCGCGACGGCGACCGGTGGACTGAGTTCTTTTCCCTCAACCTGTTGTGTCTCGGGATCTACACTCCGACGACGCTCGCCCTCGCGCCCGGCGCCGCGCTGATCAGGCGCGTGGACGTGTCACAGCGGGGAACCTTTCGTGCACGAGTACACGTGGGACCGGTTTGGGGGCGACCGCAACAGGTGCTCACGTCCGCTCCTGTGACGTTGCCGTAGTTGCCGCCGCAGTTGTATGGAAGGCCACGACTCAACCGGGTCGTTAGGCGCACACTCTGCAGATCGCGATCCCGTGAACTGGTACTTCGTCGCCGCAGCAGTGGTCATCGTTGTCGTAGGGCTCGTCCATTCGCTGCTCGGCGAGCACCTGGTATTTCGCCGCATGCGATTGTCGGGTGTCATCCCCGTCAACGGAGGCAGCGCGTTGCTAGAGCGGCATGTGCGCATACTCTGGGCGAGCTGGCATCTGGTCACGGTGCTCGGCTGGCTCGTCGCCGCTATTCTGGTGTGGCTATCCTTTCCCGCTACTGCTTCACTCGCACAATCCTTTCTCACGCAGGCAATCGTCGTCGCCCTGTTCGTATGCGCCGCGATAGTGTTCATAGCTACCAAGGGAAGGCACCCGGGCTGGGTGGGTCTCGTGACCGCGGCCGTCCTCACCGTAGTCGGCCGAATGTAGAACGCGCAGGGCGGTCCCACGCTGACGCCCGACCCTTCCGTCGAGCATACGTTCCGAGGGCCGCGGCGCGCCATTCGACCTGCCGCTCATGTCGAACGTAAGGTAGCCAACCATCGTTGAGTCTCGGCGTACTCATCACGATCGTGATCACACCGGGCCTCGCCTGCCCTCGAACGTCACGACAATGATGCGTATCGCCCTCGCTGTCTTGCTCGGACTGCACGGCCTGATCCACCTATTGGGTCCGGCCAAGGCGTTCGGGTGGGCGGGCGTCAGTCAACTCCAGACACCGATATCTCCCGGAAACGGCCTGCTGTGGCTCGCCACGGCGGTAGTACTGATCGCGGCCGCGGTGGGATTGGCCCTGCACGCCCCATGGTGGGGGTATCTGGCGCTTGCCGGCGTGCTGTTGTCACAGGGATTGATCGGGATGGCATGGGCCGACGCGAAGATCGGCACGGTCGCGAACGTGATCATCGCCATCCCACTGCTCGTCACTGCCCTCGACGCGCGCCCGTCCAGCTTCCGCTCGCGCTTCGAGCATGACCGCAATACGCTACTGGCCCGGGCGACGCTTGCGGCTCCGCTCGTGACCGAGGCAGATCTCGCGCCACTACCGCCTCTCATGCGGACGTACCTTCGACGGATGGGCGCCGTCGGACGCGCTCGCGTGCGTAACATGCGTGTGACCTTCAAGGCGCAAATGCGCGGCAGCCCGACGGCGCGCTGGATGCAGGCCACGGCAACCCAGTACGAATTTTTCGAGCAGCCGGCACGACTGTTCCACATGAACGCGTACCGGGCGGGCTTGCCGTTCGACGTCTTCCACCGCTACGTGGACGGCGCCGCCACCTTCCAGGTGCGAGTTGTCGGGCTGCTGCCGATCGTGGACAAGAACGGCCCCGCGATCACGAACGACGAAACGGTTACGCTCATGAATGATGTGCTCGTCATGGCGCCAGCGGCTGTGCTGGAGCTGCCGTTCTCCTTCGAGCCCCTCAGCGAGCGATCGGTGCGCGCGACATTCCGCCACGCGGGGTTTACGGTGTCCGCCGTGCTGACGTTCGACGACGCCGGAGATCTTGTCGGGTTCGTGTCCAACGACCGGGCGCACGACCGGGAGGGCGGCGCCGCGGCATGGTCCACCCCGATTTCCGGATATCGGCGACTCGGCGGAATCCGCATAGGCGCGCTCGGCGAGGCGAATTGGATCGAACCTTCTGGCGAGTGGACATATGGCCGTTTCGAGATCACGTCAATCGCCTACAACGTGACACCGTAAACGGCGGGCTGTCGTCGGCTGACCGCTGCAACATGATCCTGTGCCTCATCGTCATGCCTCGTCGTTAGCAGTGGCTTGCGGCGGCCCCGCCGTCGCATCTATAATGACGGCCACGGCTCAACCGGGTCGCCAGCCGCCACAAGTCAGATCACGGAGTGAGTTCATGAGCTCAACAACTGTCGTCGTCAGCTATCGTGCACTCCCGGATCAGGTGAAGACGGCAGTTCGGGAGATTGGTGCGCTTGTTGCCACTGTCCAAGCTTCTGAGCCGGATTGCGGTGGCATCACAATGCTCCAAGACGCCAATGACTCGACTCGGATCACTCTGATCGAACGCTGGCCTAGCCAGGAGCTCTTCCTCGGGCCGCACATGCAGCAGCCGCATATCCAATCGTTCATCCAGGCTGCAAATACTTTTCTCGCTGGCCCGCCGGAAATCTCGTTCTGGCGCACGCTCGATGGCGTCTAACGATTCATGCGAGCCGAGAACGCACTGCGCGGGTCGGCTTACTTCTGGCCTGGTACTTCAATCGCTTTCGTGGAGCGGGGACGGTTGGGTTTGTCCGCGGCGTTTGATAGTACGGCGGGTCGCGCTTCGAAGGCCAACGGTGAACGCTTGATTCAGGGCGGAGCGCCTGTGATGCGGATCGCACCACTCATCGAGCACAACGGCGCGATACAAGAATCCCGCATGGCGGCGTACCGGCCTCCCGGAGTCGTGCCAGGAGTGGGATACGCTCCATCCGGCGATCGTTGCGGCGCTGCACGCTGCGCTCATGGATGATATCCTGTAGGTTCTCCCCGACTCTCTCCCTGGAATT
>JBDSVW010000231.1:0-3624 GCA_039927015.1 Gemmatimonadaceae bacterium | reverse complement strand
CAGAAGTAGAGCACGCGATGCGAGCCGCCGAGGAAGCGCGAGCCGAAAACCGCGTCCGCCTTGCCGTGGATGATGGGATCGAGGAGGAGCGGCCAGTCGGCGGGATCGTACTCGAGATCCGCGTCCTGCACGATGAGGATGTTTCCGGTACTCGCCTCGAGCGCGGTGCGGATGGCGGCGCCCTTGCCGCGATTCGCCGGCTGGTGGATGAGCTTGTGTATGAGTCCATCGGCGTGGAGCCCGTCGAGGATCTCGCGTGTGCCGTCGGTGGAGCAGTCGTTGACGCAGATGACTTCCTTCTGGACCGGAACGGCGTGCACCTGCTCGAGGATGAGCCGGATGGTGTTGCACTCGTTATAGACCGGAATGAGCACCGAGAGGATGACCTTGTCTCGCGCGATAGGCGTGCGGCCGCGCATGTAGTCCATACCGCCGTCGATAGCACCCGTGAAGGACGGCGTGAGGTTTCGGGGAAGCGTCATTGCGTGAGTCGTTGAAAGATCAGCACGTGGTTGGTGCGGCCGAGAAGACGGAGGACGGGAGGGTTCCGCTGTGCCAGCGCCTGGGAGGTGCGAATGCCCTGGTCGCCGCCGACGATGTAGAACGTCGGGTCATACGCCTGAAAGATTTCTTCCACCGTGGCCAGGTCTTCCTGGTCCGTGAGCGGGTGGATGCGTTCGCCTGCCCTGAAGGTGGACGTCGGCACCGCGCGCCGGCCGGTGTAGAGGTAGACGATGAGATCGTCCTCCGTGGCCAGCACGTCGTTGGGGGACGTGTATCGCGCGACCCACTCGGCGGTGGGGCGTGCGCGTTGCCCAGCGTTGCGTTGCACGGCCGCCCACCACTTCCGGTGGTAGCCCGTGCCGTTGTACCAGAGATAGCCCGAGCTCATCGCCAGCGCGGCAGCGACCACCGCGCCCCGCCAGGGCAGCGCGACTGGCGTCGCCAGCGGCAGGCGCCAGCACGCCGCGACGCCGAACCCGAGCAGCGGCAGGAGCAGCGGCCAGATGGCGATGATGAAGCGGTTGGGTTCAAAGGGCCAGAGCATGATCACCAGCATATAACTGCCGAGGAAGGAAAGCGTTACCGGCGTCGCGCGCCCGTACCGTTTCATTCCCGCCGCGGCGAAGACGAGCGCCGCGATCCCCACCACCACCCTCGGCCAGCGCGCGAGCACGGGCATCAACATGAAGCCGAGGGTGGTGTCCACGTCCCGCGCGTTGCGCACGAGCACGTCACGGGCGAAGGCCCATCCGCCGCTGGCGTAGCCCTCCACCAGCCAGTCGCCGTAGGAGCCGTACTTTCCCACCAGCGGTGCGGCAATCTCCCCCTGGTGCGCGCTGACCCAGAGCTGCCACGGTACCAGGAAGAGGGCGGCGGCGGCGCCTAACGCCAGCATGGCGCGCCAGTGTCCGCGGAGGAGGAGGAGAAGGCAGGCCACCGGCACCGCGAAGGCGCCCAGCGTGCGCACCATGGCCAGCACGCCCAGCAGGAGGCCGGCGATGAGCGCCGGCCGCACATGTCCGGTGGACACGGCCCGTTCGCTGTACAGCAGCGCGGGCATGAGCAGCGCCATGAACAGCGGCTCCGAGAGCACGACGCCCGTGAGCAACAACACGACGATGGAGATGGTACCCACCAGCGCGGTGACGATGGCCTGCGGCGCGGAGAGCTGCCAACGCTCACGCGCGAAGGCGTAGGTGCCCACGGCGGCCAACGCCAGGAAGCCCGTGTTGGCGAACTTGAACAGGACGATATTGTCCGGGAACGACGGCCAGAGCTTCCAGAGCGCCGCCAGCACGAGTGGATAGCCCGGGGGGTAGTGCGTCGCGTTCGGCGACCCGGGCAGGTTGATCATGCGGAAGCCCTCGCCCGTGGCCAGCGACTTGGCGAGCACGGTGTAGATGGCATCGTCCTGAAAGGCGCCCACGGGCCACGGGGTGACCGTGAGCATCCCGACGATGAGCACCACGGCGCCCAGCCCCAGCATCACCATGCGCTCGCTGTCGAGCCGGCTCCTCAGCATGCCGTCGCTCACTCGGGGCGTCCTCGCGTGATGGGTGCGAAGACGCGACCCGTCTGGAGCGCGCCCACGACGCGGAGTTGCGGGGGGTTCTGCTCCACGAGCCCGCGCACGGCGTAGGTACCGTAGTTCGTGGAGGCCAGCACGAAGTCGACCTCATGCGTGGCGAGAATGGTGCGCAGCGCTTGCATCGCAAAGGCAGGCGTCTGCGGGGTGATGTGCTCCTGCGGGGTGAAGGCGCCGTTCGGGATGGTGTGCCTGCCGGTGTAGAGGTAGAGCAGCGCATCGTCATCGGTGGCGAGCACCGCGCTGGTGTCGGTATTGGCCGTGATCCACTCGCCGAGCGGGCGGGCGCGGTTGGCGACCGACGACTGCACGACTGTCCACCAGTCGCGGGTGACGCCCAGGTAATTGTAGCCCGCGTACCCCACCGTGATGCCAGCGAAGGCGACCAACGCGAGGGGCCGCAGCAGCCGACGGAGCCGCGGGTGATCGCCCCCGTGCTCCCCGCGCCATTCCCACACGCTCACGAGCGCGAGCGTGAACACGATGCCCACCACGGGCCATACTCCCCAGGTGAAGCGGGCCGGCGCAAAGGGCCAGATGACGACGATGCCGAGATACGTCGCGGTGAAGATCGCGATGACCGGTGTCCGGCGTGCCAGCGCGCCCATGCCCAGCCCGAAGAAGGAGGCGAGCACGATGGAGGTGCCGTTCCGGACCCACGGGCCAAGCGTGTCTGTGGCGGTCGAGGCCCAGCCCTGTGCCACGAGGCTTTTGAGATTCGTCCACGCCACGTCGCGCAGGAAGATGAGTCCGTCGGTGCGCACGGCATCGGTGAGCCACCCGAGGTACGACCCATACTTCCCGAGGAATATTGGGGGCACCTCGGCGGCGTGCGCGGCCGACCAGAGTTGCCATGGGGCGAGCACCAGCGCCGCGCTCAGGCAGCAGATGAGCGCTGCCTGCCAGCGGCGGCGCCACAGCAGCACGAGCGCTGTGGCGGGCACGATCACGATGCCTAACGTGCGGACGAGGGCGAGCACTCCGCCCAGCACGCCCGCCAGCGCGGCCTCGCGGCGCGAGCCGCTGACGGTGGCCCGGTCGCTCACCAGCAGCGTGGGGGCCAGCAGCGCGAGGAACATCGGCTCGGAGAGCACCATCACGCTCAGGAGGACCACCGGCGCGCAGGCGGTGAATGCCAGCACGCCTAACGCCGAGGGAAGCCGGCCGAGCTGCATGCGCTCACGCGCCAGCCGGTAGAACAGTGGTGCCGCGATGCCCAGCAGCAGCGCGTTGGCGAACTTGAACAGCGTCACGTTGCGCGGGAAGTCTGGCGCCATGCGCCACAGCATCGCCAGCCAGGCTGGGAAGAGGGGCGGATAGTGCGTGGCGTTAGGCTCGCCGGGCAGGTTGAGATAGCGATAGCCCTGCCCGGTGGCGAGGGACTTGCCCAGGATGAGGTAGATGCCGTCATCCTGGAAGACACCCACCGGCCACGGCCCGATGGCCGCGGCCACCGCGCCGAAGGCGGCCAGCGCGAGCAGCACGGGCGCGAGCCGGGCGAGCGCTCCGGACATGCCCGCTTCGCTCACGCCTCG
>JBDSVW010000230.1:0-5139 GCA_039927015.1 Gemmatimonadaceae bacterium | reverse complement strand
GGCGGCGGCGAGTATCCCACGCAGGACGGATTCGGCTGGACCAACGGTGTGGCGCTGCGGCTGGCGGCGCAGGCGGCGCGCGTGCTGCCTGTCCTGCGCTAGTCAGCGCCCTCGCCGGCCCCTTCCGCTACGCAGCGTCGTCGGCCGCGAGTTCCACCTGGTTGCCATCCGGGTCGGCGACCACGGACTCGTAGTGGCCGTCGCCGGTCTGGCGGGGCTCGGAGAGCACGCGCACGCCGTCGGCGCGCATGCGCTGGGCGAGGCGGTCGACTTCCGTGCGTGAACCGACGGCGATGGCGATGTGCACGTAGCCCTGTGCCGGATGCACCGGCGCTGCCGCCAGCTCTGGCAGGGCCATCAGCTCAAGCCGCGAACCGCCGCGAGCAAAGCGCAGAAAGTAGGAGAGAAAGCCCGGCATCGTGGCGCTCGCGTACCGCGCGCCCGACTGCGCCTCGAAGTACCGCTCGTAAAACTCCCGCATCGGTACGATTGCATGCGTCCAGAGTGCGACGTGCTCGATCTTCATCAGAAAATGCATCCGCTGCGCGCGGGCACGACGACCCGCACGCCCGTGGAGGTGCTGCGGCCCGGCCCACAGATTCCGAGTGCGTCTGGCGCGAGGCGCGGGACGGGAATCTCCACCTCGGCCTGCTGTGGCCCGTTGTTGATGGCGACTACGCTTCCACCGCGCCGGTAGACGAAGAGCTGCTCCTCCACCACGAGGTGCTCGGTGCGGGGCCCGCGCAGGTCGCTGCGCTGGGCGCGCAGCCGCAACAGGCGCTGCACATGGGAGAAGACGTCCTGCTGCTCGGGAGTGCGGCCCGCGGCCTCGAACGCATTGCGCGGGTCGGCCGGCCACCCGCCGGGAAAGTCGCGCCGGTTGTCCGGATCGTTGCCACCTGCTAGGCCTATCTCATCACCGTAGTAGATGAGTGGCGTGCCGCGGGTGGTGAGGAGGAAGGTGTAGGCGAGCTTGAGTCCGGCCGCCGTAGCCCCCCGCTCGCCCATGAAGCGCGACACGTCGTGCAGCCCCAGGAGCGTGACGAGGTTCGACGGGTCGCGGTAGAGCCGGTCGTGCGAGAGCATCTGCGCCACGTCACGCACCGGTCCCCCTTCCGCAAAGGCCCGGCGCAGGGGATAGAAGAGCGGAAAGTCGAAGAGCATGTCGACCTTGTCGTCCACGCCGTCGAACTGTGCGCGCCCGCCCTCGAAGAACGCCACCATCGCGGGATCGCCGTCGAGTACCTCACCCACCACGCGCAACGTGGGGAACTCGCGCTTGATCGCCGTCATCCAATCGCGCCAGAAGGTGCGCGGCACGTAGGGCCACGTGTCCTGGCGAATGCCGTCCATGCCGCTCATCGCCACCCACCAGAGCGTGTTCTGGATGATGTAGCGGGCCACCTCGGGGTCGTCCTGGTTCAGATCGGGCAGGATGTCGATGAACCAGCCATCGAGCGTGCTGCGCCTGACGGACGGCGTGCTGTACGGATCGGCCAGGGTCCACGTCTGCCACACGTTGGCCTCGTGCTTCTCCGCCGTGCCGTGGAACCAGGTGGGTGTCGGGGAGTTCGCGACCCACGGGTGATAGGGACCCGTGTGGTTGGCCACCATGTCGAGGATGACCTTGATGCCCTGTGCATGCGCGTCATCGACGAATGCCGTGAAGGCCGCGAGGTCGCCAAGGTGCTCATCCACGGCGTAGAAGTCGGTGGCGCCGTAGCCGTGGTAGTCGGTGATCGGCTGCCCGTCGTAGACTTCCTTGCGGTTGAGCTGGTTGCTGTTGTCGTAGATGGGGTTCAGCCAGATGGCCGTGATGCCCAGGTTCTTGAGGTAGGGCAGCCTTTGGCGCACACCGGCGATGTCGCCCCCGTGGTAGTAACGTCCCTTGCCGCGGTCCAGCAGGCCCGGTGACCCAGGCGGGTCGTCGTTGGACGGATCGCCATTGGCAAAGCGATCGGGCATGGCGAGGTAGAGCACGTCGTTAGGCCCGAACCCCTGGAACCGTCCGGTGCGCCGCAGTGGGGCGGAGACGTCGAACGGCACGCGCGTGCTGCCCGCGCTCGTGGAAAGCGTCAGGGGATGCGGCCCGGACCGCGTCGTGGCGGGAATGGTGACGTCGGCGAAGGCGTACGTGCCGGCCGCGTTCACGCGCACGCCGGCGCACCGCAACGCACCGCACTGCAGACGGGCGCCCTGCAGGTTGCGGCCGCGGATCATCACCCGCACGGGATTGACGGTCGATTTAGTCCACCAGTTGGGCGGCTCGACCTTCTCGACCGACGGCGCCTGCGCGGCGATGGCGACTGGGACCAGGCAGATGACGGTGAGTCGCGCCAACCACGGCCTCATACGGGCGCCTCGTCAGTGTCCTCTACCCGCAGCACGAGCAGCGCGGCAAGGGCAAGAAAAAAGCCGCCGGCAACGACGGCGGCCATCCGGTTGTTGTTCAGCAGGTGCGCCATCACCCAGCCGAAGCCCAGCGACGCGACGATCTCCGGAATCACGATGAAGAAGTTGAAGATGCCCATGTACACGCCGATCTTCCCGGCCGGCAGCGACCCGGCCAGCATGGAGTAGGGCATGGAAAGCGTGCTGGCCCACGCGATGCCGACACCAACCATGGAAAGCAGCAACAGTCCCGGCTGCGTGATAAACGCGACGGAGAGCAATCCCGCGGCGCCCGCCAGCAGGCAGAGGGAGTGCGTGCCCTTCCGTCCCCGCTTCCGCGCCATGGCCGGCAGGAAGAAGGAAAAGGCGAAGGTGACGGCGGAGTAGGCGCCGAAGCAGA
The DNA here is from genome assembly GCA_039927015.1 of Gemmatimonadaceae bacterium. Lineage (GTDB taxonomy): Bacteria > Gemmatimonadota > Gemmatimonadetes > Gemmatimonadales > Gemmatimonadaceae > SCN-70-22. The sequence goes on along the minus strand of JBDSVW010000230.1, from coordinate 2,348 downwards.
GGCCTGCCCACTCCACGCCCTGCTGGTAGGCGGGGTCGCTGGGGCCTGCTGCGCCGAAGACGTTGCGCGCCACTGCCACGGGAAAGTAGAGCCACATGCAGAAGAGTCCGAGCCACGTGCAGATCTGCACCCAGGCCAGCTGCTTCATCATGCGCGGCATGGCCTTCATGGCGGCGACAATCTCGCGCGTGCCGGCGGCGATGCCCGCGCTGGCGGCTTTCTGGCGCTGGAACGCGGCCAGGTCGGCCGGCGGCTTTTCTGGCGTAGTGAGCACGGTGTAGAGCACCGCACCGAAGAACGCCGCCGCGCCCACGTAGAAGGAGAGCTTCACGGTGATCGGAATCGTGCCGGGATCGCCGGGACTCACGCCGAACCAGTTGGTCAACATCCACGGCAGCGCCGACGCGATGACCGCCCCCAACCCGATGAACAGGCTCTGCATCGCGAAACCGCGCGTGCGCTCCGACTGCGGCAGGAGGTCGGCGACGAAGGCACGGAATGGCTCCATCGAGATGTTGATGGAGGCGTCGAGAATCCACAACAGCCCTGCCGCCATCCATAGTGTGCTGGAATTCGGCATCGCCAGCAGCGCGAGCGAACTCAGGACGGCCCCAATGAGAAAGAACGGCCGCCTCCGGCCGAAGCGGGGCGACCACGTATTGTCGCTCAGGTGCCCGATGATGGGCTGCACGAGCAGTCCTGTGAGCGGCGCGGCCAGCCAGAGCAGGGGAATCTGGTCGGGCCGCGCGCCGAGGTACTCGTAGATCGCGCTCATGTTGGCCATCTGCAGCGCCCAGCCGAACTGGATGCCCAGAAAGCCGAAACTCATGTTCCAGACGGTCGAGAATCGGGTGGACGAAGCCGACATGTCGCCTCGGTGCCTAACGTTGGTAGAGATCCACCAGCGCGCGGAGGCGGCGGGTGAGGTCCGGCGTGATCTGGTCCCAGGAGAATCGGAAGTCCCAGTTCCCGGACTGGCGACCCGGGAGGTTCATGCGTGCCTCGCTGCCCAGCCCCAGCACGTCCTGCAGGGGTACGAGCACGGTGTTGGCCACCGACGACAACGCGGTACGGATGAGGGTCCAATTCATCTCCTGTCCGTCGGACCCCAGGTAGCGCATGGCGAAGTCCTTCTCGCGCGACACTTCCCCGGCATCACGCGTGGAGTCGCCGGTCCCGGAGGAATTCCACCAGCCCAATGTGGTGTCGTTGTCATGCGTGCCGGTGTACACCACGCGGTCGCGCGGATAGTTGTGGGGCTGGAAGTCGTTGGCCTGCCCGTCGCCACCAAACGCGAACTGCAGGATGCTCATGCCCGGGAAGCCGAGGCGCTCGCGCAGCGCCTCCACTTCGGGCGTGATCACGCCGAGATTCTCCGCCACGATGGGCAGGGGGCCCAGCGCGGCGGTGATGGCGGTGAAGAGCTCCTCCCCCGGTCCCTTCACCCATCGGCCGTTCATGGCGGTGGTGTCGGTGCCCGGCACTTCCCAGTAGCCCTCGAAGCCGCGGAAGTGGTCGATGCGTACCAGGTCGAAGAGCTCGAACGCTCCCCGCATGCGACGGATCCACCACTCGTACTTCTGCGCGCGCAGCGTCTCCCAGTCGTAGATGGGATTTCCCCACAACTGGCCGGTGGCGCTGAAGTAGTCGGGGGGCACGCCGGCCTGCACGATGGTACGGCCGGCCTCGTCGAGCTTGAACAGCGAGCGGTCGGCCCAGACGTCGGCGGAGTCGTGTGCGACGTAAATGGGCAGGTCGCCCATCAACTGAATGCCGCGATCGTGGCACGCCTTCTTGAGTGCGTGAAACTGTGAGAAGAAAAAGTACTGCTCCCGGCGATAGTGTTCGAGGGAATCCTCGAGCCGATGTTGCCAGTCGTCCAGCGCATCCATTTCACGATGTGCCGCACCGTGTTCCCACTCGGGCCATGCAATGCCTCCGTGCGCCTTCTTGAGCGCCATGAACAGCGCGTACTCCTCCAACCATTCGGCGTGCTTCCTGACAAAGTCGTGATAGTGCTCGTCAGGCATGAACTTGGCCAACGCCTCCTGCAACATTGCCTGCTTGTGCGGAATAACGTGCGCGAAGTCGACCGTGCGGGTGGGGAAGTTGCCCTTCGATCCGGGCACATGGATGAGCAACGGGTTGCCGGCGAAGGCGGAGAAGCATTGGTATGGCGAGTCGCCGTAGCCGGTGGGGCCCACGGGGAGCATCTGCCAGATCTTCATCCCCGCCTCCGACAGGAAATCGAGAAATCGATGCGCTTCGGGTCCGATCTCGCCGCTGCCGTTAGGTCCGGGAAGCGAGGTGGGATGAAGGAGGATTCCGGCGGAACGGGGAAACGTCAT
>JBDSVW010000229.1:0-9614 GCA_039927015.1 Gemmatimonadaceae bacterium | reverse complement strand
CGCGCCTGCATGCCGCTGGAGTAGCGCTTGACCGGGGTGTCGATGAACGCCTGCACGCCCGAGAACTCGACGATCTCATCGAAGCGAGCGGCGATCTCGCGGCGCGGCATGCCCATGATGGCGCCCTGCAAAAAGACGTTCTCTCGCCCCGTAAGGTCTGGATGGAATCCCGCGGCGACCTCGATGAGCGCACCCACCCGCCCGCTCAAGGCGCACCTTCCGATGGTGGGCTGCAGAATCTGTGTGAGCAGCTTGAGGATCGTGGACTTGCCGGCGCCATTGGGTCCAATGATGCCCAGCGCCTCACCGGGCGACACAGTGAAGGAGACGTCCCGCAGCGCCCAGAACTCCCCACGCCACAGCCCGTCACTCTCGTCGCGCCTGCCGATGAGGCGCTTAGCGAATGCGGGAATGGCATCGCGGAGGCGGTTGTGCACCTCCCCATAGTGGAACTTCTTCCACACGCCGTCGAACTCGATGTGACCCGCGTGTTCCCCGCTCACACGTACTCCGCGAAGCGGCCGGAGGCCCGCCGGAAGACGATGATGCTGAGGACGAGGCCCGCGATGGCCCAGACGCCCGCGTACACCAGGTGGCCCGGCGTCCAGACGACCGTTCCGGCCGCGGTGATCACGGGCTCGCGCAAGTCATGCCCCGTCACAAGCGCCAGTCGCGCCCCTTCCAGCAACGGCGTCAGTGGATTGAGCGAGAAAATTCGCGCACTTCTGGGCCCGAATGCATCGAGATCGAAGAAGATGGGCGTGAAGAAGATCCCGAAACTAGTGATGAGCTGCACGAGGTGTTTGGCATCGCGATAAAACACATTGGCACACGCGGCGATGAGCGAGATGGCGGTGGTGAGGGCAACGAAGAGGGGAATGAGCAGCGCGAGCCAGACGAAGCCGCGCGCATGTCCCAGGTCATAGAAAGGAAAGATGATGGCGAGCGCGGCCACCCCCACTGCCGAGTCCACCACCTGGGTGAGGATCGCCGAGACCGGCAGCAGCTCGCGTGGGAAGTACACCTTCGTGACGAGCGGAAGGTTGGCGGTGAGGCTCATGGTCCCGAATCCGAGCGCCCCAACAAAAAAGGCCCAGAGTATGGACTTGACCGCCAGGCCGCCGAGCTCGAACGCCGACACGGGACGTCCGGCGAGGGAAGCAAACGCGAACCGGATGATTGCCCCCGCCAGCACGACCACGAGGGGGGTGATGATGGCCCACAGCAGGCCCATGACCGACTGCTTGTATCGGATGCGCAGGTCACGGATCGTAAGCTCGTAGAGCAGTTCCCGGTATTGGACGAGGTCACGCGCCACGTCCCGCAGCGCGTGGAGCGGGGACGGCGTCCCGGAGGAGACCCTCTGCGGTACTCGAGGTGGCGTGCTAATTGCCGCAGCTCTCTGCTTGATCAACGGTTTGCATTATGGTGAGTCGGCACACCCGAGCGAGAGGGGTCCGCCGGACCGGGATCATCTGAGTCAGAGTAGACGATACACGCCGGGCAGCTGTTCCAACACTCTGCACGCCGTCCTTAGCTTCGTCTCGGCATAGGACATCCATCGAGCGGTTCCCGAACGTATTGTCCTAGCAGCTTTCTCGCCTCGCCTTCCGACGTGGCTCGGTTCGACTGCTGAGCTTCAGCAGCCCCCGTGTTCAGATCCCAGATGGAGCCAAGCCCAGCCCGCCCGCTGCACGACGAGGCGGATGCCCCCCCAACCACGCCGAACGAGATCTCGCAACCCGCGCCGATTCGGGAAGTCGTGAACGAGCCGGTGTTGCAAGGCCGCGACAGTTTGATGCACGTCGGTCTTACCGCAATCGGGCTGAGCGGTCTCGTCCTGCTCGGTATCTCATGGCTGCAACGGGTGTGGACGGATGGACATCGTTGGCTCACGGGGGGGGTAACACTGCTCGTGGTCGCCCACGTCGCGATCTGGTTCGCGCGCTGGATGTCGCTGTCGCGCATGCGGCGTCCCAAGCCAGTCGACGGCGCGACGGGGTTGCGGGTCGCGGCCGTCACCACGTTCGTCGCATCCCAGGAGCCGCTGGCCATGCTGGAGCTCACGCTCGACGCCATGGTGCGTATGAGCGAGGCCCACGATACATGGGTCTTGGACGAGGAGGACGACCCGGCGGTACAGGAACTCTGTGCGCGACTGGGGGCTCGGCATTTCTCACGCGCTCGTCGGCCGGAGTTCCAGATGGCGGCGGGATCACTGCGTGCGGGAACCAAACATGGCAATTACAACGCATGGCTGGCGGAAATCGGCTACGCGTCGTACGACGTGCTCGCGATGTTCGATCCGGATCACGTGCCGGACGCCAACTACCTGCAGCGTACCCTCGGCTACTTCCGCGTGGAAGACGTGGGATTCGTGCAGCCACCCCAGGTATACTACAACCAGAAAGCGGGACTGGTGGCGCGTGGGGCGGCGGAAGAAAGCTATGGCTACTACTCGTCGCACTTGATGGCCAGCTATGCGATGGGCCACACGGTCGTCATCGGAAGCCACGGGTTGCATCGCCTCTCGGCCCTGCATCAAGTCGGCGGGCTACCGGCACACGACGCGGAAGACCTGTACCTCACGATACTGTATCGTGCCGCCGGATGGCGTGGCGTCTTCGTGCCGGAAGTCTTGGCGCTCGGCATGACGCCGACGGACTGGGCGGCGTATCTCGGACAGCAATTGCGGTGGGCCAGGTCACTGCTCGATCTCAAGTTGCGCGTGCTTCCCCGTATGTCACGGCACCTGCCGCTGTTCGAGAAGCTCATCAACCTCGCGCACGGCGCGTTCTACATGCGCGCGCTCCTGATTCCGGCCGCGTACCTGCTGCTGGTCGGCATGCTGCTCACCAACGACGCGCCCGCTTTTCTGCGGCCCCGCGCCATGATCACGCTGGGCGCCATCTTCCTCCTGCTGGGCGCGCTGGACCGGTTTCGGCAGCGTTTCTATCTCGCCCCGCAGTACGAGCGCGGCGTGCACTGGCGGGCGGTGCTGATGCAGTTTGCGAAGTGGCCGGTATTCATTCGCGCGGTCCTCGAGGTCGTGAGCGGGCGCCGTGTGCCCTACCTGCTGACGTCCAAGCGCGGACGGGGGACCCGCTCGCGGGCGCTGGCGCCGGTGCAGATCAGTGTCGCTGCGCTCATGGCGCTTGTTTGGTGGATCGGGACGCAATGGCACTACGAGCTCGAATTGTCCCTGACGGTGAGTGCATGGACGGTGATCGCGATCTCCCTCGGCATCGCGTGGAGCGAGTCGCTGACCGGCGGCCGTCCGTACCGCGAGGATCTCTACCGGGAGCGACGACCAGATGCGTTCCGGGCGCCCCGCTGACTGGTCCCGCGTACGGGACTGCCACGTGAGCACGGCACCGCGCGAAGCCTACTTGATGAGGGGCGGACTCTCGGGCCAGGGCGCCTCTCCCCAGCGCGCCATGCGCTCGCAGGCATTGTCGCCGGGCGCACCGGGAGGTGCAAACACGAGCAGCGACACCTTCGGACCGAACTCCCCAACGACGCGCAACCGATCACAGAGCCCCCGTAGCGGCCGGCCGAGCGACCACTGGTTGAAGTTCGTCTGCGAGAGCAGCACGTAGGAGACGTTGCGGAGCGTGAGGTAGTTGGCCAGCGCCTCTGGTTCGCGCAGTTGCGCCGCTTCCGCCTCCCACGCGGTGTGGCGTCCCGTGAGCACGTGAAAGAGCGCTTCGCGCGAGACGAGGAAGTTTGCGCTATCGTCGGGCAGCGCGCGCACCGCGGAGGCCGCGGCGAAGTAAGACCGCTCGAACTCTGGAAAGCAGTCGCTGTCCGCGGCCGCGCGGCTTCGGTCGCAGTTGGCGACGGTGTGCAACCTCATGACATCCTGTCGGGCGGCCAGCGCGAACAGGAGGAGCGCTACCACGCCCGCCGCGGCATGCCCGCCCACCGGGCGCCGCCCGAGCCGGTTCCCAACGACCCATGCGCCGGCGAGCAGCAGGGCGATGGCGAATGGAATCACAGGAACGAGATAACGCAGGAGCACGTACGGCCAGAGCACGAGCAACGCGAGGTAGGCCGCCGTGCCGACAACCAGCAGCGGTGCCCGCGGAAAGAGGAGCACCGCCCCGGTCAGGCACAACGCGGCAGCCAGCGACAGCCACATCACGCGCAAGAAAATCGGCTGGTCGCGAAAGGGAATCGCAAGCACCGTGGGCGCCTGCGCCGTCACCAGGGAGCGCACATTCCCCGTCAGGCGTCGTGCGAGGACCCCGGCGAATGAGCGGCGTGTCGCCTGGTCGTTGCCGCCGACGGCATCACGAGCGGGCGACGCCAGCCTCGGCGGCACCTCCTCGGCTCGCTTCCCCGCGACGGAGGTGCCGGCTGTGGACTCCACGAACTCCGACGAGGCCGGGAGTGGGCCGGAGAAGGCATCTCGTGGTCGGCTGTCATTGGCGGCAATCGCTGAGTCCATCGCGGGCGCAACTCCCGGCACCGCGCCATCCGGCGCGGCATCCGCGCCTTTGAAGAGCGCGTCGGCGATGTACGACTGTCCCGCGAGCAGTCGGCGATCGGCGGTTGCAGACCACGCCAGCCAGGCGCCGAGGGTGAGCGCGGCGCTAATGGCAAGTGCCGCGCTCACCCGCCACCGTCGCTGGACGACCCACAGCAGCAGTGTGGCGACAATGAACGTCACGCCGATGGGGCGCGTGAGGGCGGCGGCGGCGAGCGACGCGTTCACCAGAACGTTCGCGCGCCATGACTGGGACTGCCGCGTCACTCCCCACACGGCTACGCCCGTCAGCACCATGAAGAGGGGCTCGCTCAGCAGCGACCCTGCCACGAAGAGCATGAATGGATTGACGCTGCTGACAGCGACAGTCAGCAGGGCGACGATTCGCGACGCGGGACGCACGATGCAGTACGTCAGGACCAGGGCGACGCCAGAGAGCAGCGCGTTGATCGCGATACCGACATCCAGACGGGCGAAATCCGTGATGCCAAGGAGCGAGAGCAGCGCGGGATACCCGGGCGGAAACTTGGTGTGCGGAGTTACCTCGACGAACTGTAGATTCTCGTACGACAGGTGGCGCAGCGAGCGCGCCAGCAGCATGTACCAGGCCTGGTCGTTGCCAGCGGAAATGGCCGGGGCACGGAGCATCCACACGAGCGCCACGTGGATCGCGACCAGGATCGCGACCGCGGTCGCTTCGCGCCGCGACTGGCGCGAGAACAGGAATTGTCGGGACGCGAGGGGCACGTTTGAGGAGCGAGAGGAGTGACGATGAACGCGTCACGAGGATCGGATGATGGAGCATCGCAACGCACGCCGAAAGGAGCGATGACGAACGGAACGCGGGTGACGGTGCGATCGGTGGTGGCCCTGGTCGCGGTCACCGGTCTGGCGACCGGTCTGTTGCATGCCCTCGTTCTGCTCTGGCGCCTCGCGATTGCGCGCGAGTTTATCTGGCAGAGCCGAGACCACATCTGGATGGCGCCACTGGCGTATCTGTGCTTCTTCCTCATTCTCGGCGTGCCGGGTACGGCCCTGGCCTTGCTGGTCCAGCGACGCTGGCGCGGATTCGATGCGTACCACTGGTTGACCGCGCTCTTCCTGTTCGCAAGTTCGGTCGCGCTTCTCCTGCTCTGGCCTCGGCTCCATCCCGCGGCGGTCGTTCTGCTCGCCATGGGAGCGGCGGTGCGAGGGAGCACGATCCTCGTGCAGCGACGCAATCGCGATGTGGCGCGCGTCGCGTGGGCGCTTGCCGCGACGGTGTTGGTGCTCGGCGCGGGAAGTCGTGGCTGGCGCGCCGCATCGGAACGACGGTGGCTTGCGCGCCTGCCGGAGGCCACGGCGGATGCGCCCAACATACTGTTGATCATCCTGGATACGGTGCGAGCGGCCAGCACGTCACTGCATGGCTACGGCCAACCGACGACTCCATTCCTCGAACGCCTGGGAGCGGACGGTGTGGTATTCGACCGGGCCATCACCACGTCGCCGTGGACGCTCCCCTCACACGGGAGCCTGTTCACGGGACACGATGCCGATGCGCTCCACGTCAGCTGGCGCGTGCCGCTCGACGCAGCATTGCCCACTCTTGCCGAGGTCCTGACGGCGCGCGGTTACGCGACCGCCGCGTTTGTAGCCAACACATACTATGCCGGTCACGATTCCGGCCTGGAACGCGGCTTCGCACACTACGACGACTACCGCACCTCCATCAAGCAGCTGCTGCGGTCAACGTCCTTCTCCCACGTGCAGCTGGTGGCGGACCTCGGCGGGAGCCGCAGTTGGCGCGCGGTGTGGGTTGCGCTGCGCCGACACAATCTGTCCCGCGTGGTGATGCCATTGTCACATCGGAAGAACGGCGCCACGGTGACGGATGATTTCCTGAGGTGGCAGGGTCAGCCCGCGCGCAAGGACGGAACGGTGCGCCCCTTCTTTGCCTTCCTGAACTACTTCGATGCGCACGAGGCGTACGCCGCGCCCCCCGGCTACGACTCGCTCTTTGCCGCCCCCAGTCGCAAGCAGCGTCGGTACGAAGGCGCCATCCGATTCGTGGACGATCAACTCGCGCGTCTGTTCGACACGCTGTCTGCCCGCGGGGTGCTGGACAACACGATCGTGGTGGTCACCTCCGATCATGGCGAACAGTTCGGAGAGCATGGCAAGTGGGGACATGGCAACGCGTTGTTCATGGAGGCGCTGCACGTGCCGCTGCTCATTCGCTATCCGCCGCGCGTGCCGCGCGGAGCGCGCGTGCGTCAACCCGTCTCGCTGCGGGATATCGGTGCGACGATGGCTGAGCTATCGGGTGCTGGGACGATCCCCTTTCCGGGTCGCTCCCTGTCACGCGAGTGGAACGAGGGAGCGGGCACCGGCGCGCCGAATTCGGTCGCGGCCTGGCTGACGAGTTTCGAGGACGGCTGGCTGCCGATCGAACGCCAGCGAACGATGCGGTCGCTGGTCGTGGGCGACTGGCACTGGATCAGGAATTTCGATGGCAGCGAGGCCTTGCACGACTTCCGCCGTGATCCGGGCGAACTCAACGACGTGTGGAGCAACGCGGCCGCACGCGCGCAATTCGAGTCGGAGCGCGCCGCCCCCGGCGGCCAGTAGCTGCCTCTGGAGCGGTTGATGGCTGGCGTAGTCCTTCATCGACCCGAGGGAGTTGGTGTAGACGCCACTTTCATGCGAAGTTCCAGAGCGCCCGGGGGGAGGCTGGCAGCTGCCTCCTCAACGTACCCCTTGGCGTTGCCCCTGACGGCCGCTCCTGCGATGTCTCTGAAGGGCGTGTCACTCTCGTGCCAGAGGTTAGCAACGATGTTGTGCATTCTTCCGCTCGTTCCCGAGATGATACATCGCGCCAGTGCGCGGGGCGCGCTCTGCATGGCGCTGCTGGGAACGTTTGCATCCATGGCGGGGGGACAGTCCCGTGCCGGCGCGGCGGCCGACTCCGCGAGGCGGATTACCCGCGACGGGGTGCTCTCGTTTTCCATCAATCGGACTGCGGGAGAGGTCATCGTCCGCGACGTGCTGAACCAGGAGGTCGCCGCCACCACCGCGGTGTGCGAAGATCCCGTCGCCGGTGCCCTGAGTGAGGATGATGTCTCGTTCGTTGTCCACTGCTCCCATGTCGCTTCACCGATCTATGTGAACACGGCGTCATACAGGGTCACCGATGCTCCAGCTCCGGCAGTGGAAGGCCGGCGCGCGCGAGCCGGCTCGCTGCGCAACGAGGTGATCGTCGTGGGCACCATTCATGGCGAGCATCGCACGAGCGCGCGCTACAGCGTCACCGTGCTCCGAGACCTGTTGCGTGCCATGCGTCCGGACTTCGTGCTCACGGAGATCGCGCCCAATCGATTCGACGCCGCGATGCGCGAGTTCGCGAGCACGGGCGTGATCACCGAACCGCGCGTGGTCCGTTTTCCCGAGTATGTGGATGTGCTCTTTCCGCTGACGCGCGAGCTGGCATTCACGATTGTTCCGACCGCGGGGTGGACACGCCCGATGGACACCTATCGCACCGCGATGCTGGCACGCATCGCGGCCGAACCGTCGCGCCGAGGCCAGTGGCGCGAGTACGAGGCTGCAAATCGCCTGGCGGATTCGCTCGTGGCAGTGCGCGGTCGCGATGATCCCTACTTCATCAATTCGGCGGCGTACGATTCGATCCAGACGAGGGCACACGAGCCCTACAACCGGCTCTTCAACGCCGACCTGGGTCCCGGCGGCTGGAACAACATCAACGTGGCACACTACTCGCACATCGCGCGAGTGTTGGACGCCCATCGCGGTGAGTCGCGACGATTCGTGATCACTTACGGAGCAGGGCACAAGGAGTGGTTCATGCGGGCACTGCGTGAGCGCGACGATATCACCCTGCTCGACGTCGCTCCCTTTCTCGAGCAGATCGGCGCGAAACGCTGAGTACGACATCCATCCGCGATGCATCCGCAGTGCATACGCCAGAAGTCCCCTCGCCGAGTTATCCCCGCGGACTACGTCCCCTGACCGATAGTGCCTCACGGCTGAATCGTCCATCATTGGTTGCACGGTCTGTCGCTGATCGCCAACGCGGTCGGCCCGCGACTACTCAACTATTCGAAGGACGTGATCATGAGCTCCACGCAACCACGCACGACCGACGGCGACCTGCTCACCGGAACCTTCCGGGACCGCGAGAACGCCGAGCGCGCGTACAATTCGCTGCTTGACCGCGGCTACACGAAGGACGAGATCAACGTCATGATGTCGGACGATACCCGCAAGCGGCACTTCGCGGCGACCGACGTCGACTCCGACCTCGGCACGAAAGCCGCCGAGGGCGGCTTGACGGGCGCGACAATTGGTGGTGTGGCCGGTGCGATTGCGGGCGTGCTCGCGGCCGCCGGCACGCTGGCGATCCCCGGGCTGGGTATCGTGCTCGCTGGCCCCCTCGCCGCCGGCCTCGCCGGTCTCGGTGCGGGCGGTGCTGCTGGCGGACTCGTCGGAGCCCTCATTGGCGCCGGCATTCCGGAGGAGCGTGCCAAGCTCTACTCCAACGATATCCAGAATGGTGGGATCGTGATGGGGGTGCGGCCGCGCTCGGTGGACGACGCGACGTACTTCGAGCAGGAGTGGACGGGCTACAACGGCGAGAACATCCGCCGCTAGCACCGGAGTTCCCGCCCTACCGGTAGGACCCGACAGGCAGGAAACAGAAAGCCTAACGACCGGCTCGCAGGGGAGCCGGTCGTTAGGCCGTTTCGTGTGTGCGTCCGCGCTCCGGGTGGTGCCCGGCCCGCCATGCGATGGTGCGGCCTGTTTTCAGCGCAGCGCCTGCACCACTGGCATCCGGCTCGCCTTGCGCGCCGGAAAAAATCCGCCCACCACGCCCATTACGACAGCGAACGCAATGCCCGAGAGGAGCAGCGTGGGGGTGACGCGGAAGGCGAACGCCACCTCGCTCAAGCTGGCCCAGTTGGTCGTGCTGGTGACCATGCCATTGATGGGCAGGGCGAAGAGGCAACCGAGCACGCCGCCCACGAAGGCGATCACGGCCGACTCGGCCAGGAAGCTGAGCAGGACGTTCCTCGGCTTGAAGCCCAGCGTGAGCAGCACGGCGATCTCCGGCGTGCGCGAGGATACC
>JBDSVW010000228.1:0-7284 GCA_039927015.1 Gemmatimonadaceae bacterium | reverse complement strand
TGCAGGGCCACGATGCCGAACACGACCAGCGCCACCATCATCATGGTGGCGAAGACGGGTCGCTTGATGGAGACGTCGGAGAGAAACATGGAGGACGCGCCCGCCTAACGTGACTTGGAGGAATCGGAGCGCGGCGCGCCCCGCGTGCTGTCGCGACCTGCGGGGGCCCCACCACCGCGCCGGGCGTCCTCGGCGGACACCACGCGTACGTCCATGCCGCGGCCGAGCGCACCCACGTTGCCCACGACAATCACGTCGCCGGCCTTGAGGCCCTCGACCACCTGGCTTACGCCAAGTCCCTCGTCGATGATGCCCACCTGCACATCCTGATGCTGGACCTTCCCGTTCTCGATGATATACACGAAGGCCTTGTCGCCCCCCTGCACCGACTGCCGCACCGCCGATGTGGGAATGATGATCGCGTTGGAAATGGCCTGCCCGATGATGCGTCCCGTGGCGAACGAGTTGCCTTTCAGGCTGCCGTCGCGATTCGGCACTTGCAGGAAGACCGTGATGGAGCGGTTGGAGAGATTGATCGTGGGCGAGATGCGCGCCACCCGGCCCTCGAGCTGCCGGCCCGACGTGGAGAATCGTACGGGCTGACCCACCTTGAGGTCATTCGCCTGGCGCGCGGGCACCGAGGCCTCGAGTTCGAGCACGTCGTTGCGGACCACCGTGAAGATCGTGGCGCCGCGTGTCACGTGCTCCCCCGCCTCCACCGTGCGCGTCGAGATATTTCCCGAGGTGGGCGACAGGATGCGCGTGTCCTGCGAGTTCTGGTTTGAGGCGCGCAGGCGCGCCTCGGTTGCGGCAAGGCGCGCCTTGGCCACTGAAAGCGTTTGCTGCGCGGTCCGCAGGTCGCGCTCAGGAATCGCGCCGGCCTTGAACAGTTCGTCGGACTGATCGGCATTCCACTGCGCGTTGACCACGTCGGCCCTCGCCGCTTCGCGATCGGCGGTGGCGGAGGCACGGTCGCCCTCCTGCACCGCGTTCTCGAAACGCGCCAGCAGCTGTCCCGCGGCCACGCGGTCGCCTACCCTGGCATAGACCTGCAGCACATTGCCCTCCACCCGCGAGCGCACCGCGATGACCTCGATGGGCTTGAGGTCGCCGCTGATGGGAATGCTGGCCTCGATCACTCCCACACTGACCGTGGTCACGTCGGTGGGGCCCAGCACGATGGCCGACATGCCGCCGCGGCCCCCAGGCGCCCCCTTGACGCCCGGGGCGCCGGCAGCGGCGCCCTTGGCGCCCGAATCCTTGGCGCCCGCGGTGTTGGCCTCACCCGACTTGCTGCACGCGGCCTGCGCGAGCAGGGCCAGCGTGCCTAACGTGACACCGAGTCTCGAATATTGCACAGTTATTCCGTTATCGGGCCGACGTCACCACGGGCGGCAGCGGAATATCCACTCCGCGCGCCCGCGCCAGCTCGGCTGCCGACAGGTAGTAGTCAATGGTCGCTCGCGCCGCGTTGGTGCGCGCCGTGAGCAGGAGGAACTGGGCGTCGGATACCTCGAGTTGCGTGGCCAGCCCGCGCTCGAAGCGCAGCGACGCGATGCGGAACGCCTCGTCGGCCTGGCCCACGTTCTCGCGCTGGGCGTCGAAGGCGGCCTGCGCGCGCGTGAACTCGGCGCGCCAGCGCGCGCGATCCACGGAGACGCGCTCGCGCTCCTGCGCCAGCTGCAACCGCGCCACACGTTCCTGCGCCTGCGCGAGATCGATGTTGCCCTTTGCCCGCAGCCCATCGAACAGCGGCCACGACACCTGCACGCCGAAGGTCCGGTCCGCATACCAGCCATTGTTCTGGCAGAGTCGCGTCGGCAGCGACCCGGTGGGGCAATTGGCGTTGCTGGTGCGGCCCCAGATGGTCGGGAAACCATTACTCGCTGGCAGCGCGGTGTAGCCGGCCTGGAAGAAGGTCGAGATGGTGGGCATAAGGTCGGCGCGCGCGATGCGCACCCCCTCTCGTCGGGCATCCACGGTGGCCAGGGCAGCGCGCTCCGAGGCGCGCACCGGGTCGGCCGAGGAGTCGCCAGCGATGGCCTGCACCACGGCGCCCAGCGCTGCGGTGTCAATCTGGGTGGTGAGCGCCACCGGCTGCCGCTCCGGAATGTTCAGCAACCGGCGCAGCTCGATCTCGGCCAGGGTGCGTGCCGCCCGCGATTGCAGGAGCGACGGCTGAAGGTTCGTGCGTTCCACCTGCGCGCGAAGCGCGTCGTACCGTGAGGCACGTCCGGCAGTCAGCAGGCGCTGGACGAGCGCGATACGCTCATCAGCCAGCGCGAGGTTCTGCGTCTGGATGGTTTCCAACTCCGCCTGCAGCAACGCGTTGAGATATGCCTGCTGCACGCTGACCGACAACTGCGCGCGCGTTTCCGACACCGAGAAGCGCGCGGCCTTGCGCACATCACCCGCCGCCCTCGCCCCGGCAAAGATGCGGCCACCCTGAAAGAGGGCCTGCGACAGGTTGAGGTTGGAGTTGTAGTTGTAGTTCTGGCCGAAGATTGAGCCGACGATCTCGGCGCGGGCGTTCCGCAGCACCTGCGAGTAGTTGCCCGCGTACCGTAGTTGCGGGAGGCCAGCGGCGCGGGCCGACATGACCTGTGCATCGGTCACCTCCACCTGCGCGGTGGCCAGGCGCACCTCGTCCGACACCTGCAGCACCCGCGTCACCGCGTCGGCGATGGACAAGTGCAGCGTGTCAGCGCGCCCGGCGCCGGGGAAGGCCTGCGCCTGAGCGATGGCCGGGATGAAAGCAAGCCAGCCGGCGATGGCCAGCGGTATCGGAGAGAATCGTCTTGAAAGCATCACAGAACGTACGCGCCTACAGGGAGAGTCGTTCAGGATATTATCACGGACTCACTGGCTTCCATCTCACGGGAACCCTGAACGCGCGCTGCAGTACCGAACGCCTCCTCAGGCCCCCTCTCACCGGGAGCCTGATGTGACCGAATCATCACGAAAGTGTTAAGAGCGACCGTGTGACAGCGTGTCGGGCGACCGGACGGTCGCGAGGGAGGTGTGCGACCGGACTGTTCAGGACGCGGACTTGGTGAGCAGCGCGACCAGCTTTCGCACCTCTGATGTGATGGCCACGCGCAGCGTTCCCTGGGGCCTGTCGTAGCCGTCCAGTTCCCCGCGCACGCGGCGCTCCCATTCCGGGGGCGGGGGGGCCCCGGAGGCGAGGTAGCCAAGCGCCTCGCGCCCGATGCTTGCGACCCGGGCGAGGGCGGCGCTCACCGGCCGAGCCTCCGCCAGCGTCGGCGAGCGTATGGCGAGGCTGTCGATCGAGGGTAGAAGTGTCATCCATCCGGACAGGAGCAAGGCCAGGGAGTCGCGGGCCGCCTGATCGGAGGCATCGATAGCCAGTCGCCTAACGAAGCGCTCCGTTGTCCAGCGACCGGCGGGATCGGGACGGGCCGCATCCACCAGGCGGGTGAGGGGGTGCCGCTGGTTGAGCCGCAGGCCATTGATCGTTTGGCCGAAACTCGGCGGTTGGACGACCTGGAGCAGGGAGTCGATGGGAGAAACGTCGAGGCCAGGCGCCAGCTTGCCCAGCATGCGGGCGGAGTGAGAGGTCACGCGCAGCCCCATCCCTTCCAGGCGCGCGGCGAGAATGTCCAGGCGCCTGTACATGTCGGGCACATCCGTGACTTCGCGTGGCGACCAGAGCCGCTCTGCCACCGCGCCCAGCCGCGGCCACATGCGCGAGTCCGCCGATTCCTCGGTGATGTACTCCGCCCACATGCACGCCTCGCCACCCATGATCGAGGCCTGTTGCGACGGAGTGAGGCCGTCGAAGAGCGGAACGGGGTCGGCCAGATAGTAGTCGGAGGCCGGCTTGATGTGATCCAGATACCAGGGAGCGGACAGGATTCCCGCGTAGCCGCGGGCCGCAGCGTCGGCCAGGTACTGGGTGCCGCGCCACGACTGTACGACAGTCCCGGCCGGCAGGTCGGGGTGCAGGATCTCGTCCCATCCCACCATGCGCCGCCGGTGCTTCGTGAGAATCTGGGAGAGTCGCTTGATGAAGTGCGCTTGCAGTGCATCGTTGTCCTTGAAGCCGTGCCGCTTGCGCCATGCCACAATACGCGCGTTGGAATCCCAGTGCTTGCCCTCCACCTCGTCGCCACCGATGTGCCAGTACGCATCGGGAAAGAGGGGGACCATCTCGGCGATGAAGCTCTCGATAAAGGTGTACGTCTCCTCCAACGTGGGATCAAAGATCGCGTCCGCCCCTCCCCATTCGCGACGGATCGCGATGGGGGGCTTCTGCGCGCTGAATTGCGGATAGCCCACGAACCACGACGTCGAGTGCCCCGGCATGTCGAACTCCGGGACCACGCGAATGCCTCGGTCGCGCGCGTACGCCACCACCTCGCGGATCTGCGCCTGCGTGTAGAAGAGGCCGTCGCTGCCTAACGTGTGGAGGCGCGGATGACGCAGGCTCTCCACGCGGAAGCCCTGGTCGTCGGTCAGGTGCCAGTGCAGCACGTTGAGCTTCACCGCCGACATGCCGTCCAGCGTGCGCTTGAGCTGCGCGACGGACATGAAGTGCCGGGACACGTCCACCAGCAGCCCGCGCCAGGGAAAGCGCGGTGCGTCGGACACCGTCACACCGGGCAGGTAGAACGTGGACGCGTCGCCGCTGACGAGTTGGAGCAGCGACTCCAGACCCCGGAGGGCGCCAACGACCGTGGCGGCGTGCAGCCTCGCGCCCCCCGGTGAGACGCCGAGGGAATAGCTCTCGTCCTCGTCGAGCCCCTGTACCGCTCCGCCCGCTCCCGCGACGTCGATGACGACGGCCCCCGGCGGGGGCATCGAGCCGACCGATCGCGACACCGGCTGGCCGATGCGCTGTTCGAGCCGCGTGATGGCGCGTCCCACCGCCCGGTCGAGTCGCGCATTGCGAAAGCCGGTAATGAAGAAGCGCAGTGTGCTGTCGACGGGCAGGCGTGTGCCGTCGGACTGTAGTGATCGCGGCACGGGTAAGAGCGAACCGAGCTGCGCGTCCGAGCGATGGGGCGCGAAGAGCGGTAGAAGGGCCAGGAGAAGGCGGAATGATCGCATATCCCGAATGTGCTCTCCCCGCTATTACGCCCGCCAGCACGCAACTCACGAAACCCCGTTACGTCCCGCCCCACCCCCCAATAGCTTCTCCCGCCGAACAATCTCGTCTTCTCGTCTTCTCGTCTTCTCGTCTTCTCGTCTTCTCAAATGCTTCTCACCCGCCTCGACTGGATCATCGTCCTCGTTTCGATCGTCGTGTCGTTCATCCCGGCCATCTGGCTGGCGAAGCGCGGCGGGTCGAGCACCGCGGAGTTCTTCACCTCGGGACGCTCGGCGCCGTGGTGGCTGGTGGGTGTGTCGATGGTCGCGACCACCTTCTCCACCGACACGCCGAACCTCGTGACGAACCTGGTGCGCGAGACCGGCGTGGCGAGCAACTGGGCGTGGTGGTCGTTCCTGCTCACGGGCATGATGACCGTGTTCTTCTACGCGCGCTTGTTGCGACGGTCGAAGGTGCTCACCGACCTGGAGTTCTACGAGATCCGGTACTCGGGGCGCGCGGCCAGGTTTGTTCGTGCGTTTCGGGCGGTCTACCTCGGACTGTTCTTCAACTGCGTGATTATGGCGAGCGTGAACCTCGCCGCCGCCAAGATCGCGAACGTGATGCTGGGCTGGCCCATGTGGCAGACGCTGCTCATCTGCGCCGTGCTCAACGTGGCCTTCGCGGCCACGTCGGGACTGTGGGGGGTGCTCGTCACCGACTTCATCCAGTTCGGCATCGCCATGACGGGGGCCTTCGCCGCGGCGTACTTCTCGCTGCAGCAGCCGGAAGTGGGTGGCTTGAGCGGGCTGATCACGCGCATTCCGGTGGAGTCGTTGCACCTGCTGCCCGACTTTGGCGACTGGAGCCTCACACTGTCGGTGCTCATCATCCCGCTCACGGTGCAGTGGTGGTCGGTGTGGTACCCGGGGGCGGAGCCGGGAGGCGGCAGCTACATCGCGCAGCGCATGCTGGCGTCCAAGTCGGAGAACGATGCGCTGGCCGGCACGCTCTTCTTCAACTTTGCGCACTACGCGCTGCGCCCTTGGCCGTGGATCATCGTCGCGCTCTGCTCGATGCTCGTCTTCCCCGAACTGAGCGACATCGCACGCACCTTTCCGTACGTGGATCCCAAGCTGCTGGGCCATGACATGGCGTACCCGGCGATGCTCAAGTTCCTGCCGGCGGGTTTCATGGGCCTGATGATCGCCGGCATGCTGGCGGCGTACGTCTCGACCATCGCGACGCACCTCAACTGGGGCACCTCGTACCTGGTGCACGATCTCTACCGCCGCTTCATGCGCGAAGGGGAGAGCGAGGCACACTACGTGATGGTCGGTCGCCTCGTGACCGCTGCCCTGATGGTCCTCGCGGCCCTGCTGACGTTCGTGCTCGACTCCGCGCGACAGTCCTTCGAGCTGCTCATGTCAATCGGCGCAGGCACGGGGTTGCTCTACTTGCTCCGCTGGTTCTGGTGGCGCGTGAACGCGTGGAGCGAGATCGCGTCGATGGTTACATCGTTCGTGATCGCCGTGGGCTTCTTCATCGCCGCGAAGGCCGGCTCCACCATTCCGTCGCACATCGCGCTGCTGGTTGGCGTGGCGGTCACGACGATCGTGTGGGTAACGGTGGCGTACAGGGGTCCGAAGACCGACGACGCGACGCTGGAGTCGTTCTATCGCGTGGTGCGCCCTGCGGGCCCCGGTTGGAATGCGGTGCGCGCTCGCACCGGCCTGCCAGCCTCCCCCGATTCGCTGCCGATGGCGATGCTGGGCTGGGTGCTAGGCTGTGCCTTCGTCTATGCCGCACTGTTCGGCACGGGAAGCTTCCTCTATGGAAAGACCGCACAGGGTTTGGTATGGCTGGCGATCTTCGTGGTGAGCACGATCGGGCTCGCGCGCATTCTTCCCAGGATCTGGCGTTCGTCCGAGAAGTGACAACGGAGTCCAGCAGCGCGCGGCGGTGGGCCGAGACACGGGTGACAAGGAGGTGACGGTGCGCACGACGAAGGCCGTCATCCTCGCCCGCGGGCTCGGTTCGCGCATGCGCGCAGCAGACGGTGGTGCATCGCTCGACGACGCCCAGACGCGCGCGGCGGATGCGGGCGTGAAGGGCATGATTCCCATCAAGCGCGCATTCCTCGACTACGTGATGAGCGCGCTGGCGGATGCGGGACTCACCGACATCTGCCTCGTGATCGGCCCCGAACATGGGGCCGTGCGCAACTACTACGA
>JBDSVW010000227.1:0-7465 GCA_039927015.1 Gemmatimonadaceae bacterium | reverse complement strand
GTTCACGCTGTGACCCTCGCCCCCATCGATCCCAGCTCCGGCAAGCGACCGCCCCTGAGGCCGCCCCTGAGGCCGCCCATCGGCGTCCCTCTGCGGGGCGAGTCGCGGCGACAGGGCACGCTGGTGTCCATTGCGCTGCACGCGCTCGTGATCTTCCTCGTCGTCGCGCCACCGGTCTTTCTCGCCGCCAAACTCGACTTCATCCCATCGAGGGGCTCGGGAGGGAAGGGACCCGCCGGCGGAGGCGGAGGCGGCTCGGGCGGTTCCGGCGGGCTGTCGCTCGTTCGCGAGCGACTGCGCTATCTCGTGCTGCCGCCGGGCACCGCCCAGCCGGCCCTGCCCACGCCACCACCCGAGGTACCGGTGGTGAAGCCCGTGGAGCCGCCCAAAATTCAGGAACCCCCGAAGCCGGTGCCCACCCCGGTCCCAGTCCCGGTTCCGCCCACCGCCTCGGTCGTCCAAGCCACCGGCGCGAGCGAGTCGGGTGCCAAGGACGCCAGCGTGGTCACGGGCGCAGGCGGGGGATCAGGAAAGGACGGGTCGGGGGGCAGCGGCGCTGGTAGCGGCGGAGGGGTCGGCACTGGTGTCGGCACCGGGCGTGGCTCCGGCACAGGATCGGGAACTGGCGGCGGCGAGGATGCGGTCTATCCTCCCGCCGTCATTTCGCTTCCGATCCTTCCCCTGCCCGTGCCCGGCAAGGTGCGCCCCTACAAGATGACGGCGTACTTCGAGGTGGACACGCTCGGCAACGCGCGTCTGCTGGCCTTCAATCCGTCCAATGACGGCGGCTACAACAAGCGGATTCGCGAGATGCTCAGCGAGATTCGCTTTCGTGCCGCGACCCGCCTCGACGGACGTGCCGTGATCGACACCGCGGTCGTCACAGCCGAAGCCGCTCGCTCGTAACTCCAAAGCCTGCATAACGCTCTGGCCTTACCACCAGCGCGTCCATATCTTGTCGCGACTTTGTCTCAGGATGTCGGCGGTCCCTCCCGCCGGGCGTCCACTCACCACCACCAGTCGCGAGTTCTATGGCAGGCGTCGCCCCATCGACATCGGCACGCAGTGAGTCGGAGTTCGTCCGCGCACTGACACTGACGGATGCCACCATGCTCGTCGCCGGGTCGATGATCGGTTCCGGAATCTTCATCGTTTCCGCCGACATCGGACGCATTCTCGACTCTCCCCTCTGGTTGCTGCTCGTCTGGATTCTCACGGGCGTGGTGACACTCCTGGGAGCGCTGGCCTATGGGGAACTGGCGGCGATGTTCCCCAAGGCCGGCGGACAGTACGTCTTCCTGCGCGAATCGATGGGTCCACTCATGGGATTTCTCTACGGGTGGACCCTGTTTCTTGTCATCCAGACCGGGACGATCGCCGCCGTCGCGGTGGCGTTCGGACGCTTCCTTGGCGTGCTCATTCCCTCCATTGGCAGCGAGACCTACGCGTGGGCGCCCTCGGCCCTTGTCTGCGTGAAGGCGCTGGGTTGCTCCGACGCCACAAAGTCTTTCGAGATTGGCCTCTCCCCTCAGCGCGTCGTCGCCCTGCTGTCCGTGTGGATCCTCACCTGGATCAACCTGCGTGGGGTGAAGGAGGGGAAGCTGCTCCAGACCACGCTGACCGTGGTCAAGACGGGCGCCCTGGGCGCGCTGGTGATCCTCGGACTCACGATCGGTCGGAACTCCGAGGCGCTGGCGGCCAACTTCGGCGCCGCGCTCACAGGCTCGCCGCCCATCGGCAGCGCGCTGGTGCTGGCCTTCGGCGCCGCGATGGTGGGTTCGCTCTTCTCCAGCGACGCCTGGAACAACGTCACCTTCGCCGCGGCGGAGGTGCAGAATCCGCAGAAGAACCTTCCGCGCGCGCTGCTGCTCGGCACGGGCCTGGTCAGCCTGCTCTACATTCTGGCCAATCTCGCGTACCTCAACATGCTGCCCCTCGCCGGCACGCCCGATGGGGGCACGGTGCTCGAGCGTGGCATTCAGTACGCGACGCAGGATCGGGTGGGCACCGCGGCCGCCGAGGTGATCTTCGGCGCGAGCGGCACCACGCTGATGGCCATCGCGATCCTCATCTCGACATTTGGTTGCAACAATGGCCTCATCCTGGCCGGGGCACGCGTCTACTACGCGATGGCCCGGGACGGCCTGTTCTTCCAGCGCGCCGGCAACCTCAATGCCCGGAAGGTCCCCGCGGCGGCGCTGATTGTGCAGTCTGTGTGGGTGTCCATGCTTTGCCTCACCGGGACGTACAACCAGTTGCTGGACTACGTCATCTTTGCCGCACTCGTGTTCTACTGTCTCACGACGATCGGGCTGTTCATTCTGCGCGTGCGCATGCCCGACGCTGTGCGACCCTACCGGGCGATAGGTTATCCGCTGCTGCCCGGGCTGTACGTTGTGTTCGCGGGGGGACTGTCGATTGTCCTCCTCATCGCCGACAAGACGCGCGCGCAGGCGCTCGCGGGCCTGGCGATCGTGTTGCTCGGCATACCTGTCTACCTGTTGTGGCGCTGGCGTTTCCCGGCGTCGAACCCCGCGTCGTAACCGGCGCACGGGAGTGTGAGCTGCGACCGGCGACCGACGTCGGCCGCGTGGGATCGTGGTGGAGACCCCGAACATTCATGGAGATCTGGTAATGATGATCCGGTTGGACACTGTACGACGACGTGCCCATGGACTGCTGCTGGCCATCGCACTCGCGACCGCGGGCACCGTCGCCTGGTCGGCCGCCGCCCACGCGCAGCAGCCTGGCGATCCGGCGGCGACGGCAGTCGCCGCGGCGCAACCCGCCGACGCGTCCTTGCAGGCACCGCCCCAGCATCGTCCCGGCGGAGAAGCGAATCTCGAGGTCCCCGATCTTTCCACCGCCACATTCCTCGGCGGCATGCCCGGCACCACGCTGCTCATGAGCGGCATTGTCGTGTGCATCCTGGGCCTCCTCTTCGGCTTCGCCATCTACCGGCAGCTCGAGGCGATGCCGGTGCACAAGTCGATGCTCGAGGTGTCGGAGCTGATCTACACCACGTGCAAGACGTACCTCACCACGCAGGGAAAGTTCATCCTCCTGCTCTGGTTGTTCATCGGCGCCGTCATCACGCTGTACTTCAAGTTCCTGGTCCACTTCCCGTGGAACCGGGTCATCATCATCCTCCTCTTCTCGCTCATCGGTATCGCGGGAAGCTACGGCGTGGCCTGGTTCGGCATCCGCGTGAACACGTTCGCGAACTCGCGGACCGCCTTCGCGGCGCTCAAGGGCAAGCCGTATCCGTGCTACGCCATCCCGCTCAAGGCGGGCATGTCGATCGGCATGATGCTCATCTCGGTGGAGCTGCTCCTGATGCTCCTCATCCTGCTCTTCGTCCCGGGCGTCTACGCCGGGGCCTGCTTCATCGGCTTCGCGATCGGGGAGTCGTTAGGTGCGGCGGCGCTGCGTATCGCCGGCGGTATCTTCACCAAGATCGCCGACATCGGCGCCGACCTGATGAAGATCGTCTTCAAGATCAAGGAAGACGATGCCCGCAACCCGGGCGTGATTGCCGACTGCGTGGGTGACAACGCCGGTGACTCGGTGGGTCCCTCGGCCGACGGTTTCGAGACCTACGGCGTCACCGGTGTCGCACTCATCGTGTTCATCCTGCTCGGCGTCCGGGAGCCCGGAGTGCAGGTCCAGCTGCTCGTCTGGATCTTCATGATGCGCGTCATGATGGTGATCGCCTCCGGCGCCTCGTACTTCATCAACGAGGCGATCACGAAGGCGACCTACCAGAACGCCGACAAGCTGAACTTCGAGATGCCGCTCACACGTCTCGTCTGGTTGACCTCGATCATCTCGGTGATCATCACGTACATCGCCTCCTGGATCCTGATTCCCACCATCGGCGACGGCACGCTCTGGTGGAAGCTGGCCACGATCATCACCTGCGGTACGCTGGCGGGCGCGATCATCCCCGAGCTGGTGAAGGTGTTCACCTCCACGGAGTCGCGACACGTGCGCGAGGTCGTCACCTCGTCGCGCGAGGGCGGGGCCTCGCTCAACATCCTCTCCGGGCTCGTGGCCGGAAACTTCTCGGCCTACTGGCTGGGCATGACGATCATGGCCCTCATGGCCATCTCCTACTTCGTCGCCCTGCAGGGAGTCGGCCAACTGATGATCGCCCCGGCGGTCTTCGCGTTCGGACTCGTCGCCTTCGGCTTCCTGGGCATGGGACCGGTCACCATCGCGGTGGACTCGTACGGCCCCGTGACCGATAACGCGCAGTCGGTGTTCGAGCTCTCCACGATCGAGCAGATCGAGGGCATCGACGCCGAGTTGAAGCGGGACTTCGGCTTCTCCCCGCGCTTCGAGCAAGCGAAGGACTTGCTCGAAGAGAATGACGGCGCCGGCAACACCTTCAAGGCGACCGCCAAGCCGGTGCTGATCGGGACCGCCGTGGTAGGCTCGACGACGATGATCTTCTCGATCATCATGGGTCTCACCAGCGGGCTCACCGAGAATCTCGACAAGCTGTCGCTGCTGCATCCGCCCTTCCTGCTCGGACTGCTGAGCGGCGGTGCGGTGATCTACTGGTTCACCGGCGCATCCATGCAGGCCGTGACCACCGGCGCCTATCGCGCCGTCGAGTATATCAAGGAGAACATCAATCTCGAGAGCGCGACCAAGGCGTCCGTCGAGGACTCGATTAAAGTGGTCGAGATCTGCACGAAGTACGCACAGAAGGGGATGCTCAACATCTTCCTCACCGTCTTCTTCTCCACGCTCGGATTCGCGTTCGTGGAGCCCTTCTTCTTCATCGGCTACCTGATCTCCATCGCGCTCTTCGGTCTGTATCAGGCCGTCTTCATGGCCAACGCCGGCGGCGCCTGGGACAACGCCAAGAAGATCGTCGAGACAGAACTGAAGGCGAAGGGCACGCCCTTGCACGACGCCACCGTGGTGGGTGACACGGTCGGCGATCCGTTCAAGGATACCTCGTCGGTGGCGCTCAACCCGGTCATCAAGTTCACCACGCTCTTCGGCCTGCTGGCGGTGGAACTTGCCGTGAGCCTGACGTACGACAATGGTCCGTTCCTCACCAACGCCCTGGCGGCGGTGTTCCTCCTGATCAGCATGTTCTACGTGCACAAGTCGTTCTACGGCATGCGCATCGAATCGCAGGCGTAACACTGTTCGAAGACCGCGGGATCCTGGGGATTGCTGGCCCCGCGGGTCCCGCGGTCGTGTTTCTATCCCATCGTTGCGAGTGACCATGGCATCCTCAAAATCAATCTTCGCGAGAAAATCCGTTGCCGATTGCGAGGCCGAAAGCGCGCTCGGCGGCGGGCTGAAACGCTCGCTCACCAAGTGGCACCTCACCGCCCTCGGCGTGGGCGCCACGATCGGCGCGGGCATCTTCGCAACGACCGGCACTGCCATTGTCGGCGACGCGGTGCGGCCTGGGGCCGGCCCGGCCATCATCTTCTCGTTCCTGCTCACCGCCATCGCCTGCGGCTTCGCGGCGCTCTGCTACGCCGAGTTTGCCGCGATGGTCCCCATCTCCGGCTCGGCGTATACGTATGCCTATGCCTCGCTGGGCGAGTTCATCGCATGGATCATCGGCTGGGACCTCATTGTCGAGTACGCGGTGGGGAACATCGGGGTCGCGATCGGCTGGTCCGGGCACTTCCGCGAACTCCTGTCGCATTTCGGCTGGGACATGCCGAGCTGGCTCACGACCGACTACCGTAGCGCGCACGAGGCATTCAACGCGCTCTCCGCCGGCGCCTCCGACCCGCTCACGCAGTTCCTGGCCTCGGCGTGGAGCAACGCCCCGCAGCTGTTCGGTTTGCCCGTTATTGTGAACCTGCCGGCCTTCGTGGTGGTGTTCCTCATCACGATCATCCTCGTCATCGGCGTCAAGGAGTCGGCGAACTTCAACAACTGGATGGTGCTGCTCAAGATCGGCATCATCCTCTTCTTTCTCGCCGTCGGCGTCTTTCTCATCAGGCCGGAGAACTGGAACAACCCCGCGACGGGAGGCTTTGCTCCCAATGGATTCAAGGGGGTGAGCGCGGCCGCCGCGATCATCTTCTTCAGCTACATCGGATTCGACGCGGTCTCCACGGCCGCCGAGGAGGCCAAGAATCCGGCGAAGGACATGCCGTTCGGCATCATCATGTCCCTCGTGATCTGCACCGTGCTGTACATCGCACTCTCCGCCGTGCTCACGGGCATGGCGCCCTGGGGGCGACTGGGGACGGCCGAGCCGATGATCACCGCCCTCCAGTTCGCCGACGGTCCGCCGGCGTTGCTGAATTTCTCACGCTTCGTCATTGCGTTAGGCGCCGTGATCGCGATGGGCAGCGTGCTGCTCGTCTTCCAGATGGGGCAACCGCGCATCTTCTTCTCCATGGCACGCGACGGGCTGCTGCCGCCCTTCATGGCCAAGGTGCACCCGAAGTTCCGCACGCCCTGGGTCGGTACCATCATCACCGGCACCTTCGTCGCCACCTTCGCGGCGTTCGCGAACATCGCCGAGGTGGTGGACCTGACGAACATCGGCACGCTGTTCGCATTCGTCCTGGTGTCGCTGGGCGTGATCTTCCTGCGGCGCACCGATCCCGACCGCCCGCGGCCGTTCCGGGTGCCCGGCGTTCCGTACACCCCGCTCATCTCGGTCGCGGCGTGCCTGTATCTCATGCTGCAGCTGCCGACCATCACCTGGATCCGCTTCGGCATCTGGCTGGCGATTGGCGTGGTGTTCTACTTCCTGTACGGCTTCAAGAACTCGGCCCTGCGCACAGGCCGTCGTCCGCACATTGAGCCGGTGAAGAGGGGCGAGCACTGATGCGCGTCGCTCGGACCGCCGGCCGAAATGGCTGACACCACGGTGGACGCGCGTCGCAACCAGGTCACCCGTTCCCGGATTCTGCTCGGCCTGGGGGTGGGGACGCTCGTCGGCGTGCTGGCCAACGTGGTGCTCGGAGCCGCGCATCCCCTCGTGGCCGGCGCGAACCACTACGTCGCCGGCCCCGTGGGGCAGATCTTTCTGCGCCTGCTGCTGGTGATCGTGATGCCGCTCATGTTCGCGTCCGTCACGTTAGGCGTGGCGGGCATGGACGACTTGCGCCGGGTGGGACGGGTCGGCGCCCGCGCGCTGGCGTACTTCGCAGTATCCACGGGGGTCGCGGCCACGCTCGGACTCGTGGCCGTCGTGCTCCTCCGGCCCGGGGAGCGCATTCCGCCGGAGACCCGCTCCCAGCTCATGGTCACCTACGCGAGCGACGCCTCTGCCCGCGTGGAATCGGCGGGACTCAGCACCTTCGGCGTGGACCGGGTGGCCTCCATCATTCCCGGCAACGTGTTCCGGGCGGCGATTGACCTCGACGTGTTCGCCGTCCTCGTCTTCGCCGTGCTGTTCGGCGTCGCGCTCTCGCGGCTCACGGGTGAGCGCGCGAAGCCCATGACCGACCTCCTGCAGTCTGTGCAC
>JBDSVW010000226.1:0-12028 GCA_039927015.1 Gemmatimonadaceae bacterium | reverse complement strand
ATCTACGCCGGCGTGGTGGCCGTGCTGCTCGTGGTGGCGGTGGTGGCCGGTCTCGTCCCGGCCCGCCGGGCGGCGCGCGTGCAACCCGTCGAGGTGCTGCGCGACGCGGGGTGAAACTAGGGACGACGGGGGCGCGTTAACTTCACGCAATGCGTGCGCTCGTCATCATCGGCCGTCTCCTGCCGCTCTTCGTCTCCGTCCTTCGCGATTTTCGCCGGTGGATCTGGTGGGGCGCGGGCGCCGTTCGGTCACGCGCGTTCCATGAGCGGCGCGCGGCCCATGTGGTGGACACCATCACCACCCTCGGCCCCAGTTTCGTCAAGATCGCCCAGATCTTCGCCTCGCGCGCCGACCTCATCCCCGAGCCGTACGTGTCGGCGCTGGGCGCGCTCACCGACCGCGTGCGCACCGTGCCGTCGGCGGCCATCCGGGCCGAGATCGAGAAGGCATTCGACCGGCCCATCTCCTCGCTCTTCGAATTCTTCGACGACACGCCGCTGGCCGCCGCTTCGTTAGGCCAGGTGCATCGTGCCCGCTACCAGGGCGCGGACATCGTGGTGAAGGTGCTGCGGCCCGGGGTGGAGAAGCGGGTGGAGGAGGACATGGCGGTGGCGGTGCCGCTCAGCCGATGGCTGGCGCGTCGCTTCCCCAACCCGCACGTGCGCAACGCGCAGACGGTAATCGAGGAGTACGCCAACAAGATCGGGGAGGAGATGGATTTCGTCCTCGAGGCGTCGTATGCCCGCCGCATCCGCGACAACTTCGCGGGCAACCACCGCGTGCTCGTGCCGAGGGTGATCGACGGCCTCGTGACGCGGCGTGTGCTGGGGCTGGAGTACATGGAGGGTGTGCGCATCGATCGCGTGAACCCGTTGCCTGGCGACGCCCCGTACGATCCGCGCGGTGTGGTGAGCGCCGTGATGGAGCTCTACCTGCAGATGATGCTCATCGACGGGCTCTTTCACGCCGACCCGCATCCAGGCAACCTGCTGGTGTCGCCCACGGGGCAGGTGATCCTGCTCGACTTCGGCATGGTGGTGGACGTGCCGCGCGAGATGCGCTGGCAGCTGGTGACGACGGTGTTCGCCGCCATTCGCCGCGACACCGACGGGGTGATTGGCGGGTTCCAGTCGTTAGGCTTTGTGGAGCCGGGCAGTGACATGTCCGCCATCCGCACGCTGGCCGACACGCTGATGACGCTGGCGTTCGAGCGCACGACCACCATGGAGCGCATCCAGCTGATGGCCGACCAGGTGATGGCGACGCTGTACGACTTCCCGATCCGGCTGCCGAGCGAGATGGTGTACTTCGCGCGCACCGCCGCCCTCATCGAGGGACTGGGTACGCGCTACGATCCCCACTTCAATCCCGTCACCTTCGCGTCGCCCATCGCGGTGCGCATGCGCGGGCGTATTGTCGAGAGCCTTGGCGAGTCGAACGGCAAGCATCCCGTGGATATGGCCACGGTGGTTGGTGCCGCCCTCGGCCATGCCGCCGGCTTGGCGGTGAAGGCGGGACGCGAGTTTTTCACTCGCCTGCTCGACGACAGTCGTGTCCGACGCCGGGAGGAACCAGCCACGCCGAGGCTGGCACCGCCTCCGGTGAGCCCCGGCGGGGACGATTCCGACGACGTGCCGACCCGGATCCTGGCCGCGGGCGACTGATCAGTCGCCCGCGGCCAAGCCGCGGGGCGTCCTCTCCGGCCGCCCTACTTGAACAGGTCGAAGTTCCCCAGAAAGAACCAGAGTAGAGCGAAGATGAGGAGGGTGGTGAAGCATCCACCTCCCAGCTTTTTAGCGCCGTAGCCGGCGGCCAGGCCGCGCAGGAGTTTGCTCATGGGTCGTTTGCGTCGTAAGGTTGCCAGCGCTCGCGCATGGCGAGCCAGCGCGGTCGTGTCGTGGTACCCCGCTATGCTAGGGACGGCGGTACGACGGCAGTATCCATCAGAGGATGGTACGGAACGCCGGTGCTGGGAGGAAGGCGAGTCAGGTCCACCACAGCTCGTACGGGGGGATAGTCGTGTTCGATTCAACCACGTCGCGGCGCGCGTTTCTGGTAGCAGCCGGTGTTGGAGGCGCGGCCTGGCTGCTGCGGGACACCGCAGCGGTGCACCAGGCTCTGGAGTACGCCGGGGGCGCCGTGCGCCGAACACCGGCACCCGCGTTTGCCACGCTCTCGCCCGACGAAGCATTGCAGCTGGCGGCAGTCGCCGAACGCATCATTCCGAGCGAGGACGGACCCGGCGCCCGCGAAGCGGGCGTCATCTTCTTCTCGGACCGTGCGCTGGGCAGCTTCGCTGCCGCCGAGCTCCCGTTGGTCAGGCAGGGTTTGGCCGACCTGGATGCCCGCGCCCGTCACCTGCCCGGCGCGATTCCGTTCGACAAGCTCGAGGCCTCACAGCAGGACGCCCTGCTGCGCGAGGTCGAAGCGGAGCCGTTCTTCGATGCCTTCCGTCGCCTCACCATTGTCGGGATGTTTGCCAATCCGTCGTGGGGCGGGAATCGCGACGAGGTGGGATGGAAGCTGCTGGGCTTCGAGCCGCGCATGGTGCACCAGCCGCCCTTCGGCTACTACGACGCCCAAGCCATGCAGGAGCACAAGGCATGAGCGCGGGACAGGAGCGCGTCACCTTTCCTCCCTCATCGGTCGTCGACTTCGTCGTGGTCGGTTCCGGGGCCGCGGGCGGCATCATGGCGAAGGAACTGTCGACCAAGGGATTTTCGGTGGTGGTGCTGGAGCAGGGCCCCCGGCTCTCTCCCACCGACTTCGCGCACGACGAGTTCAAGTACATTCAGCAGAATGCGCTCTGCAACTCGGAACCGGTGAGTTGGCGGCAGACCCCCGCGGAGAAGGCAGAGGTAGGTGCCGGAGTCGTGCAGTATGCGCGCATCGTGGGCGGCAGCAGCGTGCACATGACCGCCAATTTCTGGCGCTTCCGCCCCATCGATTTTCACGAGGCGAGCAAGCTCGGCACGATATCCGGTACGGCGCTCGCCGACTGGCCCATATCGTACGAGGACCTGGAGCCCTACTACACGAAGGTGGACTGGGAAATCGGTGTTTCCGGCGCGCCCGGACCCGGCGATCCCCCGCGGTCGCGGCCGTATCCCATGCCGCCGCTGCCGGTGAAGTCCTCAGGCGTGCTGTTCGAGCGGGGAGCGCGCAAGCTGGGGTGGAATCCCACGCCCGCGCCCATGGCCATCAACTCCACGGCGTTCAACGGCCGGCCGCCGTGCCAGAACTGCGGGTTCTGCATGGGATTCGGCTGCGAGTACGGCGCCAAGGGCTCGTCGCTGGCCGCCGCGATCCCGCTGGCGGAAAAGACGGGAAAGTGCGAGGTGCGTCCGAACAGCTACGTGACGCGCGTCGAAGCGGATGACCGCGGGCGCGCGACTGGAGTGATCTACTTCGATGAGAAGAAGCAGGAGCAGCGGCAGCGCGCCCGTGCCGTCGTGCTGTGCGCCAACGGCGCCGAGACGCCGCGCCTGCTACTCAACTCCGCCACGCCGGCCTTTCCGCAGGGGCTCGCCAACTCGTCAGGCATGGTGGGCAAGCACCTGATGATGAACGGCGGGGCTGCAGTGAGCGCGATCTACGAACATCCGCTCAACGACTACAAGGGCGTCCAGGTCACTCGGCTGGCGCTCGACTGGTACGACTCCGATCCGCGGCGCGGCTTCTACGGTGGCGGCGGTCTCGATGGACGGATCGATGCCAACTATCCGATTTTCTTCGCGGAATCCAACCTTCCGCCGGGCGTACCGCGCTGGGGAGCGGAGTTCAAGCGCTTCGTGGCGCATGGTTTCTCGCGCCAGATGACCGTGCTCGCGCATTCCACGTCGCTGCCGGTGGCCGACAACTCCATCACGCTCGATCCGACCGTGCGCGATGCGTGGGGCATGCCGATTCTCCGCGTGACGTACCGCGACCACGACGACGACTTAAAGATGATGCACTTCCTGCAGGCGCGGGCCGTCGAGCTGCACGAGGCCGCCGGTGCGCAGCAACAGTGGTCCATTCCCGTCGTCGTACAGAACTGGGCGGTGCACCTGCTGGGCACCTGCCGCATGGGCAACGACGCGCGCACGAGCGTGATCGACAAGTACCATCGCACGCATGACGTGAAGAATCTATTCCTGTGCGACGGCAGCAGCTTCGTGACGTCGGGGCGCGGACAGCCGACGATGACGATCATGGCGCTGGCGTTCCGGGCGGGGGAGAAGATCGCCGACTTCGCCCAGCGGAACGAAATCTGACGGGGCGCGCCTAACGCCCCTTCTTCTTCGGTGCGGGCTCCGGCGCCTCGCGCGGCGCCGCGTACTGCATGCGCGCCAGGATGCCCGCGGCCCGCCGGCTGGCGATGGACCCGTTGGGTGACCAGCGACGCGGCGCCGGCAGCACCGCCGCCAGCCGCGCCGCCTCGTTACGGGTGAGGTTGCGTGCCGGCTTCTTGAAGTGCGTGCGCGCCGCCATCTCCGCCCCGAACACGCCGTCCCCCCACTCGGCGAGGTTGAGGTAGAGGTCGAGAATCCGGTCCTTCGTGAGACACACCTCGAGCACGACCGTCAGCCACGCCTCCATTCCCTTCCGGATGTAAGATCGTCCTTCCCAGAGGAAGAGGTTCTTCGCCACCTGCTGCGTGATGGTGGATGCGCCGCGCAGCCGCCGCCCGCGCCGGGCGCGCTCGAGGGCGTTCTCGATTTCCTCGAAGTCGAATCCGTTGTGCAGGTAGAAGCGATCATCCTCGGAGGCCAGCACCGCCCGCCGCAGGTTGGCTGAAATCTCGTCGTG
The DNA here is from genome assembly GCA_039927015.1 of Gemmatimonadaceae bacterium. Lineage (GTDB taxonomy): Bacteria > Gemmatimonadota > Gemmatimonadetes > Gemmatimonadales > Gemmatimonadaceae > SCN-70-22. The sequence goes on along the minus strand of JBDSVW010000226.1, from coordinate 7,237 downwards.
CGACACCACGTCGCGTCGGGGGTAGAAGGGTCGGGTGCCGGCGGCCATGCGCTGACCTGTGCGCCACAGCATGATGGCGGTGGTAAAGGGCTGCACCAGGTTGAGCGGCAGGGCGAGCACGAAGGGGCCCACCACGACGACAAGCACAGCGATGATCGCGATGCGGCGGATTCGCTGGATCAGGGTGCGCTTGGGACCGGTAGCCATGAGGGCGGAAAGATCGACGGTGGCACTAGGAGAGCAAGTGCGAATCGATCCCCCTCGTCTTCCCGTCTTCCCGTCTTCCCGTCTTCTCCTCTTCTCCTCTTCTCGTCTTCTCGTCTTCTCTAATCCGTCTTCTCGTCTTCTCAGTATCATCTCGCCACTCCATCCTCCCCCCAACTGCCATGCACCATTCACTCGCCACGCGAGCCACCCTCTCCGCGCTCCTTCTCTCCCTCGTCTCCGCGCTGTCGCAGGCCCAGTCGTCGCGCGTGCGCACGGGGCTGGAGGTACTGCTCTCCGACTCGCTGCACCTCATCAAGGGCAAGCGCGTGGGCCTCATCACGAATCACACCGGCGTGGGTCCCACCGGTCGGAGCACCGCGGACATCCTGTTCGGCACGCCGGGAGTTCAACTCACGGCGCTGTACGGTCCCGAGCATGGCATCCGGGGCGCGGCGCGGGCGGGCGATCACGTGGCGTCGTCGGTGGATTCGGCCACGGGCGTGCCGGTGCACTCTCTCTATGGCGAGACGCGCGTACCGACGCCGGACATGCTCAAGGACGTGGACGTGCTGGTGTTCGACATCCAGGACGTGGGGGCGCGCGTCTACACGTATCCGTGGACCATGACGCAGGCCGCGGAGGCGGCGAAGGGCAAGAAGTTCATCGTGCTCGACCGTCCCAACCTCATTCGCGCAGACCGCGTGGATGGCGGTCTGCTCGACATGAAGTACCGCTCCTTCGTGGGATGGTACCCGGTGGCCATGCGCTTCGGCCTGACGATGGGAGAGATGGCGAATTACCTGGTCAAGACCGGCCAGCTGGATGCGGACATCACCGTCGTGCCCATGTCCGGCTATCGCCGCGATATGTGGTGGAATGAAACCGGGCTGGCATGGCTGAATCCCTCGCCCAACATCCGCTCGGGCGACGCGGCGCTGGTCTACACCGGCACGGTCTTCTTCGAAGGCACGAATGTCAGCGAGGGTCGCGGGACGCCGATGCCATTCCAGATGATCGGGGCGTCGTGGCTCACCGATGCCGGCCAGATCGCCCGGGAGCTGAACGCGCTGCGCCTGCCAGGCGTGGTCTTCGATTCCACGTCGCACACCATCGAGGCGGGCTACAAGTTCGGCGGGGAGAAGATCCCCATGATTGTCGTGGTGGTGAGTGATCGCGAGCTGGTGAAGCCGCATGTGCTGGGACTGCACCTGCTGCGCGCGATCTACAAGCGGCATCCCAACGACTTCAAGTGGCGGACGTCGTCGATGGACCGATTGGCCGGTTCGGATCGTTTACGCAGTGCGGTGGAGCGCGAAGGCGGCATCGAGGCCCTTATTCCGATTCTCGATCGTGAATCGGCGGATTTCGAGGCGAAGTCGAAAGTGTACCGGATCTACAAGTAGTCGCGTCGGCCCCTTCATCCCGCCCGTCGGCGTGCCTGAGGGCGCGTCGGGCGGGTGCACGGAGGGATGATGAGTCAGCTGGCATTATTCGGCGCGACGGGGCGCGTGGGACGGCGGATCTTGGCGGGCGCGCTGGCCTCGGGTCATGCGGTGCGCGCCCTGGTGCGTGACCCGCAGGCCCTCCCAGCGGGACCGGGCCTGGACGTGGTGCTGGGCGACGTGCTGGTTCTCGATGACGTCCGACAGGCGCTCCACGGCGCGGACGGCGTGCTCTCGACGTTAGGCGGGGGGACGACGGCTGCTCCCGGCACCGCGCGTTCGCAGGGTATGCGGAACATCGTGTCGGCCATGGAAGCCCTGGGCATCGAGCGTATCGTCGCCCTGGGGGGCGCCGGCGTGCTGGATGCGGACAGCGACACGGGACTTCGAAGCGAGCGCGAGGGCTACCCGGAGCGCTTCAAGCGGGTGAGCGCCGAGCACCTGTCCGCGTGCCGGGCGTTGCAAGGCAGTGGACTGGCGTGGACCTTCGTGGGCCCTCCCGACATTCCAGACGGCGACGCCACGGGCCAATACCGGGTGTGCGCCGATCGTTTTCCGGCCATGGGAAAGGCCCTTTTCACGGGCGACCTGGCCGCGTTCATGCTCGAGGAGCTCACTGCGCGCCGCTTCGTGGGACACCGGGTGGGTATCGCCACGTGAGCGCCCTGTTGCCCGTCCCGAGCTCCCACCGGGGGGAGTCGGGCGGCGCTCCCCCCAAGGCGCCGCGCGATTGCCGAAACTGCCCCCGTCACTCTGCCGTATAATCGACCATGCCCCTCGTCGAAGCGCTCCGCCTTGCGTTCGCCACCATTCGCGCCCAGAAGCTGAAGAGTTTCTTCACCCTCATTGGGGTGGCCATTGGCGTGATGTTCCTGATCGCCGTCGTCTCCATCATCACGGGGATGGGGCGCTACATGGAAGAAGACCTGATCGGCAAGCTGATCACGAAGAACTCCTTCGACGTGCGCCGCCGCCCGAACATCAACATGGGCGACGTGGACGAGTCGGAGTGGCGATCGTGGCGTACACGCCCGAGCATCACGGAGGAAGACGTCGACCCGCTCGTGGCCGCGCTCCCCCCTTCCGCCAAATGGGCCTATCAGAGTTCCGATCCGCTGCGTGTCCAGTCGCGCTACGCGCGCACGCGCTCGGTGCAGATCGAGGCGGTACATGGGCAGTGGTTCGACATCAAGAACATGGGCGTCCAGGAAGGACGGCTTCCGTCGCTTCAGGAATTCGAGATGGGCACCCCGGTGGCCGTGATCGGAGAAGAGACCCGGAAGCACTTCTTCCCCAGCATTTCTCCCATCGGTCGCGAAATCCGCATCGCGAACCTGCCGTACACGGTGGTGGGAGTGGCCGAGACGCAGGGGAGCGCGTTCGGCATCTCGATGGACAAGTTCGTCGTGGTACCGTACAAGGCGCCCGCACACCGGTTGCTGAATCGCTTCAAGGAGATCGATGGCGTGACGATCCAGTCGGCCACCGAGCAGGAGATGATCTCGACGCTGGAGACGGCTCGGCAGGTGATGCGGACGCGACATAAGCTGCGACCGGGTCAGCCCGACGACTTCTCCCTGCAGACCGCCGACGCGGCGCTCGCGTTCTGGAACAAGATCCAGGGATTCCTCGTGCTCGCCGGCGTCGCGTTGCCCGCCATCGGGCTGTTGGTGGGGTCCATCGTGATCATGAACATCATGCTGGTGGCGGTCGCGGAGCGCACGCGTGAAATCGGGGTGCGCAAGGCACTGGGTGCGAAGCGGCGGGACATCATGTCGCAGTTCATCGCCGAATCCACGACGCTGGCCATCATCGGCGCGGCCTTCGGCATCGCCGCCGGATTCGGGTTGGCGAAGCTCATCTCCGCCTTGTCTCCCTTGCCGGCCACCGTCGCGCCTTGGTCGGTCGTGTTGGGTGTGACGGTGGGCGCCGGGGTGGGCATCATCTCGGGCGTGTATCCGGCCAGCCGCGCGGCGCGGCTGGATCCCGTCACGGCCCTGCGCCAGGAATAGGACGATGAGCATTCGCGATCGTTTGCAGTCGCTCGTCGAGGGCGTCGTGATGGCGCTCGACGCCTTGCGCGCCAACCGCGTGCGGGCGGCGCTCACCATCCTGGGCATCGCCATCGGCGTGTTCGTGGTGGTGGTGATGTCCGCCGCCATCAACGGCATCAACCGCAGCGTGGCCGCCGAGTTCGAGAAGGCGGGGCCGACGACGTTTTTCATCAACCGCTTCCCGATCTCGCTGGAGGGATGCAACGACGCCGACGACGAGTCGTGCAAGTGGCGCAGCAACCCGCCGCTGCGGCTGACGGAAGCCGCCGCCATCCGGCGCCTCTCCACCGTCTCCGACCTCACCATCAGCTCGGGTACGTCAGCGCCGGCGAAGTACCGCGATCGCCTGCTCTCCAGCATGCGCATCAATGCCTATACCGCCAACTGGCTCGAGGTGGACGGCGGCGACATCGTGCAGGGACGCAACTTCACGCTGGGCGAGGAGACCAACGGCGCGCGCGTAGTGGTGGTGAATGAGCAGGCTGCCAACCGGCTCTTCCAGGGGGTGGATCCCATCGGGAAGGTGCTGCTGCTCAGCAAGTCACCCTTCCTTGTGATCGGTGTCTACAAAGGCGGCGGCGACTTCCTGAGCGAGCCGAGCCCCCGCGCGTACGTGCCCTTCACGGCGGGCCGGCGCTACCTGAACCTGTGGATCGACTGGATCGACTTCACGGTGAAGCCCGTCGCCACGGCAACGCGCGACGAGGCCATCGACGACGTCGTCGCGACCATGCGCGGCATGCGCGGGCTGCGCCCGGGCGTCGAGGAGAACTTCGCGATCATCACGCAGGACAAGCTGTTCGAGACGTGTGGCAAGCTGACCGGGATCTTCTTCCTCGTGATGATCGTGCTGTCGGGCATCGGCCTCATGGTAGGCGGCGTCGGCGTGGTGGCGATCATGATGATCTCCGTCACCGAGCGGACCCGCGAGATCGGCGTGCGCAAGGCGTTAGGCGCCACCCGCGGCGTGATCCTCTGGCAGTTCCTCATCGAAGCCGCCACGCTCACCGCCATCGGGGCCGTGCTGGGGCTGTTGGTCGGCTGGCTCGTGGCCTTCGGCATCCGGAGCGCGACGCCGCTGCAAGCCACGGTACAGCCGATGGCGATCGTAGCCGCCTTCGTGGCAAGCTCGCTCACGGGCGTCCTGTTCGGCCTCTTCCCCGCCTCCCGCGCCGCCAAGCTGGATCCGATTGAAGCGCTCAGATATGAGTGAAAATGAGAAGACGAGAAGACGGGACTAGAGAAGACGGGAAGACGAGCTTGGAGAAGACGAGGATGGGACGAGTGCTCGAAATAGAACCGTCCCACCCTCGTCTTCTCGTCTTCTCCAATCCCGTCGTCTCCCATCCCGTCTTCCCGTCTTCTCTAGTCCCGTCTTCTGCCCTTACGACGCCTTCGCTGTTGCCCCCTTCTGACGGCTCGGCATCTGCTCCGACGTCCATTGCACGGCGTCGTTGTACAGCGCGGGCAGGTTGGCAGGATCGAACTTCATGCGCTCGGCGGCCTCGCCGGCTGACTCCCAGAGGCCCAGCTCGTACGACTCCACCACCAGCAGTGGGTCGGCGTAGCGGCCCTCGCGGTTGAGCAATGCCTGCGACACCTCGTCGTCCAGGCTCACACGCTCCAGCACCTCGCTCATGGGCATGCGGAACACCGCGTCCAGGAGCGAGAAAAGGCCGATCAGGAACATGCTGCCCTGGTCGAGGCCTGTCTCGCGTCCCGCCATCTGTTCGCAGAAACGCCCGCGCTGCACGGCCTGGCGCACCAGTTCATCCTCGGTGCCCCGCTCGCCGGTGCGGGCCGTGGCGGCGGCCAGCGCCAGCCAGCGCACCACGTTGGTGCGGCCGACGAGGCGCAAGGCATGACCGATGGACGTGATGCCGCGGCCGCCGATGGAGGCGCTGTTCACGATGCGCAGCATCTGGTACGTGATGCCCGGGTCCGAGCTGATCACGCGTTCGAGCTGGCCATCCGTCGTGTTGGGGTCGCGCGCGAGCGACAGCAGCCGCAACGCGGCCACCGTGGAACCGGGTAGCTCGGCGGCGGGCAGGGGTTCGGGACGGGAGAAGTGCGGGCCCTGGAATCCCACGAAGCCTAACGCGGCGCAGGCGGAGTAGAGCTTCGCGTCCAGCACATGGTCGGCGATCGCGTTCTTGTTCTGCCGCTTGAGCGCCGCCACCAGCGGGCCGAGGGACGCGGGGTCCTGGCAGCGCAGGTCAACGCGCACGGCGCTGGCCAGGCCGAGCAGCGAGAGAATCGGAGCGCCCGCCACCTTCGGAACCTCGAACTCGTCCAGCACCACACTCACCCCCCGCTTCCGCAGGTCCGCGATGGACGCGAGCACTTCCGGCTCGGGATCCAGGTCGGGCGGCAGGAGCACCACGATCGAGCCCGCCTCGGGCACATCGAACACCCGGTCCACGAGTCGCTGCCGGTTGGCGCGGACGTAGGCCGGCAGCCCCGCGCGCAGGAACTCGAAGGAGCCGCTGAGGTAGCTGCGGGCAAAGGGATCGCTGCCGTCGTCGCTGTCGCGAAAACGCAATTCGTATCCCACCGCATGATCGGTGCGATCGAAAATCGGTTGACGGACGATATAGATCTCGGACATGATCGATGGTTCGGGAAATACACAAAAGACGTGCGGCGCACCTCCGCCACCTCCGTCCCGCCGGCACCTCCCACACGGAGGTAGCAAGCGTCACGAGAAGGTCGGCCCTCTCCCGGGTCGGGAACCCTGGAGAGGCACGCACGAGTGCCCGACTTCTGGACGACGAACGACCCCTCCACGGCACTACTCGGCCCCCCCTCTTCACGCGCCGCGGGGTGGCCGCGCCAATAGTTGACAGGCTAAGTTTCCTGTGCCGCTTCCCTCGAATGGGCGCGGCGACTCCGTCGCCCCACGTTCAGGAGCTGTCTCTTGATTTTCGACCTTCCCGCCACGCCCCAGGACCTCGAGCACGCCTCCTGGAACGACTTGGCTCCCTACTACGAGGCGCTGGCCTCCGCGCCGTTGAACATGGACAACGTGGAGGAGTGGCTGCAATCGTGGTCGCGCCTGCAGGCGGTGGTGGACGAAGCCGGTACCTTGGCGATGATCGCCTACACCTGCGACACCGCGAACGAGGCCAAGGAGGCGGCCAACCTGCGCTGGTCGTCGGACATCTTCCCGAAGATCAACGAGCAGAGCGTGCGGCTGGCGGAGCGACTGGTGGCCCTCGGATGGAGCCGCGACGACATGGCGGTAGTGCTCCGAGAGTTCCGGACCGACATCGAGATCTTCCGCGAAGAGAACGTGGAGCTCTTCGCCACCATCGAGGAGCTCTCGGCGGGCTACCAGAAAATCACGGGGGGACTCTCGGCCGAGTGGGAAGGGAAGCAGGTCACCATTCCCCAGCTGCAGCCCTTCATGAAGGAGAACGATCGCACCGTCCGCGAGCGCGCCTTCCGGCTGGGCGCCGAAGCGTATCTCGAACACCGGGGCGCGTTGGCGGCGCTGTTCGACAAGATGTTCGTGCTCAGGCAGCGCGTGGCGAC
>JBDSVW010000225.1:0-7712 GCA_039927015.1 Gemmatimonadaceae bacterium | reverse complement strand
GCTGGCGGGGTGACGACCGGGCTGGGCGGATTCAACGCCGTTGGCTCGCCGACGGGGGGCGTGCAGTCGCCCGCCACCCCGCAGGTGCAGGGTACACGCACCACCCCGCAGCAGGCCTCCGCGACACAAATTCCACAATAAGGGAGACGGATTCTCCATGTCACACAGTACGAGCAGGATTCACGGTCGCGTAGCCATGGTGCTCCTTGCGGTGATGCTCGCCGCGTGCGGCAAGAACGACTCCGACGCCGCCGCGGAGGCGACGCCGGCGGGTGTGGCCATTGGCCCGGAGAACGTCGCCATCGTGGAGTCGGCCACGTTGCACAGTGGCCCGGGCATCTCGGGCACGCTGGCGGCCGAGCGCGAGGCCACGGTGAGCGCACAGATCAGCGGCACCGTGCTGCAGACGCTGGCCGATCAGGGGAGCCGCGTCTCCAGCGGCACCGTGATGGCGCGCATCGACGACCATACCATCCGGGAGTCGTTCCTCTCGGCCCGCTCGGCGGCCAACACGGCGCAGAGTGCCGCGGCGCGTGCGCAGCGGGAGATGGAGCGCTTCGTGAAGCTCAGCGAAGCGGGGGCCATCGCCGACCGCGAACTGGAATCGGCGCGCATGAGCAACGAGGCCGCCTTGACGCAGCTGGCGGATGCCAAGGCGCGGCTCTCGCTGGTGCAGAAGCAGCTGAACGACGCACAGGTGCGCGCGCCCTTCTCCGGCATCGTGGCCGAGAAGCGCGTAAATGCGGGGGACCTGGTGAATCCCGGCACGCCGATGTTCGTCGTGGTCGATCCGCGCTCCATGCGCTTCGAGGGATCGGTGCCGGCCGACCAGCTGTCGATGGTCCGCACGGGGGCGCCGGTGAGTTTCAGCGTGGCCGGCTATCCGGAGCGCACCTTTGAGGGGCGCATCGCTCGCATCAACCCCATGGCCGATCCCGCCACGGGACAGGTGCGGATCGTGGTCACGGTGCCGAACGAACGGAACGCCCTGGTCGGCGGGCTGTTCGCCGACGGTCGCGTGGCGAACGAGACGCGCACCGGCCTCACCGCCCCGTTTTCGGCGGTGGACCAGCGGGGCGTGAAGCCCACGGTGCTGCGCCTCAAGGGCGGTACGGTGGAAACGGTGGAGGTGGAGCTCGGCGTGCGTGACGAGGAGCGTGAGCGAGTGGAACTGGTGAGCGGTGTCGCCGCGGGCGACACGCTGCTCACGGGCGCGGCACAGGGCATCACCCCCGGCACCGTGGTTCGCGTGAGCGCGCCGTCGGACAGGGCTCCTTCAAAGAGCTAGGAGAGCATCGACATGTTCATTTCGGATTTCGCGATCAAGCGACCGATCATCACCGTCACCTCGATGCTGGCGCTGGCGGCCTTCGGGCTATTCGCGCTCTTCAAGCTCGACACCGACGAATTTCCCGACGTGCAGCCGCCGATCGTGGTGACCACGATCGTCTACCCGGGTGCGTCGCCCGACAACGTCGAGCGCGAGATCACCGATCCCATCGAGGAGGCGATTTCCGGCATCAGCGGCGTGAAGAAGGTGACCTCGAAGTCATCGGACGGCTTCGCGAGCATCGTGACCGAGTTCAACTTCGGGAAGGATCTCGCCGAGTCGTCGCAGGAGATTCGCGACAAGATCTCGGAGAAGCGCGCCGACCTGCCGCTGGAAATGAAGGAGCCCGTGATCTCGAAGTTCAGTGACACGGACCAGCCAATCCTGTCCGTCGCGGTGGCGTCGAACGTGCTGAGCGGACCCGAGCTCACCCGGCTGGTGGACCCGCGCATGTCGCGCGAGCTTCGAGCCATCACGGGCGTGGCGGAAGTGCGCCTCTCGGGCGCCATCAAGCGCGAGCTCTCGGTGGAGCTGCGCCCGGACGCGTTGCAGGCGGCGGGGGTGTCCATTGCCGAGGTGCTGGGTGCGCTGCGGGCGCAGAACCTGGCCTCGCCGGTGGGCCGTGTGAATGGGGCGCTCGATGAGCGGACCATCCGACTGCGCGGCCGCCTCGAGAATCCGGAGGACTTCCTGCAGCTGGTGGTCGCGGAGCGCAACGGCCGCATCATCCGGCTGGGGCAGGTGGCAAATGTGCGGGATGGCACGGAAGAGCCGCGCACGGTGGCCACGTACAACGGCAAGGAGGCCATCGGCATCGACGTGCGCAAGTCGAAGGGCTACAGCACGACGGACGTGGCCGCGCGCGTCATCGAGCGCCTGAATGAACTCGAGAAGACGCTGCCCGCGGGGGTGTCGCTCAACATCGTCAAGAATTCCGGTCGCCGGGTGGAGGCGTCGGTTGGCAACGTGCAAAGCGCGCTCATCGAGGGTGCCCTGCTTACGGTGCTGGTCGTGTTCCTCTTCCTCAACTCCTGGCGCTCGACGGTGATTACCGGACTGGCGCTGCCCGTCTCGGTGCTGGCCTCGTTCATCGCGGTGCTCGCGTTCGGCTTCACGCTGAACACGATGTCGCTGATGGGACTCTCCCTGGCCATCGGAATCCTGATCGACGATGCCATCGTGGTGCGCGAGAACATCGTGCGCCACATCGAGATGGGAAAAGACCACTATACGGCGTCGAAGGAGGGCACCGACGAGATCGGGATGGCAGTCGCGGCCACCACCTTCTCCATCGTGGCTGTATTCGTGCCGATCGCCTTCATCGGTGGCATCGGCGGTCAGTGGTTCAAGCCGTTCGCGCTCACGATCGCCTGCTCGGTGCTGGTCTCGCTCTTCGTCTCGTTCTCGCTCGACCCGATGCTGTCGGCGTACTGGGCCGATCCGCAGGTGGAGGCGCACGAGCGTCGCAACCCGATCGCCCGCGCGCTGGACCGTTTCAACAACTGGTTCAACCGGCAGGCCGAGGGCTACAAGAAAGTGATCGGATGGGCGCTGGACCACCGGAAGTCGATGGTGCTCCTTGCGGTCGGTTCCATGGTGGCGGCCATCGCCCTGCAGGTGATGTTCGGCGGCGGTGGCTTCACGCCCGACGGCGACAATTCGGAAACACTGATCAGGATCGAGGCGCCGCCGGGTTCGAATCTCGACTACACGCGACTCAAGGCGGAGGAGGCGGCGCGCATCGCGCGCACGCACCCGGAGGTGGAAGCCACCTACACGACCATCGGTGGGACCTCGGGCGCGGTGGACGGGGCGGAGATCTACGTCAAGATGGTGCCCAAGCACGACCGCGACATACGGCAGCAGGAGCTGTCGGCCATCCTGCGCGGCGAGCTGAAGTCGATGGCGGGGGTGAAGGCCTACGTGTTCGACAACGTGTGGCAGGGCGGCCGCAAGGCGATCCAGTTGCAGGTGACGGGCGAGGATTCCCGTGTGCTGGCCGAGGTGGCGGAGGAGCTCGCCGACTCCGTGCGCAAGGTGGCGGGGGCGGTGGACGTGGGGCTGTCCACCAAGGGGCAGCGGCCGGAGCTCGAGGTCAACCTCAATCGCGGGGTGGCCGGTTCGTTAGGCATCACCGTCGCGCAGGTGGCGCAGGAGCTGCGGCCCGCCTTCGCCGGCATCGACGCGGGGGACTGGGTGGATCCGCAGGGTGAGACGCGGGACGTGCAGCTACGGCTGGTGCCCGATGCGCGCCGGCGGTTGACGGACCTTGAACAGCTGCCGATCACCGTCCGCACCGCGGGCGGGGGCAGCGCCCGCCTGCCGCTCGGGCAGATCGCATCCATCACACAGAAGGTGGGACCGGCCCAGATCGACCACCTCGACCGCATGAAGGTCGTCACGGTGGAGGCGAACACGGAGGGGCGGTCGCTCAACGAGGTGAACAACGACATCAGCGTCGCGCTGGCCACCTTCCGCTTTCCGGCCGGCTACCGGGTGATCGCGGGCGGCGACGTGGAGCAGCAGGCCGAGGTGTTCGGTTCGATCTTCGCGGCGTTAGGCACCGCCGTGCTGCTCATGTACCTCATCCTCGTGATGCAGTTCGGGTCGTTCCTCGATCCGCTGGCCATCCTGATGTCGCTGCCGCTGTCACTCATCGGCGTGGTGCTCATGCTGCTCATCACGGGGGACACGCTCAACATCATGAGCATGATCGGCGTGATCCTGCTGATGGGCATCGTGGCGAAGAACGCGATCCTGCTGATCGACTTCGCCAAGTGGTCGCGCGAGAAGGACGGACTGTCGCTGCGCGACGCGCTCATCACGGCGGGCGCCATCCGGCTCCGCCCGATCCTGATGACCACTTTCGCGCTCATCGCGGGCATGATTCCGGTGGCGCTGGGCCGCGGCGAGGGGGCCGACTTCCGCGCCCCGCTGGGCCGGGCGGTAATCGGCGGGGTGATCACGTCCACCATCCTCACCCTCATCGTCATTCCCACCTTCTACGAGATTCTGGACGAGATGCGGTCCAAGTTCGCGCGCCGTTTCGGGTTCAACATCCGGCAGCAGACGGCGGAGCATAAGGTCGTCGATGGACTGATGCCGCAAGCGGGCGACTAGGCACGAGTCCAAGCACGTGGCAGGCGGGCGAGCCGCGCATCCTTCGGGGTGCGCGGCTCGTCTTTTTGCATCGGGCGGGGTACGAGGGACGCGCGCGCCTGCCACATCCTCTCGCGGGGAACGCCGGGCGCGGCTGGTGGTACACGCCACGCTTCGACACGGCGGGTAGATTACCGCGTCGCCGACCACTTCCGCTGCACCGCCAACGTGGCCCTTTTCGCTCTCCTGTCCGTCATCGACTTCTCCTACCTGTCGCAGCTGAGCGAGGGATGGGCGTACTTCACGTTAGGCGTCTCGTCGATCCTGACGGAGGAGCTGGCGCCGCTGCTGGGGGGATTCGCGGCGGAGCAGGGCCACCTGGACTTCGCGCGCGTGGTGATGGCGTGCGCGATTGGCGTGTTCGTGCTTTCCGCGGTCCTGTATGGCGTGGGACGCTGGCGCTCGGCGTGGGTGCGGCTCAAGCTGCGCAAGTCGCCGCCGGTGGTGAAGAAGCTCCTGCGTGCCATGCGGTGGAGCCCCTGGCGCAGCACGATCCTCGCCCGCGTGGCGTTCGGCGGCCGCATCGCGCTGCCGCTGGCGTGCGGCGCCGCGCGCGTGCCGCCATGGATCTTCTTGACCGGCACTGCGGTCGCCTCGGTCGCCTGGGCGTTGCTGCTGGCGGGGCTGGGCTGGGCGTTCGGCGAGGGCGCCGTGCTCGTGCTGGGTGAAATCCGGAAGTATGAGGGATGGCTGGTGCTCTTCCTGGTCGCGTCCGGCGTGGCCGCCTACGTGTGGCTGCGCAAGCGCCAGCGCGCGGCCGGCCTACGCGACTCGGGAAACGCGCCCCTGCCCCCCGACCTCCTGCCCTAGAACTGCAGCATGCGCGTGACCTTGAGCGCCACCGAGCGCTCGTTGCGCACGTCGGTCAGCGTGTTCGTGCGCTCCGTGTAGACGAGGAATACGTCACTCAGCGGCGCGTAGCGGAAGTTCACCCGGGCGTTCGTGACCAGCGACTTGGCCTGCGTGTTGTACTGCACGAACGCGCTGCCGAAGAGTCGGGTGGACCAGGCGTACCGCGCGCGGAATGCGGCGACGTCGGCCAGGAAGGAGCCTCCCGGTAGCGCGACGTTGTTGCGAGTGAGCGTGGACTGCAGGCTCAGGTCGTAACGCACCCGCCAGGTAATGTCGCCCCCGTAGGCGCGACGCGTGCCATCGTAGAAGTCGCCGGTCGCGTATTGTGCGCTGACCGAGAGCGGACGCGCCTGGCTCGACTGCACCCGCACCTGTGCCTCCGCGTTCGAGTATGCGCCGGCCGGAATCGTGACACCGGGATAGATGGGAAAGGGGCGATCGAGGCGATCGTACTGGTCCTCGTATTCGAGGGTGAACTGGCCGTCGGGCTGCAGGTTCACCTGGAGCCCGCCCTTGATGGCGCGTGTTTCGAGGGCGCCGGACAGGTCGGTGATGTACTCGGTCTCGATGTAGGGATTCACTTCCTGGATGTGGGGCAGCGCGGGTCGCGCGTGTACGCCGGTGGTCGCGAACCACTGCTGCATCGCGCGCCGGCGCACGAATCCCACACCGGGATCGAAGTCGTCGGAGACGCGTTTGTACATGGCCGAGCTGTTCCACAGCGTGCCGCGATAGGCCATCGAGACGCGGCCGGCGGTGCCGTCGGAGGAGGTCCCGTTCGCATCGCTCGCGGCGAGGTACGAATTGATCACCAGGTTCCCCAGCAGGCGCACGTTGGCGTCGAGGCCGTAGCTGCGATTGTACGTGTTGGAGTCGGTGGCTTCCCGGTTGAGCAGCACGAGGCCGATGTCGGAGTTGCCGAACACGTTCCGCTTCACCCGCGCCACCGCGAAGTTCTCCGCCGGCGAGCTGCCGAGGCGCTGCGTCTGCATGTCGAGCAGGCCGACTTCCCACCCGGCGGCCCGCCCCGTGAGCCGGCCGCCGCCGAGAATGGGAATGGCGCGCCCGTCACCCGTGAGCCCGATGCGTCGGGAGTTGAAGAGCGTGAAATCACTCAGCGACGCTCCCATGCGGTAACTGCGCTCCGTGACGTCGCCGAAGGTGAACGACCCCGAGTTCTCGATGAAGAACTCGCGTCGCTCGGGAAAGAAGAGGGAGAAGCGGGTGAGGTTGACCTGCTCCTGGTCCACCTCCACCTGCGAGAAGTCGGTGCGCGTGGTGAGGTCGAGCGTGAGCTGGGGCGTGACGCCGTACTTGAGGTCCAGTCCCGCGTTGAAGCGCGAGCCCAGGCTGGCGGCGGCCACCTGCGCCCCGCTGGAGTGGCCGCCTAACGAGTATGGTTTGAGCTGCAGGTTGCGCCCCTGGCGCAACCCGTCGAAGCCATCGATGGTGCCGGCGCGCGACATGCGATGCACGCGATGCTGCCGCTCCAGGGGCGCCCAGTACGAGGTCTCGTTCACGCGCCGCACGCGGCGGATGAAGTTCACCCCCCACGCTTGCGGGTCGCGCGAGGCGTCGAAGCGTAGCGTGCGCGAGGGAATGCGCATCTCCACCGTCCACGAGGAGTCGCTGACGGCGGTCTTGACGAAGATGACCCCCTCCCACGCCTCCACGATGTTGCGCGAGTCGTTCCACGTCTGCTCGTCGCGCACCGCGCCCTTCGGGTTGACCAGGAAGAGGAAGGAGTTCCGGCGGTCGAGGAAGGTGTCGAACACGACGCCAAAGATGTCGCTGTTGCCGGAGTTGAAGTCCCGCTCCAGTCCCGCGGTGATGGCCTTGGACGGCTCGGGATCGTAGAGCGTCGCGCCCACGTACACGTTGGTCTCGTCGTACATCACCCGCACGATGGTCGGGAAGGTGGCGGCCTGGCCGGTGACGGGCAGTTGCTGCACGAAATCGCCCAGCGGTTGCGCGTTCATCCACGCGGGCTCGTCAAGGCGGCCATCCACCTCGATCGGACCCGTGACACGCACAGCCCGCGCGCTCGGCCGGGGCACCGCCTCGGGCTTCACCGGATAGACGCGGGGCGCAAGGGGCGACCGGAGCGTCGAGTCGCCGGCATCCTGCGCGGCCGCGGTGGAGGCAAGGATGGCGAGCGAGAACACGCACATCACGGCGAGCGCGGCCAAGCGCATCGCGCGGGAGCGCGAGGGATAGTCCTGCACAAGAACGTCCTTCGGTCAGTGGGTCAGCGCGGTGTTGACGAGTGCGGCCAACGCCCGTGGATGGAACGGCTTCTGGATTACGCTCGTCGCCCCCAGGTCGTTCGCGTATTCCAGCACGAGAAAGGGGCGCGGCATCCCCGCCCGAC
>JBDSVW010000224.1:0-7416 GCA_039927015.1 Gemmatimonadaceae bacterium | reverse complement strand
CTGCACGTCCAGCGAAATTTCCTTCATGGCGTCTCTCGTGTCGGTGTGGGGAGGCCGGCCACCCCGCAGTTGCTACGGCCCCTTGAGCCCCGCCGTGCGCAACGCCTCGAGTACCCGCGCGCGCACCACGGCCGGGCACGTGCGATCCTCCCGCGTCTCGTGCAGGGCGGCCAGGAAGCGCTCGCCGAACTCGGCGTGCGGGAGGCACGCCGAGCACTCGCGCAGGTGAGCCCGCACCGCCGCCATGCGCTCATCGGTGAGCTCATCGTCCAGGAAATCCCACAGCTGCCGCACGGCGGCGACGCAATCGGGGTCCGGAGATTCGTCAGGCATCGCGGGGGCCCCCGTCATCTGGCGTGGCCGACGCAAAGCCGGCATCGCGAGCATACGCTCTGAGTGTTTCCTGCAGCTGCCGGCGCCCCCGGAACAGCCGTGAACGGACGGTCCCGATGGGCACTCCGAGTATCTCCGAGGCCGCCTCGTACGACTGATCCTCGACGTCGACAATGACCACGGCCGAGCGAAAAGGTTCGTGCAGCTCGTCCAGCGCCGTGCGCAAGGCAGGCGCGAGATCGATTCGGGAGAGCAGGTAATCGGTGCCGTCGCGGAGCATCTCGGCGTGCATGCGCACCGCGGCGAGGGTTTCCGTGTCGCCCGCATCCACTTCCACCTCGTGCCGCAGCTTCTCGCGCGATCGGAGGAAGGCATTCCGGCAGATCGTGAAGAGCCAGCGCCGCGCATCGCTTCCCGGTTGAAACGTGTGCCATGAGCGAAAGGCGCGCAAAAAGGTCTCCTGGACAAGGTCCTCCGCATCCGTCGGATTCCGTGACAGCGAAAGCGCGAATCGGTAGACATCGTCCATGTACGGCAAGGCGTCACGGGCGAACTCCACATCCCGCTGCGAGTGGTTCGGGCTGGACTCCGCCATGCACCCCCATGTAGACGTCCCAATTGGAGCCGGTTCCCCCCCGGCGTGCGTCGAGGAGGATAACACCCCATCGGGAGCACGGCGAGCGGGGCACCGCGATCGGTGTTCGCGTGGTACCTTCTTCCTGCCGGGAGGGGGGCGGCCCGGCCAGGTAACGCGTCGCCCCTTTGCCCCCGACGTTCCCCGACCTTCCCCGACGTACCCGAGCCGCGGCCGCGATGGCGCTTCAGCCTCCCTCCAGTCCACCCCCTGAATCGTACCGTCACACGCCGTGGAGCGATGCCCTGCTCCTCCAGGGCACGCCGCTCGTGCTGGTGCGCCTCGACCGCGCCGGCCGCCTGGTGTCGCTGAGCCCGGGCTGGGAAGCGCTCAGCGGCTTCACCGTCGCGGAGTCGTTAGGGCGCGATTACCTGGCGTTTCTTCACAGCGACGACCACGACGCGTGCCGCCGCATCGCGGAGCAGCTGCTCGGCGGGACGCGTGAGCTCGGCACCGGGGTGGTGCGACTGCTGCGGCGCGACCGCGAGTCACGACACCTCGAGGTGCGACTCTTCGCGCTGCCCGATGCCGCCGGCGATGGGCCCGGGCTGGGTGGCACGGTGCTCGATGTCTCCAGGCCACTCGCGGGCGCGCCCTCGCGGCTGCGGACTGGCGCGGTCAGCGCCCACGACGTGGCGGTCCAGCTCTACGGATCGGATGCGGCGCGCCAGGCGGCGACGCGCGCGCTGTCCCTCGTCGAGCGCGCCGCCTTCGGCGTCTTCCGCTGCACCCCCGAGGGCGTGCTGATTGACGTGAATCCGTCGCTCGCCGACATGCTGGGGCACGACAGTCCGGCCGCGCTCGTCGGGCGCAACCTGTTCTGCGACATCGGCGTCAACGAGGCAATCGGTCCTCGCCTGCTGGCCGACGTCCTGCGGGACGACGTGCGCGAATGGTATGACCTGGAGTGCACGCAGCTCAATGGACAGCTGCTGCTGATGCGCCTTGGCATCACCGTGGAGCGCGGCGAGAACGGCGAACTCGAGGCGCTACTGGGCGTGGCCGAAAACGTGACGGAGCGCATGAAGCGCGAGGAGATCGTGCGGCGGGGTGAACGCATGGCAGCGCTGGGTCGCACCTTGGCAGGCGTGGCGCACGAGATCAACAACCCGCTCGCCGCCATCTCCGGCTTCGCACAAATCCTGCTCAAGCGGGAACAGTCGGCCGACGACCAGCACGCGCTGGACACGATCCTGCACGAGGCCCGGCGCGCCGCACGCGTGGTGAAGGACCTGCTCACCGTGGCGCGACGCGAGGAAGCGGGAGGACGCACGCGCGTGGACGTGAACGCGGTGATCCACTATATCGTGGGCACCCAGCGATACGCGATGTCCACGCGGGGCATTCACGAGGAGCTCGATCTCGCCGCCGAGAATCCGCATGTGCTGGCCGACCCGGCGCAAATCGAGCAGGTCGTGCTCAACCTGGTGGTGAACGCGCGACAGGCGCTCGAGGCAGAGCTGGAAGCGCGCCTGCAGCGGGGAGACACCGCGCCGCGCCGCCACCCGCCGCTACTCCGCGTCACCACGCGCCTGTCAGAGGGGAGCATGATGCTCGAGGTGCTGGACAACGGCCCCGGCATCTCGGCCTACGACCTCTCGCACATCTGGGATCCCTTCTGGACGACGCGCGAGGAAGGCGAGGGCGCGGGCCTCGGACTCTCCGTGGTGCACGGCATCGTGGCGTCACACGGCGGAAAGATCGTGGTGTCGAGCACGGCACACGTGGAGACCCGCTTCACCATCACGCTGCCGCACGCCGTGTCTCCCGCGTCGCTCCAGCGCCGGGGAGCGCGTCACGTGGGCGGGAGTGTGGTACCGGCCTCCCGGCCACTGGATGTGCTGGTCATCGACGACGAAGCGGTGATTCGCGGCCTGCTGACCCGCTTCCTCAGCTCCCGCGGGCATGCGGTGCTGGCCGCCGCCGACGGCGAACACGCGTTGCGCCTGGCGGAGAATGCCTCCTTCGACGTGGTCATCAGCGACCTCCGTATGCCGGGCATCGACGGACGGGAACTCATCCGACGGCTGCGGGAGATTCCGTCGTTCTCGGGCACGCGGTACATCCTCTCGACGGGCGACGCGGCAGCCGCCAATTCGATGCTCCCGCACGACAGCGGCGGAGAGATCGTCATCGTGAACAAGCCGTACGACGTCGACACGCTCGTCGATCTCGTCGAGTCGGGGTGAGCTGTCCGTCACCCCATTTCATCGTCCTTCACCCAGCCACATGAACATCGCCGATCTGCGTCGCGACTACTCGCTGGCCTCGCTCGACGTCGCCGATGTCGATGCCGACCCCTTCACGCAGTTCACCCGTTGGTTCGACGACGCACAGCGCGCGGAGCTGCCGGAACCGAACGCGATGACGCTGGCCACCTGTGCTCCCGACGGACGCCCGTCGGCGCGCGTCGTGCTGCTCAAGGGGGTCGATGCGCGCGGTTTCGTGTTCTTCACGGATTATCGCTCGCGCAAGGCGCAGGAGCTGGAGGCGAGCCCGTGGGGCTCGTTGGTCTTCCTCTGGAAGGAAGTGGAGCGCCAGGT
Source organism: Gemmatimonadaceae bacterium (assembly GCA_039927015.1). GTDB lineage: Bacteria > Gemmatimonadota > Gemmatimonadetes > Gemmatimonadales > Gemmatimonadaceae > SCN-70-22. The sequence continues at coordinate 3,906 of JBDSVW010000224.1, read as the reverse complement.
GCGCGTCGCGGGACGCGTGGAGCGCGTGTCGCACGACGAATCGGCCGCGTACTACCAAAGCCGGCCGTTAGGCAGCCGCCTTGGCGCGTGGGCGTCGGTGCAGAGTGCGGTCATCCCGGGACGGACGTGGCTCGAGGACGCGCTGGCGCGCGTCACGGCGCAGCATCCTGGTGGCGATCCGCCGCTGCCGCCGCACTGGGGCGGATTTCGCCTGGTGCCGGACGAGCTGGAATTCTGGCAGGGGCGCCGCAACCGGCTGCACGACCGCCTGCGCTACCGCGGCGGCGCCGACCGGTGGACCATCGAGCGACTCTCGCCCTGACGGGAGCCCGCGCCACCCGCCGCCGGTGGCGCGAGGGCCCTACCAGGCCCGCTCGGCAGCTGCAACCTCCGTGCGCAACTTCACGTAACTCTCGTAGCGCGACTGCGCGATGGCGCCCGACGCGACCGCCTCGAGCACCGCGCATCCCGGCTCCACGAGGTGGTGACAGTCGTTGAAGCGGCAGCCACCGAGCACATCGGCGAGTTCCGGGAAACAGTCGTCGATCTGCGTGGACGCCAGTCCCCACAGCCCCACCTCGCGCAACCCGGGCGTGTCGACGACGAAGCCGCCGTCGGGCAGGGGGTGCATGAGCGCGCCCACGGTGGTGTGCCGTCCCTTGTTCACCGACTCGCTGATCTCACCGACGCGAAGGTTGATGCCGGGATACAGCGCGTTCAACAGCGATGACTTGCCCACCCCCGACGGGCCCGTGAGCGCCGAGACGCGGCCGCGCAGCGCATCGTGCAGCTCGGTGAGTCCTCGCTGCGCCAGCGTGCTGGTGTAGTGCATGGGGTAGCCGAGCGATTCGTAGGTCGCGAAGCGGGCGCGCGCTGCGTCCTCGTCCCCGAGGTCGACCTTGTTGATCACGATGCGCGCGCCGATGCCGTTGGACTCGGCGATCACGAGGAATCGGTCCAGCATCTTCTCGTTGGGTTCGGGCTTCGCCACCGCGAGCACGACCACTACCTGGTCGAGGTTGGCGGCCACCACCCGCTCGCCGCGGGCACCGGTAGGGCTGCGCCGTGCGAGCTTGGAGTGGCGCGGCAGGATCTCGACGATCGTCCACGTCTCGCCGGTCTCCTGCTGCTCCAGTGACACCACGTCGCCCACCGCCAGCTTCGTCCCGCCTTCGTGCTTCACGCGTCCGCGCAGTGCGGCGATGCGCGTGGTGCCGTCATCGAGCCGCACGTGCCACTGCCCGCCGGTGCCCTGCAGCACGATGCCGCGCGCCCGCTCCGCCGTCACGATTCGTCCCGCATCACGTCCCACCATTTGCGCGCCGGCGGCGCCTCCGCTGCGGCGTCCTGGAGGCAGTGCTCGAGCGCGGCCCGGCACTCGGAGAGCGAGAACGCGCCTAACGCCTCCTGGGCCTCCCCGGCCGTCGCGCCCCACGTGAGGTACGGCGTCTCGAGGTGGCCTTCCACCCCCTGCTGCCCGACACGACGCCAGCGGAGGAAGAGGAACCAGGCGGCGAACGGACGGTCGGACTCACCCGTGCGGTCCGTCTCGATGGACACGGAGTACGACACCCCGTCGGAGCCCTCGAACGCCGCCGGCCGCGCATGCACGCGCATGTACCCGCCGATGGTGTCGGCGTCCCCCTGCGAGGGGTCCGGCTGGAGCCACTTCCCCGCCATGCCTACCGCCTGGATGATAGAAGCTCCTTCACGATGTTGATCGTCATGAAGGCCATGTTGGCCGGCCGCTCGGCCAGCCGCCGCATGAGATATGGATACCACTGCGTGCCGTATGGCACGTACACACGAATGCGGTATCCATTCCGTACCAGCCCCTCCTGCAGGTCGCGGCGCACGCCGTACAGCATCTGGAACTCGTAGCGGTCCGGTGCGATGCCCTGCTCCGCCGCGTATCGCTTGGCCTCGGCGATAATCGCCTCATCGTGCGTTGCCAGCGCCGGATAGTTGCCGCTGGACATGAGCCGCTTCATGCAGGCGACGTAGTTTGCGTCCACGTCGCGCTTGTCGGGAAAGGCGATCGTCGCCGGTTCCTTGTAGGCGCCCTTGCAGATGCGCACGCGGCACTGGAGGTCGACCGCGCTCTCCACGTCCCCCATGGTCCGCATCAGGTAGCTCTGCAGCACGACGCCCACATGCTCCCGATAGTGCGGGTAGAGGTGCTCCTCGAAGAGCTGCAGCGTGCGCTCCGTATAGGGACTGCCCTCCATGTCGAGGCGGACGAAGGTGTTGTGTACCTTCGCACGCTCGAGCACCCGGCTGATATTCGCGATGCACAGCTCATCCGAGATGTCCTGCCCCATCGCCGTCAGCTTCACCGACACATTGGCGTTCGCCCCGTCCTTCGCGATGCGATCGAGCAGCCGTACGTACTCGTCCGCCGTCGCCTCCGCTTCCTTCGCATTCGAGACACTCTCGCCCAGCAGGTCCAGCGACGCGGTGATCTGCTTGCCGTTCAGTGCGCGCACAGCCGCGAGCGCATCATCAATCGTCTCACCCGCCACGAATCGATGGGCGAAGGCGCGGGCAAAGCGGTTGTTGCGGACGAATCGGAAGACGCCTTGGCGATGGGAAAGCCAGAGTAAGGGCTGACGAAGCATTCGGACGAGGGAAGTACAGGAGGGGCGTGGTCGCCTGGTGTTCCGGGAGAAGAGAGAAGCCGCTCCTCCAGCGCGAGCAATATATCCGTCCGCGATCCCCTAGCGCACGATGATGAGCCCGACGTCTCCGGCGAATTCGTCGCGTACGCGGACCAGGTTGACCGGTACGTCCAGCTCGCGCCGGTCGAGGCGCAGGTTGAGCCGATGGGTGCCGGCGCTCACGCGGTAGTACCCGACCCATTCCCCATTCGGCTGCCGGATGAGCGGCACGGCGATCCACTCGGTGAAGTCGGCCAGTAACTCGAGGCGCGCGACGCCGGGAGCCCAAGCCCGCACCTCGCGCAGGCCGAGAGAGTCGAGCGCGGGCCCCATCACCAGTGCGAGGCGTTCCGTGACGGGAAGGACCGGACGGGATGGGGGCGGAGGGATGCGGGCCGGGGGCGCTGCACGACGCAGCGAGCCGAAGCGTGCGTTGGGCAGGCGCAGCGCGACGGCGGCGTAGCGACCCCCCGGCAGGCCCTGAATGAGGTCGATGGGATAGCTCCCGATGCTGGCCGTGGCGAGCGTTCCCGCGAGCAGTGGCCAGCTTGCGGAGAAGGACCCCCACCCACTCGTCCCGGTGCGCGCCTCTCCCAGTCGCACGCCGAGCTGCGCCTCGTAGGTCACTCGGCCGCGGGCCCAGGAAATGTGGGCCTCGTTGTCCCCCAGCATGTCGCCGTACTGCAGCTGCATCGGCGTGGAGGTGAAGGCGACCACCGTGCCGCCGAGGCGTGCCCATCCCCCCAGGTCGCCGAGTACTGTGGTGCGCCAGGCGAAGCCATTGAAGGTGCGCGTGATGGCGGCGCCGGCGCGCATCGCGTACTGGTCGTGCAGGAGGTGCAGGCGTCCGCTGGACAGGAACTGCAGCGTCGGCATGAAGTCCTGCTGCGCCGTCGAGGTGGTGTTGAACGAGAGTTCACCACGCAACGACCTGAACCAGGGTGCAATGACACCGGCGGTCGGGATCGGCACCGAGAATCGCGAACCCGTCAGGCCGCCTTGCATGGACCAGCGGCCGTCGTTGAAGAGCGAAACGAGTCCCGAGGCGAACAGCGCGCCGGACGGGCGCTCGAGGTAGGCGGTCTCGGTGAGCGTGATCGCGCCTAACGTGAGCCCGTTGTCGTAGGACACGGCGGCGAAGCCGACGTCACGCGTCCGCGTGGGCGCCTGCGCACCCAGCGGTGGGACGGCGAACATCAGCACGTACCAAAACAGTCGCGCGGCGGGGCTCAGCGCCCCGCCGCGCACA
>JBDSVW010000223.1:0-2809 GCA_039927015.1 Gemmatimonadaceae bacterium | reverse complement strand
GCGGCAGGAGTTGAGCACCACCAGCTTGAGCGAGGGATGGTTGCGGAAGAGACCGGCCATCCGGTGCTGGTCCACCAGTTCCTCGTTGCCGTCATTGTCGTACAACAGCAGCACCGCGCGATCGTCGACGAAGTCCCCGTGGCCGATGAAGTGGAAGACGTGATACTCGTTGGTCGCGAGCTCGTCGGAGATGCGGCGGCGCGAGACCTCGCCCTCCAGCACCGTGACTTCCACCGCACCCTTGAGCGGCTCCCGCGCGGCGAGGATCTCTTTCAGTTCAGTCGCCGTATCCAGCTCGGGCTGGCGCGGAATGGCGATGAGCACGCGTACCGGCAGCTCGGCTTCCAGCGACGGAATCGCCTGCGGAAGCTCGAGGTAGCGTACGATGGGCGTGCGCTCGGAAACACCGAGGAAAGAGTTGAGGCGCTGCGAATACAGGTACTCCCATGGGATGACCGCGAGGTCGGGCTCTTCCACGCGCAGGCGCACGCGCACCCCGTTCATGCTGCTGCCGGCGGCCCCCCAGCACTGACCGAAGTGCCACTCGATGTTGCGGCCCTTGGAGGCGAAGGTGTAGGTGTAGAGACGGCTGCCGAGCGCGACGAGCTTGGCTCGCGCGACTTCGTCTACCGCAAGCAGCTGCTGATCCAGCGCCAGCTCCGACGCATCGAAGATCGCCGCATCGCGATACTCGCCATGCGCGTCACACCACGATCGCAGCCTGATCGTGCCGTCCGCGTCGCGCTCTATCGCCAGGTCGAAGTCGTGGTAGCGCATGCCCACCCTGATGCAGCCGCCGGCGTCCCGGCGAAGGGGAATCCCGATTGCCTTGCGTTTTCAATGTTTCACCGGGATAGGGTGGGCGCCACACCGGGGCGGGAGTTGCACCGCCGATGCGCAGCTACAGCGCGAGGCGACGCGGGCGGACCAGAAGCGCGTTGCGGCACGAAGCACGACACCGCGAACCCCCAGTAAGCTATCGCACCAGCACGCGATACCCGTTGGCCGGAATGTCGAGCGTGCCGCTCGCGCCCAGTGAAACCGTATTCTTGCCGAACCAATCGGTGAAGTCACCCGCCTGGGCGAGCCCTTCATAGCTCACCTGCGCCGGCGCATCACCAAAGTTGAGCGCCACGATCACCGTGTTCTCCCCCTTCGTGCGCGTGTACGCGTACACACGATTGCCGCCATTCGTCGCGAGCTTCTCCTGCTCCCCGCCCCACGGCCCATTGGCCAACGCGGCCTGCGTGTGCTTCAGCTCGAAGACCCTACTATAAAAGGGGGCGAGCGACGGCCCGTTCCAGTCCACCGTGTCGCGCTCGAAGAAGCGCAGCCGCTTGCTGAGACTCACCTCCTGACCCGTGTAGAGCAGCGGCATCGAATTCATCGCCGTGGCACTCAGCACAAACGCAGGAACGTTGTTCGCCCCCATCCGCTCGAACTCCGTTCCGTTCCAGCTGTTCTCGTCGTGATTGGAGGTGAAGTACATGCGGTACGCGCCACGACCGAAGAGCGAGTCCTGCTTCGCGAAGTACCGGTCGAGCTGATCCGTGCCCTGCTTTCCCTTGGCGATGTCGTTCATGAGGTGATGCAGCTCCCAGCCATACGTCATGTCGAAGGCGACATGCAGGCCGGGATCTTCCGACTCGGCGAGCAGGAAAAGATCGGACCGGGCCTTCGTGAGTGCGGAGCGTGCCTCGACCCAAAAATCCGTGGGCGCGCCCCCCGCCACGTCTGCGCGGAAGCCGTCGATGCCCGTGCTATCCACCCACCACCGCATGGCGTCGATCATCTTGCCGCGCATCTCGCGGTTGTCGAAGTCCAGCTCCGCCACGTCTGTCCAGTCGGTGTCGTTGCCTTCGTTGTCGCGCGCATTGACAATCGAGCCATCGCTGCGCGTGACGTAGTACTCCTTGTGCTCGGTGATCCACGGATGGTCGTACGCCGTGTGGTTGGCCACCCAGTCGAGGATGACTTTCATGCCGAGCGTGTGCGCCGCGTCCACCAGCGCCTTGAAGTCTTCCTCGTCCCCGAATTCCGGGTTGATGGCGGTGTAGTCGGAGATGGCGTAATAGCTGCCCAGGATCCCCTTCCGGTTCTTCACGCCGATGGGCTGCACCGGCATCACCCACAGAATGTCCACGTCAAGCTGTTGCAGCCGAGGCAGTTGTGACTGGAGCGCGGCGAGCGTGCCCTGCGGCGTGAACTGACGCACGTTCACTTCATAGATGACAGCGTTGCGCGACCAGTCGGGGTGAAAGGTCGAGTCGAGTCCCGCCGCCTTCGCCGCCTGTACCGCGTCGGAGCCGGCCTGCTTCTGGTACGAGGGCTCGCACGACACCAACACGAGGGCCGCCAGGAGCAAGGCAGCGATAGGCAGCATCACCACGGCTTTCATGCACTCTTCCGGGAAAGTGGCGCGACGCTCACAACGCGCCGAAAGACGACGTGCGTGCGCCTGAGGTCAGCGCGCCGAGACGATGAAGATGACGCCCTGCCCGTGATCGAGTCCCCAGCGCGCGGACGCGGTGATGCCATCGTAGTACTTCACCGAATAGATCGTCGCTGTGCCGATGGAGCGAAGCTGCTCGATGCCACCAATCCGCGCGTTATCCATGTAGACCTGGACGGTCGTGGGGGCGTTGAAGCTGTCCGTCCCCTTCACGCGCATCCAGTTGGGACGCACCGCGCGCACCAGATCGTAGAGGTTCGTGTACGGGGTATCGTGAATCTGGTCGCGCAGCAGCACGGAGTAGTCGGTGCTCGGGCTCTGCGACGCGCCGGCGCCGGCGGCGCCACCCGAACATGC
>JBDSVW010000222.1:0-19258 GCA_039927015.1 Gemmatimonadaceae bacterium | reverse complement strand
CGACCTGCCCGGTCAGGCGGACTTCGACGATGGCGGATTGTTTCCGATGGCGAGCGGCGCGGTCGGCGCCGCGCGTCGCGGGGAGGTACGAGCAGCGGCGCTGCAGTGGCGGCTGGTCCTCGAAGCGCTGGATCACCCACAGACGCCCCGCCAACGCGCTGCTGTGCGCGAGGCGGCACGGGCGTGGCTGTACATCGGGACCTACTACCTGATGGATCGCCCCGATGGCCGTGTGCTAGCCGACGCTCGCCGTCGCGGTGAGAGTCTCGTCAATGCGTTGCTGGCGAAAAGCGCCTCAGCCGACGCAGCGTCTGCGCTGCACGACCTGGGTGTGCTGCTCTCAGAACCGTATGTCATGGGACGCGACAAGGAAAACTTCTTCGCTCAGACGGCCAGCTGGCTCGCACGTGGACAAAGCAACGCCATAAATCTCGAGTTGCCTGGCGAACAGCAGATGCCGAGCCCACCAGAAGCTCTCGCAGATGCGGCAGAGCTGTTCCAGCGCGCGGCCGACCTTCGCTCGGGGCGCGAACGTGGCCGGTCGCTCAAGGCGATGACCGATGCGCTGATCTGGCAAAGCGTTGACGGGCCACGCGACCGCGACCGGATTGCGAGCGCGCTGGCCGAGGCGTACGCGCTGCTGGATCCTGTCGAAGACGAAGTCGTGTTCACCATGATCGCGCAGAACGCGGATGCGTTGGGAATTGCGCTGCCAGATCGCGGGTCCGTCGTGGAGCCGGACGAAGCGCAGTTGGACCGACTGAAGCGCGACGATCCGGAGGGCTATTTTCACGCCGTCACCCAGGTAGCCTCACGCGCCGCTGCGCCGCGGGTGGCGATCGAACACCTGCTGCACGGGTTGCGCTTCGCTGCCGACATCGCCGATGAAGACGCGATGGGCAGGCTGATGATGTCCGTGGCCACGAGGGCGATCGCACTGTTCAACATCCGCGCATTCGTACCGGCAACAGACGCTTCGACCGAGACGTGGACGGCCGCGATAGGCGCACTGAACGCCTCTGTCGCCGAAGGACCGCAGCCACAGGCTGATCAGGCGCTCGCGCTGCTCGGCTTCGCGGTGCTCGCATCCGAAGCCGACCGGGAGGACATCTCCATGGCAGCGTTGGGTGAGACCCACGCACTGGACGTGAGCGATCAGCCAGGTCTTGATGTGGCCCTAACGACGGCGCTCGCGCAGTTGTCGTGGCACCATGGTGCCACGCACTTCAAGGCAGGGCGATTTGTCGAGGCCTGCGTGCTCTATCTCACCGCCTGTCACACGGCCACGACGCTCGGCATGCCGTCGTTGGCTCGCCGGAACTTCGAGCGCGCCATGCAGGCCTACCACGAGCTCAGCGACAAGGCGGATCCGCGGGTCGTGTCGGCGGCAGCCGCCTTTTTGCCTCGCGTGCAATCCGAGGTGCCCGATGTCTCTCGTTCAATCAGGGACTTCTGGCTCTTGCTCATCTCCCACGCGTGTTGGTCGTCGCAGGACGAAGTGTTGCCAGTGGCCTTGCAGGCCGCCAAGGGAGCGTCGCTGGTCGCCGCCCGTTCCGCGCACGCTATTGGCAAGGTGCTGGCACAACGTTCCGTGCGGACCGCGCTCTCCAACTGGCGGGATGCGAGCAGTGAGGGCGTGGAGTCTGAGCTGCTCGACTTCGACGCCGAATCGCTCCTGGTCGCGAACGCCGACTCGCTCCAGGAGCCGGGCAGCTCCGCAGAAGAGCAGCGCCTCAACCTCGGGCGCACTCTCGATCGCATCCTGATCGCCGAACTGGCCAAAGGCGCGCCAGCCGACTCGCCCACCGCATTGGATACTGCTGTCCTGTGCGGGCTGCTGCCCCCGGGGTCTGTCCTGTTGTCGATGCACACCTATGTCACCGAGAAGAGTTGCGTGGGATATGTGACGATGTTGGCGACCCAGGAAGGTGTCGTCGTTCGGAGTATCCACGGACAGCTCCCGTACATGGAGATGCAGATCGACCACGTCAGCTCAGACGACCTGGCCGGGGTAGTCTCCGCCCTGCGTAGGGGGCTGATCGCCGGTGGCGAGGTGGGACACGATCTCGAGCGGGCGTTCGAATACGCGTTTGGCGCGGTCGAGGACGAGCAGCTCGCGCTGCACCGACGAGGATATCGTCACCTGTGCGTCAATCCGCACGGCGCGTTGCACTTCTGTCCACTGCCACTGCTGGGTCGCGCCGGTAGACCACTCGCCGACGACTGGATCGTGACGCACCTCCCGGCGATCGGCCTCCTCGCGCGAGACCACGCCCCCGCATCGGCGGAACTATCGGGGGGCGCTGTGTTCGCGCTGTCGTTCGACGATGCTACCATGGGGCTACCGCCGTTGCCCGCCGCGGCTGACGAGGCGCGGCGGATCGGCGAAGCGATGGGTGTCACACCGTTCATCGACCAGGAGGCCACGGTCGAGCGCTTCAACGAGAGCCTGCAGACGTGCCGTTGGATTCACGTCGCGACGCATGGGCGCCACGATCCGCGCGCGCCGGCCCTGCAGACCCTGTACCTCCACTCCGGACGCCACCACGCGGTGCCCTATCGTGCGTTCGAGGTGCTGCAACATCGGCTCGCAGGATTGGATCTTGTCACGCTGAGCGCGTGCGAAACGGCGCTCGGACGGCTCGACATGAACGACAATCCCCGCGGATTGCAGGCGTTCCTGTTTACCGCCGGTGTTGCCACCGTCATCAGCTGCCTCTGGCCGGTGGCCGACGATGCCGCTGCAGCATTCTTCGAACGGCTCTATCAGCAACTCGCTGAGGGACGAACGAAACTGGAGGCGTTCGCGGCGGCGCAGCACCACGTCCGTCAGGCGTATCCAGACCTCATCGATTGGGGCGCCTTTCACTACAGCGGCGCCTGGTAAACGGAACCCTGCTTCGCCGGCACCCCTGCCGAGGCACGCGAGCATGAGCTACACCCGCGCCTAACGCTCCCCCGTCTCCCCGAACTCCATCGGCGCCAGCCCCATGCGGCAGCAGAACTCGCGCGTGAAGGTCACTACGCTGTCCACCGCCCACTGCGCGCAGTCCGCACTCAGGCGCAGCCGGCCCACCTGCGGCTCAGGTGTGCGACTGGTCTCCACATGCACCGACACACCCGGCGGCAGCTCAGCGGGGAATTCCGCGTCGATGTGGCGCGCGGAAACCGACGGACGCTGGATGAGGTGGTCGCGCCACCGCAGCAGCCGATCCACCTCGAGATACGGTGGCTTGCGCGGATGAAACGGGTCGGCGTCCCACAAGGACAGGAGCAGCTGATACTTCTGCAGCACGGGTGCGCGCTGGTGATGGCCCCACGCTTGCGCGAGGCGCGCGTGCTGCTGGCGGGAGTGTCGGCGGCCGCTGGTAAGCCCGCTCTCATGTAGCTCCAGGTACAGCGCGCTGACGCCCATCTCGAGGAACCCGGCGGCGGAGCAGACGCTGGCCTCGACCATCTCGCGCCGCTGGCGCACGGACTCGCCGCCGGCGCCAACCAGGCGCGCCTCATCTGCGGCGCGCGCCGAATCCGCGAAGTACTGGGCGGCCACAAGGTGTTGCCGGCACCAGCGCCGCCGAACGTTGCTCCGGCTTTCGCGCTGCCGTTCGGAGATCAACGCGAGCGGTTGCGTCACGGGATGGATGGGAATCTCGAGGCGAGGTGTCGTCACGCATCGTCCATACCGCGCAGGCGACCAGATGTGCCACGAAATGCTGCAACTCGCGCCCCCGGCAGCAACACGAGCGGAAGGATCTACTCCCTGAGTGATAGGGCAGAATGCCTCGCGAGACTACATAAGCATTGCGGCACCTCCCTGCCGGAGTCGGGTATGTAAATCAGCAAGTGGCTGGCGAGCACGACGCGTCGCCTGCTGTTCCTCCGGATCCTACCGACATGTCGTTCGTCAACTCTGTCATCGATACCGTCACGCTGGGGTCGGACCGTCCCGTACGCCGCCTGCTGGCGTACTACGCGCTGCTGCTTGCCGCGGGCGCGCTGGTGCAGTGGCTCTTCCCAATGGTGTCCGGCGTGCTGTTCGACGATCCGTGGAAGACGAGTGTGGCCACGCCCTATCTCCTGCAGGACGGCATCACCGGCGCCGCGAGCGACCTGGCCGACGGCGCGCCCAACGGACCGATGACGCTCGTGCTGACCGGCATTGCCCTGGTGGGCGCCATGCTGCTCATGCTGCCCGTCTCGTGGGTCTACATGTCGGCCCGACAAGTGCGCGGACACAGCCAGGCCATCGTGCAGACGCTCATCATCCTGCCGATCGTCGTCGCGGGCATCGTCTTCGTGGTGCGCAACAGCCTGGCCCTGGCGTTCAGTCTCGCCGGCGTGGTGGCCGCGGTGCGCTTTCGCACGACGCTGCGGGACGCGCGCGACGTGGTGTTCGTCTTTCTCGCGATTGGCGTGGGATTCGCCGCCGGGGTCTACATGCTCGGCATTGCCTTCCTGGTGTCGGTCTTCTTCAACTTCGTGATGTTGATCAGCTGGCGCTACGGTTTCGGCCGCACGGTGCTGTCGCCCTCGGCGGCGGCGCAGTGGCGTGATCCACTCAACTCGCTCGCGTCCGAACACGAGAATCACAAGGTTCCCGACCGCGAGATCCTGCTCGCGCTCTCGCCCGAGAAGGTCTCGGCGCTCGCCGAACGCTTCAAGCGCGTCGACGGGGTAGTCAATGGCAAGAAGAAGAAGCGGTACAACGCCGTCGTCACGGTGCTCACCGACACGGTAAATGAGGCGCAGCCGATCGTGGAGAACGTGCTCCAACAGCTCACCAAGCGTTGGGTGCTGGACGAGGTGATTGCGAACTCGGGCAAGCCCTCGGAGATGCATTACCTGGTGCGTCTCGCCAAGCGGGTCACGCGCGATGAACTCATCACCGCTGTGCGGGCCTCCGCGAAGGGCCTGATCGCCTCCGTCGACCTCGAGGTCGCGACCGACGTCGTTGAGGACGCCGCGTGACGTCGGGCTGGCTGCTGGTGGGATCGCTCATGTCCGTCATGGGGGCAACTGCGTGCCAGCGGGATCGCGCGGCGGAAGCGAACGCACTGCGCGTGGAACTCGATGCCCGCGAGGCGCGGCTCACGGCGCGGGCCGCGGATACGAGCGATACGCTCGCCCGCGAACCGCTGGCGCACTGGGTACTTCCGCCGTCGCTCTCCGAAATTTCGGGCATCGCGGTGCTCGCCGATGGCCGGCTCGTGGCGCACGATGACGAGCGCGCGCGCGTCGCGGTGATCGATCCGCAGCGGGGCGTCGTGCTCAAGGAGTTCTACGTCGGCTCGAAGGGTCTGCAGGGCGACTTCGAGGGCATAACGGTCGCGGGCGAGGACATCTACCTCATGACGAGCACCGGCGAGTTGTATCTCTTCCGGGAGGGCAACGACCGAGCCGAGGTGCCGTTCGAGAAGTTCGACCTGAAGCTCGGAAAGGAGTGTGAGTTCGAGGGCGTCGCGTACGACCCGACAGGCCAGCAGCTCATCATGCCGTGCAAGCACATCGGCGTGAAGGGCTTCAAGGCGGACGTCATGCTGTACCGCATCGCCCTGCCGCTCTCCCGTCAGCTACAAGTCACGCGACTCACGATTCCGATCGCCGAGTTCCAGCTGACCCACAAGTGGAAGGGCCTGCATCCCACGGACATCACGCGGCATCCCACCACGGGGAACTATGTGCTCGTGGCAGCACCCGAACGCGCCCTGATGGAGATCACCCCGGATGGCACTGTCGTGCGGGCCATCCCGCTGTCCGGCGCGCATCGCCAGGCGGAAGGGGTCGCGATAAGCCGCGATGGCGGCGTGTTGATCATCAGTGACGAAGCCAACGCGGGCCCCGCGACGATCACGCTGTATCGCTGGCCGCCCGCAGAGTTTCTATTGGAGCCACAATGAATCCCCTCACATCGCGATGCGTGGTCACGGCCCTGGTGGCCACTGTGATTGCCGCGGTGGCGCCGTCGCGGGGTCATGCCCAGGTCGTGCCCCGGAAGACGGCCGGGCAATCCGGACCGGCGAAGCGGGCCGCGAGCGCCGGCATGCCGGAATCGATTCGAAGCCGCGACAGCGTGGCGGTGGTGGCCAATGGCCGATTCGACGCCGGCGAGGTGCATCGATTCTTCATGGGCGACACCTATCGCGACGTCTGGGGGCAGCCCATCAAGGTGCCTATCGTGGACCTCGACGACTTTGCGGGCGGCCTCAAGCCGACGGAAGAGGGCGGTGGAAACCAGACGCGCTCCCTGCGTTTCGCGTCGTCCGATGGTCGCGAGTGGACGTTTCGACCGGTGATCAAGGACAAGCTCAGCGTGATCCTGGCGTGGGAAGGCACGCCGATCATGGATCTCTTCCGCGACGGACTGAGCGGATCGTTCCCCGCCGCACCGGTGGTCTCGCCAGCCATCCTGCAGGCGGCGGGCATCGTGCATCCCAAGCCGCAGCTGGTCGTCCTGCCCGACAACGACCAACTCGGAGAGTTCCGCAAGGACTTCGCCGGGCGACTCGGCACGATCGAGGAGCACGTGGGCGACGGCGACTCGGTGCCGCTGTTCCGGGGCGCCGTGCGGATCATCGACAGCGACGACCTCCTGAAGTTGATGAATGAGAAGCCGCGCCGTCACATTGATCCCCGCACCATGCTCAAGGCGCGCCTGGTGGACATCCTGCTTGGCGACACGGACCGTCATCGCGACCAGTGGAAGTGGGGACTCATGGAGGCCGGAGATTCCCTCTACACGCCCATTCCCCGCGATCGCGACCAGGTGCTGGCGACGCACGATGGCGCGCTTTTGCGGCTGGCGAGGATCATGAAGCCGTATCTGGTCGTGTTTGACAGCACGTACCCGAAGGTGGAGACGATGGTCGGGTACGCGCGCGACCTGGACGATCGCATGCTCGCCGAGCTCTCATGGGCGACGTGGGATTCCGTGGCCACGGAACTCACCCACAGCATCACCGACTCGGTCATTCACGCTGGCATCACTTCGCTGCCCGAGGGCTATCACCCGCTGCTCGGCGCGGTGGAGGGCAAGCTGCGCGCGAGGAGAGACGCGCTGCCGGCGGCGGCCAGGGACTACTACGGTTCGCTGGCGCTGATGGTGAACGTGCATGCAACCGATGCCGATGACCGCGCGCTGGTGGAGCGCTCGCCTGATGGCTCGGTGCTGGTGACGCTCGGCGAGCCTGCCGCCCCGTGGTTCTCACGCCGTTTCGTGTCGGCGGAGACAAAGGAAGTGCGCGTCTACCTGCACGGCGGCGATGATCGCGCCGAGGTGGTGGGGACGAGCGGTCCCGGCATCACCGTGCGCGTGGTGGGGGGCGGCGGCACGAACGCTTTGGTCGATTCGAGCCGGCGGGTGGCGCACGGAGCGCTGACGCGACTGTATGACAAGGGCAATGGCCGAAAAGAGTCGTTCGAACCCGACAGTGCGTTCAACCGGCTGCCATGGCTGCATGTCTACGGCGCCGAGGTCCGCCCCGCGCGCGATCGCGGATCCAATGTCACGCCGCTGGCCAGCCTCAACTGGGGCCACGGGCTGGGACTCGTGCCCGGACTCGGCATCCGGAAGTACCGCTACGGCTTCCGCAGCTATCCGTATCGCAGCGTGATGGGCGTCCAGGCGCAATACTCGACCGCCGTGAACGGCTTTCGCGTGCTGGCGCAGGGTGACCTCCGACCGCCGGCCACCCGCGTCCACGTGGGTGGTGAAGCGGAGATGACGCAACTCGCGCTGGTGCACTTCAACGGGCTGAGTAATGAATCCGTGCGCGCGAGGGACGCCTATCATGAGATCCGCCAGCGCCAATGGATTGCGAGGCCATGGACGGGATACGCGTTCGGCCTCAACAGCGACGTGACGCTTGGCCCGGTGCTCAAGTATGTGCAGACAGACAGCGTGCCCAACACCTATCTCGCGGCCACGCAGCCGTTCGGCACGGGCGACTTCGGCCAGCTGGGCCTCGAGCTACGCCTCAAGCATGACACGCGCGACAATCCTGCGAATCCCCTGCATGGATTCTTCACCGAACTCACCGGCAGCAGCTACGCCGGCGTGTGGAGCGCGCGCGCGCCCTTCCATCGAATTGCAGCCAGCGCGTCCACGTACATTCCGATGCCGTTGCGCAAGAACGCGGTGCTGGCCCTGCGCGCTGGAGGCGAGAAGGTCTTGGGAGACTTTCCCTACTACGAGGCGGCATTTCTGGGCGGCGGCAAATCGCTGCGCGCGGTCCACTATCATCAGTTGGCGGGTGACGCATCCATCTTCGGAAACGCCGAACTGCGCGTGCCGATCGCCCGCGTGCCGCTGATCCTTCCCTGGGATATCGGCCTGCTTGGATACGGGGAGACGGGTCGGGTGTATGTAGCTGGCGACTCGCCTGGCGGCTGGCATCGCGCTGTGGGCGGCGGATTCTGGTTAGGCATCCTTGGGCCGGCGGCCGGCGTGTCGGTGTTGTACACGAACAGTCGCGAACGTCAGTGGATGGTGGGCACTGGCGTGAGCTTCTGATCCTCCATACTCACGATTACCGGAAGATTTTTTCTCATGCGATTTAGCAAGACGTTGGTCCGGCAGCCCCTGGCGCTCGTCCTGACGGCGTGCAGCCTCGGATGCCCGCCGCCGGTGAAGACGACCCCACCCCCCGCCAAGGCCACGGCCGAGGAGGTGGCGCTGGCGGGGGCGTCGGTGCTTATCGGCGCCGGCGACATTGCCACCTGTCCCTCGAGTGGCGACGAATCCACCGCGGCGCTCATAGACAGCGTGTTAAAGGCCGACAGCGTCGCGGGGGTGAAGGACGAAGTGTTTGCCGTCGGGGACCTGGTGTATCCGTCCGGGCGGACTCAAGACTTCGCGAACTGCTTCACGCCTTCGTGGGGCAGTCCGGCGCGCGGCATCATGAAAAAGATCCGACCCGTGCCGGGGAATCATGAGTACGACACGCCCGGTGCGAGCGGATACTACGAGTACTTCGGAGAGCGCGCCGGCACCGCCGGCAAGGGCTACTACAGCTACGACCTCGGCGAATGGCGCATCTATGCGCTCAACAGCGAGATCGCGGTGAGTGCGCAGTTCTCGGCCGCAGACAAGAAGGCGCAGGAAGACTGGCTGAAGAAGGATATCGCCGATAATCCCAAGAAGTGCTCGCTCGCGTACTGGCATCACCCGCGATTCAGCTCGAGCTTCCATCGCAGCGAGCCGCTCATGGCGCCGCTGTTCCAGATTCTCTACGACGCCAAGGTGGAGGTCGTGATTTCTGGCCACGATCACACGTACGAGCGGTTCGGCCCGCAAACGCCGGTGGGCGCGCTCGACACGCTCAAGGGCGTGACGCAGATCGTGGTGGGAACGGGCGGCGCGGAGTTGCGCGGATTCTATGCGCCCTCCCCGAATTCGGTCTCGCGCGTGGAGGGCTACAACGGGGTACTCAAGCTCACGCTGGGGGCCGGAGGGTACCAGCACGCGTTTCTCGCGACCAGTGGAGGTATCTGGGACCCCGGCTCGGGCACGTGCCGGTAGCCGCCAGCGCCGCCTAACGCGTACGCCGGGTGCCCGATGCAGCACGGCCGCGCGATTCCCTCGGAGTCGCGCGGCCGTGCTGCACAAGGGAACGATCAGCGAGAACCTATGGGGCGCCAGTTTCCCACCGATACCTGAGCTGGCCGGCCGCCGGATACATCCGACCGTTGCGCAGCTGGATGGTACCGAGGACGGCCGGGCTGATCAGGAAGCAGTTCACGGCTGAGCCGGCGAGACAGGGGACGAATAATGGTCCCTGGAATCCAACGAGCTGGGACAGATCGAAGGTGAGCGTGGCACCGTTGCTCGGGTTGGTGAGGACGATGATGCCGAACGCGCGCTGCACCCCGCTGGGATTCGTGAGAATCTTTCCGGGGCCCGGCTCGAATTCTACCAGCTCGGCGCCAGTCGTCAGATTCCGGTTGTACCTGGCCGTCGCGCGGAAGGAGAGGCCCGCCTGCGGACCGCTCGCCACGCCCGCCAGTGGCGAGAAGGTGCCACTCATGAACCCCAGTACCGGAGGCGGTGGGGGATTCCCTGCCACGATGGCCGAGAGCGGCGCCTGGATGGAAGGGGAGACGGCGTCCTTCGCGCATGCGGCGAGTCCACAGAGGGCGGTCACCGTCAGGGCCGATACGAGCTTCATATCTCTCTCCTTGTTTAGTGTGATCGAGCGTCACGGGGCGGGCGATGGCTCCAGCGATGGGGGGTGCGCTAGCGGGCGCCGTCCTCCGATCGCGCCGCAGCAGGACGCGGCGTCGCTCCCGTCGTGGCTTCTGCGACGATGCTGCGCAGGAAAGTATCCGCCGCAGACCACGCATTCGCCACCAGCGAATAAGCATCCCGTGCCTTGGAATGCTTTTGCAACGCGTCGGCCACGCGCGCACGTTCGAAGGCGAGGGGGATTTCCGTCGGTGTGAGCAGGCGGTTCGGTCGTTCGTCGAGCAACAGGGCGGCACGCTCCAGCTCGCCAGCGCCGGCGAGCAGTCGCGCGGTTTCGAGTCGGTCCTGATAGCACCCGACGCACAGCGAGTCGGGCAGCGTGCGCAGGGCTCGCAGCGCCGCGACGGAATCGCCCTTGGCCAGTTCCAGATATCCGCGTGCCGATTGCGACACATACGCGCCGAACCGTCGCTGTGCATCACTGGTGTCGGGCGAGGCCCTGCGTGCCATGGTCACGATGCGCTCGATCGTGGCCGTATCCCGCTGCTTGTTCCACCACGGGAGCGTCCACCACGGAAAGGCTCCTGATCCACGCGCGGCGTAGTCGTCCAGCCAGAAGCGGAACATGGAGTCCGCCTTCGCGATGGGATATGCGCCGATGAGCGCGTAATCGACGACGATCGGGTTCCGGAGGTCTCCCAGCTGCAACAAGAGCGTCCCGGCCTCCTCGGCGTGCCCGCGATAGGCCAGCTCGAGACTCAGGCGCAGTCGCGGATCGGGGAAGACGCCGTCAACGTGCTGCCGCTTCACCAGCACGCGCGCGATCTGCACCGCTGTTTCCTGCGGATCGGCCCAGCGGCGCAGCGTGAGCCACGCCGAGGAGAGCAGGTTGGCGTCCACCGTGTCGATGTACACATCGAAGGCCGCCGACTGGCTCGCGACATACTCGGCGATCTGCTTGACGACGCGGATCGTGGACGCATCCTCCCGCTGGGGATTGAGCGCAAGGTACAACTCGGCGTACGTGCGCGCGGTGTCGGGCAGGTTGAGCGAGAAGGCGAGTTCGACGGCGTGTTCGTAGGCAGGAGCGAAGGCGGCGTTGAGTTCGATGGCACGCGAGAAGTCGCTCAGTTCCTGCCGGTCGCCGATGCCCACGCCGGGACCATAACCGTAGTGGTAACTCGCATCGCCGCGTGAAAACCACACCTCGGGATCCGAGGGATACAACCGGACTGCGGTGTTCAGCACGTCGAACAGCCGCCGCACCTTGGGCAGCCATGACGGATCGCCGTAGAGGCTGGGCAACGAGGCGCTGAGGGAGTCTGCCGCCAGCAGCAACGAATCGTGGGGGCTGAGGTTGCGATTGAGCGCGCCCGCGCGCTGCAGGTAGTCACGACTCAACGAGTCATCACTGGTGCGAAGCCACGCCAGGCTGCGCCCTGCCCGCCGGTAGGCGAGGGCAAAGGTGGAGTCGATGGCAAAGGCGCGCTCGTAGTGCACGAGCGCCGAGTCCCACTGCGTGTTGCGATAGAATCCCTCGCCCTTGGCAAACGCCTTGACCGCGGGCGGCGAGCGCGATCCCAGGCCCGCGTTCGGTGTGGCGGTGATCTGCCGGACGGCGCGCAAGGCGTCCACCAGCCCCAGCGCGAGCGCGGCCGCCAGCTGGTCGGGGCGCCCCTCGGGGCCACGCACGCTCACTGAATCGATCGTCTTGCCGCTGGCGACGTCGAGCAGCTGGGCGCGCGCGATGAGCGTATCGCCGTACCCCTTCACGATATCTCCATATACCGCGAGTCCGGCGTTGTAGTCGCGCGCGTGCGCCCGCGTGTTGACGGCGTCGCTCCGCCCCTTCCACTCGCGGCTGACCGTCGCGGCATCCACGGTGGTGAGGGGACCCATGCCGTCCAGGTTGCGCGTGGCGACGTTGAGCAGGGTCTGCGACCACAACTCGGCGCCATCCCATGAAGTGAAGTCCACCCCCTCGGGCATGTTGAAGGGCGCGACGAGCACGCGGTTCGGATCCACCACCGGCGCGCTCTCGGAGCGAAGGAAGACCGCCGCTGCGACGCCGACCGCGGCCACCAGTGCCCCTCCCAGCACGAGGCGTCCCACGCGCCGTGCCGGTGGGGATGGGGCCACGCGCAGCACGCTGCCGGTCTGCAGGATGGAGAGGGCCGACTCGAACGCGTCGCGCAGCTCCGCGGCACTCTGCTGCCGATCGTTCGGATCCTTGCTCAGCGCCTTCGCGACGGCGTCGCTGACCTCGGCCGGAATCGTCGGCACCACGGACGTCAGCGGACGGGGCACCTCATTGAGGTGTGCGGCGGCGAGCGCCGTGGCGGAGGTGGCAAGAAACGGGGGAACCCCCGCCAGCAGTTCATACGCCACCACGCCGAGCGAATAGATGTCCACCCGGTTATCCACCGGTCCGCTGGGAAAGAGCTGCTCCGGCGCCATGTATCCGAGCGTGCCCAGCGAGACGCCGGTCGCGGTGCCTAACGTTCCCTCCAGGGGACTCATCGCGCCGCGCGCGATGCCGAAATCGGCGACCAGGGCGTGGCCGTCGGCGAGCAGGATGTTCTCCGGCTTGATGTCCCGGTGCACGACGCCGCGTCCGTTGGCGTAGGCCAGGGCGTCGGCTACCTCGCGCAGTAGCCGGAGGGCACCGGCCAGTGGGTAGCGGTCGCCGCGCTCGAGGCGCCCGCGCAGCGACTCCCCTTCCACGTACGGCATGATGTAGTACAGGAGCCCCTCGCGAACCCCGGCGCCGAGCACCGGCAGCACGTGCGGATGCTGCAGGTGCGCCGTCACGTCCACCTCGCGCTTGAATCGCGCGGTGGACTGCGGGCTGACCATTTCCGGGGGCAGGACCTTCACGACCACGAGCCGACCGAACGCCGACGTGTCGGTCGCGACGACGAGCCGACTCATGCCGCCGGCGGGGAGTTCGCGCTCGATGCGATACGCGTCCCCCAAAGCCGACTGCAGTGTAGCGAGGAGATCAGCCACGAAGGGGAGGGGATTTGGCGAGTGGAGCGGGCAGGATCCTAAGGATAGAAGATGACCGCACCCCGGGAAAGCGGACATTGTGGGATGCTGCGCGTGGGCGAGCCGCGTTGCGCCCGTCGGCCTCCCCAGCGAGCCGCCAACAGCAGACAGCATCGTCGTCGCGCCGTGCGCGCGAATTCCGGAATCGGACGCGCACGTGAAATGACCAGCGGGCGGAACGGCGCGAAGCGCGCACGGGTGGCGCGCCGCGCTCTCACTCGTCAGGTTTCGGCCCATCAGGCGCGGTCCGAAGCCGGCCTGCGCCGCCTGATCCTCTCGTTTCCGCTGGTAATCCCCTATGCGTTTGGTGCGCTGCGAAGCGTGCGGCGCGAAGGCGCTCTTCGCCGCCTCGCAATGTCCCCGCTGCACGGAGCCGACAAAGCTCCGCGATGACCGTGGGCGGGCGCTGCCCTTGGCGCATTGTCGTAGCTGCGACACGTACTATCCGCGCGGTCGCGGCGGGTGCAAATGGTGTGGCACCACGGTGTCGCCTGTGACGTCGATGCGCGTTCCGGTGCTGTTCGGGATTTTCGTCGTCCTCCTGGCACTGGGTGGCGTAGGCGCGTGGTACTACCTGCGTCGAACGCCGCCCGCGGAGGAGCGCGAGGGCGTGGCGTCCGCGGCACCTTCGGCGGTCGTGGTGGAAAGCGGCCTCCGAGCGGAGTCGGCGACGCTGCCCGGCTCCCTCCCTACCGAAGCGGGCGGTCCGGAGTCGACGGCAACAATGTTCCCCGCCGGGGGCAGCAGAAGGCTCACCGTGCCCGAGGCGTCGTTACCACCGGCACTCTCGGCGCCGGCTGCGGGAACGACGGCTGTGGGCACGTCCACTGGAGCCCAGCCAGCGTCCCGGCTGCCGATGTTGCCCACGCCGCCGGCTGCGGTGGAACAGGTAGCGCCAGTGCCGGGCACGATTCGCTGGCAGGCGGCGACCGCCTTGAACTGGGTGAACATCCGGTCGGACGCGCGCCTGGACGCGTCTGTCGTGGGTATGCTTACGCCTAACCAGGGCGTAGAAATGGGCGACGTGATGCGAGGGTGGCGACGCGTACGCGTCGGGGCGGTACAGGGCTGGGTGGACGCCTCCTTCCTCGCCGCCAAACGATAGGAGCAGCGATGATCACGCGACGTGAGTTTGCGCAGCGAATGGCAGCGGGTGCGTTGGGCGCCGGTGCGATGGCAGATAGTCCCTTGCAGCGCCTGCTGAGCAGCGGCCAGCCCGCGCCGCCTCGGCTGATATTCGACGCGATGGCCGAGGTGCGCACGATCTACACCATGCCGCTCATCGAACAGATTCTGGCGGCGGGCACGAATGCCATCACGATTACACTCACCGACCCCAAGCCCATCGGGCATGAGAGCTTCCATCTCCTGCTCGAGGACCTGGCGCACTACGATCGCTACTTCGACGACCATCCCGATCACTTCATCAAGGCGCGACGCGTGGCAGACGTGCAGCGGGCACGCCGCGAGAAGAAGCTCGCGATCTTCTATCTCATCCAGAACGCGGCGCCCATCGAGGATGATCTTGCCCGGCTCACCATGTTGTACAACCTGGGCCTGCGTAGCGTGCAGCTCACGTACAACGTGCGGAACCTGGTGGGCGATGGTTGCTACGAGCGCACCGATGCGGGACTGTCGCTGTTCGGACTCGAGCTGATCGACACGATGAACGCCACCGGCATGCTGGTGGACCTCTCGCATGCCGGCATGAAGACCATGAGTGAGGCCATCGCGGCGTCGAAGAAGCCCGTGATCATCTCACACACGACGTGTCGGGCGCTCAACCCGCACCGGCGCAATACGACCGATGAGAACCTGCGCGCGCTGGCGGAGAAGGGCGGCGTGGCCGGCATGGGCCAGATTCGTACCTTCATGACCGACAAGAAGCGCGACAACCTCTCGGTGTATTTCGATCACATCGATCACGCCGTGAAGGTGGCCGGCGTCGAGCATGTGGCGATCGGCAGTGATCGCGACCATCGCGTGATTCCCGATTCCGAGGAGGAGATCGCGATCCTGCTGAAGGAGGAGGGGGCGCAGTTCAAGCCGGCGGACTGGCCGCTCTACCTGGAGAAGTTGAATGGCCCGCGGCGCATGGAGGTGGTGCGCGATGGCCTGCTCGAGCGGGGCTATGCTGAGTTCGATCTGGACAAGATTTTGGGAGGAAACCTGCTCAGGCTCTACACGGAGAGTGTCGGGTAAGGCTTAAGCGAGCTCAGCTCTTGCTGCCCGTTGCGGCTCGTGCGTTAACCATTTGCGCTTCTCGATCGTCTACTGCGTGACGGCTCCGCCGAGGGTGGACGGAGCGTCTCCCGCCGGGCACATTCCGGGGGAAAGGTCTTCCCGACTGCTGCGCCTGAGGGTCGAATGGGCGGGGGAGGCGTCGACTGACGCCTCGCGCAAATGGGCGCAGTCGGGTATCTTGCACTTGTACATGACACATCAACCGAAACGCAGGAGCCGCTCGCGGCGCGGCTCCCCGAAGCAAGTCACTCCTCAGCACTCCAGCGTCTCCACGAGCAGACAGGCGTACGGCGAGACCCGCCGGTGGTTATTGGAGCAGCACGGCGCCACCTGCGCCTACTGCGGTGTGACCTCGAATCCGCGCAACATCACGCTCGACCACGTCACGCCCCGAAAAGGGCAGACGGCGTACGACCGGCGTGACAACCTTGTCTTGGCGTGCAAGCGCTGCAACACCGCCAAGGCCGACAAGCCATTTCTCCTGTTCATCCTCGCGCAGCGCGTGCGGGCGAACAATTTCATGCGCTACGGGCAGCACCTCAGCGACGGTATCCGGAATATCGTCCGGCCATTGGCCACCGAGTTGCCGCCGCCCGCGATGCGAGTGACCGGGACCATCCGTCCCAGGGTGAAGTACGGGGTCGAGATCGAGAACGACTCTCCCTACGCCGCCGAGTCGCCGTACCGAGCCTCCGCGTAGCAGCGCAAGCAAGCCTCCGCCCGCCAGCAGCCTGACTGCCGGCGGGCGTTTTGCTTTTTACGTAGCCTGCAGCGGTCGGTGGGGGAGGATTGGCGCGGCAACCGGGACTGTCGCACACGGCTGCGGTGGCGCATACTGGCGGCCTCTTTCACCCCGATGAGCGCCGCATGACGTGGCAGCAGGTCTACGATCCGCTTGGGAGTCGCGCACTCTCCACCCTGGTGGCTGCCATTCCCCTGGTGGTGCTGCTTGGGCTGCTGGCCTGGCACAAGGCGCGCGCGCATTGGGCGGCGCTTGCCGGCCTGACCATGGCGCTGCTGGTGGCGGTCGTGGTGCTGCAGATGCCCGGGCGCATGGCGCTGGCTTCGGCCGCGTACGGCGCGATGTACGGTCTGTTTCCCATCGGGTGGATCGTGCTCAACGTGATCTTCCTGTACCGCCTGACGCTGGAGTCCGGATACTTCGTGGCGTTGCAGGGGAGCATCGCGTCGGTGACGAACGACCGCCGGCTGCAACTCGTGCTCATCGCGTTCTCGTTCGGGGCGTTCTTCGAGGGAGCGGCAGGCTTCGGCACCCCCGTGGCGGTTACCGGCGCGCTGCTTCTGGGGCTGGGCTTCACGCCGCTGCAGGCCAGCGGACTGTCGCTCATCGCCAACACGGCGCCCGTGGCGTACGGGGCGCTGGGCACGCCGGTCATCGCGTTGCAGGGAGTCACGGGGCTCGACCTGCTGGACCTGAGCGCGATGATCGGGCGCCAGCTTCCCGTGTTCTCGGTGATCGTGCCGTTCTGGCTCATGTGGGCCTACGTCGGATTCCGGCGTACGCTGGCCATCTGGCCGGCCCTGCTGGTGGCAGGCGTGGGGTTCGCGGTGCCGCAGTTTCTGGTCTCGAACTATCACGGGCCGTGGCTGGTGGATGTCGTCGCGAGTGTGGCCTCCATGGGGGCGCTGGTCGCGTTCCTCAAGGTGTGGTCGCCTCCCGATGCGGAGGCTGCGTCGAACGCGCGAGCACAAGTCGCCGCCGGTCAGCACCTAGCCTCACCCGACGAATCCACGGGCGCCCAGGCCATCGGACAGGGGAAGGCGTGGCGACCGTGGCTCGTGCTGTCGGTGCTGGTCTTCACCTGGGGACTGCCGCAGGCGAAAGCCGCGCTGAACGCCATCTCGGCGCCGCGGATCCCGGTACCGGGGCTGGACCAACTCGTGTTGCGCATGCCCCCGGTGGTCGCGACGCCCACCGCGGAGGGCGCCGTCTTCCTCTTCAACTGGCTCTCGGCGACGGGCTCTGCGATCTTCATTGCGGCCGCGATCAGCGGCTGGATGATGGGATTCCCGGCGCGGGCGCTGGTGCGGGCGTATGCCGAGACGCTTCGCGTGGTGTGGACCTCCCTCGTCACGATCGCGGCGATGCTGTCGTTAGGCTTCGTGTCCCGCTACTCGGGCATGGACGCGATTCTCGGCCTCGCCTTCGCCAAAACGGGAGTGCTGTATCCGTTCTTCGGTGCGATGCTCGGGTGGCTCGGGGTGGCGCTCACCGGATCCGACACATCGTCGAACGTGCTGTTCGGCAGCCTGCAGACAATGACGGCGCGGCAGCTGGGGGTGAGTCCCATACTGATGGCGGCGGCGAACAGCTCCGGTGGCGTGATGGGCAAGATGATCGACGCGCAGAGCATCGTGGTGGCCAGCACGGCGACCCGATGGTACGGTCAGGAGAGCCGCATTCTTCGCTTCGTCTTCTTTCACAGCCTTGCCCTGGCGGCGCTGGTGGGCGGTTGGGTGATGCTGCAGGCGTATGTGTTTCCGTTTACAGAAATGGTGGTGCGTTAGGTGCGACTCACTCAGATGATCCAGGCGGTGGACGCGCATGCCTGCGGCGAGCACGGGCGCGTGATCGTGGGCGGGGTGCTGGATGTGCCCGGCGCAACGATGTTCGACAAGATGGTTCACCTGCGCACGCACGGCGACGCGCTGCGCAAGCGCATGCTGCGGGAGCCGCGAGGCTACCCGGCCGCCAACTGCAACCTGATCCTCCCCTCCTCGCATCCGGAGGCCGATGCCGGCTTCGTGATCATGGAGCAGGTGGAGTATCCGGGGATGTCTGGGACCAACACGATGTGCGTCGTCACGGTCCTGCTGGAGACTGGCATGGTGGAGATGCGAGAGCCGGTCACCGAACTCACGCTCGAAGCGCCCGCAGGACTCATCCGCGTTCGGGCGGATTGCGCGAACGGCAAGGTGGAGCGCGTGACCTTTCGCAACGTGCCATCGTTCGCCACGCACCTGGATGCCGCGATCGAGGTGCCACAGCTGGGGACTGTGCGAGTGGACGTGGCCTACGGCGGGATGTTCTACGTGATCGCAGACGCCGCGCAGTTCGGCTTGCGCTTGACGCCAGACGAGGGTCGCGACATCGTGCGCATTGGCGAAATGGTCAAGGCCGCCGCGCGGGAGCAGTTGCCCGTCGTACATCCCCTGCAGCCCGATTTCGACGGGGTGACGATTGCACAGCTCTCGGGGCCGGCACTCGGCGCTCACGCCGACTGGCAGAACGCGGTGGTCGTCTCAACGGGAACACTCGACTGGAACCGGCCGTCGACGTGGACCGGCGCGATCGACCGGTCGCCATGCGGGACCGGGACGTCGGCGAAGATGGCCACGCTGCACGCCCGCGGGCAGCTGGCGCTGCACCAGGACTTCCGGCACGCCGGCGTGCTGGGCACGGTGTTCACCGGGCGACTCGTGGAGACCGGAACGGTAGGCCCGTACCCCTCGGTGGTACCGACCATCTCGGGGCAGGCATGGATTACGGGGATGAGCACGTACTGCCTCGATCCTACCGATCCCTTTCCCGAGGGTTACACGGTCGGCGATATCTGGTAGCGCGCGTCATCGCGGCCTTGCATGGTCCCGGTCGCCGGGTGGCCGAGCCGTGTGAGGACTCCGGCAGGAGCGGTGCCTGCGTTCGGGGTCTGGTCAACTAGCTTTGAGCAGCCCCGTGGGGCGTCGCAGCAATCGCCCGGCGCGAGACCGCCTCTCTTACCAGTCCAGACTCCCATCGCATGTCGAGCGCCACGTCGTTTCCGC
>JBDSVW010000221.1:0-9695 GCA_039927015.1 Gemmatimonadaceae bacterium | reverse complement strand
GGGTGGAAGTTCTAGCGTGCCGTCGCCTGCTGGCGCGCGCACGCGCCACCAGGAACCGCCGTCCTCAGCGTGGGGGGGCGCTATCCGGCGCACGCTTACGATCCGCAACGCTCGGCCTCGCGACCGTGGCCGGATTTCCATCCGACACGTAACGGGTGCCGTTCTTGTCCAACGCGTCGAGCAGGACGCGCAGCGCATTGGCCGAGACGATGTTTCGCGGGATGCTCTTCGGGTTGAATGCCGGATCATGCGGACTGCGTGACGGACCGCCCGACACCTCGAGCACCGCATCGAAGTTGTAGGGAATCTCGCGCTTGCCCTTGGGGTAGATCCAGCTGCCACGCCACGCCAGCGCCCGGTTTTTCGGCCACATGCCGAGCGGCAGCGCGAAGGTGCGCACGCGGTAGCCCGCCACGGCCGAGTCGATGGCCAGCACGCCGCGCGCGATCTGTTCCTGCACCTGGGCGTCCGTGTATTTGTCGAGACGGGCGTGCCACAGCGTGTGATCGCACAACTCGAAGCCGGCCTCCGCGAGCTCACGCACCTTCTCGAATCGCCATTCGCTCAGCTGTCCGTCGATACCCTTCTCGCCGAAAAATGCGTGGCCCGCCTTGGCGCCCGGCAACAGGCAAAAGGTCCCCCGTGACGGCCAGTCAGCGTGGGTCTTCTGGAAGTCGCGCCAGATGCCGATCGCGCTCGTGTCATCCACCACGCGCTGGCCATTTCGCTCGATCCAGCGGAACTGCCCCGGCGAGGCATCGTCGAAGGTGAAGACCACCGGAGACAGTCCGGCCGGCAGGTCGAGCTTCTTGTCGACCAGGTCCGACACGCTCACGGGCCGGTAGCCGCGCTCGTAGAGGAGCTCGAGGTCTGCCCTGAAGTCGGCGGCCGTGCGGGTGAAGAGTGCCGGCGTGCCGCCGATGATGTGATACTCGAGCACGGGCACACGTCCCAGTTCGTTGGGTACGCGCGCCGCAGCGGCCGCGGTCGAGGCCTGGCTGGGAGCGGGAGTTGTCGCCGTATGCGGCTGGGCAGGAGCTTGCGCCGCGGACGATAGCGAATCGACGGTCGAGATGACAGCCGTCGTGTCAGCGGCGGCGGCACCGACGACGGCGTTCTGCTCGGTACGAGCGCAGGCCGTGGACGCGAGGAGGGCGGGAAGAATGAAGCGGAACAGGAGCAATACCTCTGGACGGAGACGACAGCAGCGACGGAACGCTGCCCATATTACGGTACGCGGAAAATAAGGACACCGCAGCCAGAAACCATCTCGCGTCCCTCGCGTATCTAGTAGCACACCCGAACCACCCCTGCCGTGTCGATTCGCGCCACGCTCGCCGCTCGCCGAAACGCCCTCAAGGGCGCGTTTCGGCGCGATCCGGGGGCCCCGCTGCTGCGGCAGTCGGTGCGGCGGCACTGGATCGCCAGCACGCTCGTGGCCGCCCTCCTCGTGGGAGCAGGGGTGTTCGACGCCTGGCTGTTCACCTGCGGTTTCAATGGCTGTCCCACGCCGAAGGCGATCATCTCGTTCCAGCCCCCCGAAGGGGGAAAGATCTTCGATCGCAACCACCGCCTCATCAGCCGACTCTCGCTGGTGAAGCGCATCAACGTGCCCATCGCGAAGGTGCCGCGCCACGTGCGCGAGGCATTCATCGCCACCGAGGACCGCCGCTTCTATCGTCATCACGGGCTCGACTGGCGCGCGGTGGCGCGGGCGGTGTGGCGCAACACGGTCGCCCTCGACGTGCGCGAAGGCTTCAGCACGATCACCATGCAGGTGGCGCGCAACACCTTCATGGCCGAGCGGGTGGCGCTGCAGCGGTCGTTAGGTCGCAAGCTGATCGAGTTGCGGCTGGCGAAGCTCATGGAGGCCCAGCTCACCAAGGACCAGATTCTCGAGCGCTACCTGAACATCATCTACCTCGGCAACGGCGTGTATGGGGTTGAGGCGGCGAGCCGCGACCTGTTTGGCAAGCACATCGAGCAGCTCACCCTCGCCGAGGGGGCCGTGCTGGCCGCGCTGCCCAAGGGACCCTCCAGCTACTCTCCGAGACGCAGCGTGGAGCGCGCGCGCCGGCGGCGTGACCTCGTGCTGGGCCTCATGCACCGTGAGGGCTACATCACCAACCCGCAGCTGACCGCGGCGCGCGCACGCGCGTTGACTGTGGCTGACCAGGAGTGGGCGCCGGCCCAGCCTAACGAATCGTACGCCGTGGACGCGGTGCGCCTGGTCGTGGACTCGGTGCTCAAGGCGGCGGGCGAACGGATGTCGGAGCTGATCGTCTATACAAGCATCGACCTCACCGCCCAGAAGGCGGCGGAGCGCTCGGTGCGCACGTATGCTGACCGGATTGCGCGCGATGTCGGGCGTGACAGGTCGGCGGGCCGGGGCACCGGCATGCAGGGTGCAATGGTGGCACTCGACCCGCGCACGGGCGACGTGCGGGCGCTGGTGGGCGGTCGTCGATATGAGCGGGGAGGATTCAACCGCGCCATCTCCGCTCGGCGGCAGCCCGGGTCGGCGTTCAAGCCGTTTGTCTACGCGGCCGCGCTCACCGCCGGCTTCACCCCCGCGTCGATGGTCGATGACGATCCCATATCCGTGCAGAACGGGAAAGACGTCTGGACGCCGGCCAACTATCACGACGAGTACCGCGGACGCGTGACGATGCGGCGGGCGCTCACCGTGTCGGCGAACGCCGCCACCGTGCGCCTGTCGCGTTCGGTGGGCGAGGGCCGCGTGGCCGACGTTGCCCGGCGCAATGGCATCGTCAGTCACCTCACCGCGGTACCCTCCATCGCGTTAGGCGCTGTCGAGGTCACCCCTCTCGAGCTGGTGGCGGCCTATGCGCCGTTCGCGAACGGGGGGATGCGCGTGACCCCCCGCCTTGTGCAGCGCATCGAACGCGCGGACGGCACGCTGCTGTGGAACGCCGACGTCGCCACCTCCCTGGTGATGGATCCCCGTGACGCCTTCCAGCTCACGTCGATGCTGCGCTCGGTGGTGGACGAGGGTACCGGGCGCGCCATTCGCGCGGCAGGCGTCACCGGGCCGGTGGCGGGCAAGACGGGCACGACCAACAACGGAAGCGACGTCTGGTTCGTCGGCTACACGCCCACGCTGGTGGCGGGCTTCTGGTTCGGCTTCGACACACCACGCTCCATGGGCGATGGGGCCGCCGGCGGCCGGTACGCAGCGCCCGCATGGGCCGACTTCTACCGCAATGGATGGCGTGAGAAGGGCAGCGCCTCCGCGTGGCAGGCCCCGGACGGCCTCATTCGGCGCGACATCGATCCCGAGACCGGCCTGCTGGCCGAATCGTGGTGCGGCAGTCGGCAGCACGAGTGGTTCAAGCCGGGCACGGAACCCACGGCGTACTCGTGCCAGGAAGAGGAGGAGGCATTCCCCGACGACATGACGTTCGAGGATCGACTCGGTGAGCGACTCGTCGACCTGTTCCGGCGCATGGTGCGGCGGAAGATGTAGCCATGGCGCCTCCCCGCCTCTCGCTCGATCAGATCGCCCGGGCCGCGCGCGAGATCGACCCCGTCTTCCTGCATTCTCCACAGTTCCGCGCCGAATCGTTAGGTGAGGCGCTCGGGGTGGACCTGCTGGTCAAGGTGGAGACGGTCAACCCCATCCGGTCGTTCAAGGGCCGCGGGGCGGACTTCTTCGTGTCCCAGGTGCGAGACCCGGCGCGCCCGCTGGTGTGTGCCTCCGCCGGCAACTTCGGCCAGGGACTCGCCTATGCCGCCCGGCGACGCGGCATTCCGCTGCAGGTGTTCGCGTCGCAACACGCCAACCCGCTCAAGATCGCGCGCATGCGCGCGCTGGGCGCGACGGTGACGCAGGCGGGGGAGGACTTCGACGCCGCGAAGGACGCGGCACGCGCCTTCGCGGGGGGCAGCGGCGCGCAGTACGTCGAGGACGGGCGGGAAATCGCGATCTCGGAGGGGGCGGGCTCGATTGGCGTGGAACTGCTGGCCGCGCCGGGGGCGCTCGAGACCCTCGTCGTGCCGTTAGGCAATGGCGCGCTGCTGGGGGGCGTGGCGACGTGGGTGCGGGCACACGCACCGGCGGTGCGCATCGTGGCGGTCTGCGCGGCGGGGGCGCCGGCCATGGCGCTGTCGTGGCGCGCGGGCCGCGTGATCGAGACGGCGCAGGCGGACACTATCAGCGATGGCATCGCGGTGCGGGTGCCGATTCCCGAGGCGCTCGGCGACCTGGCGGACGTGGTGGACGATATCCTGCTGGTGGACGACGACACCACGCTCGACGCCATGCGCATCCTCCTGCTCCACCTGGGAGTCGCGGTGGAGCCGGCGGGGGCCGTCGGCGTGGCGGCGATCATGACCCACCGCCAGCAGTTCGCCGGCGGGCGGGTGGCCACCATCCTCTGCGGAGGCAACCCGACGCTGGAACTGATGCCGGCCCTGGGCGCCCCCGCCCGACCTGCCTAACGCAGGAGTCCGAGCCCCGCTCGCGGGATAGCGGCAAAGCCGGGGAATACCTGGGAGAGGTCCCCGGCGCCCAGGTGCGTGGTGAGCACCTCGGAGAAGACCGTGCGGAAGTCGGTGGTCAGCGCCAGGTCACGTCCCTCGTAGAGCTGCTCGCGCTCGAGACCGGGCCAGCGGCCGTGTACCTTGCCGCCCCGCACGCCGCCGCCCAGCAGGAACATGGAGCCCGCGTGTCCGTGGTCGGTGCCGCCGGTGCCGTTCTGGCGGGCCATGCGCCCGAACTCCGACATCGTCATCACCAGCACGTCATCCATCCGGTCGCCGAGGTCGGTGACGAACGCGTCGATCGAATCGGCGAAGTCGCGCAGGCGGCCCGCGAGCTGGCCGCTGGCGCCCCCCTGGTTCACGTGCGTGTCCCATCCGCCGACATCGGCGAAGGCGAGCTCCATCCCGACATCCGACTTGATGAGCTGCGCGATGTCCTTGAGGCGCTGCCCGAACTGCGACCGCGGATAGTCGGCGCCGTTCGCCGCGCCGTACTTGAGCGGGTTGGCCGACTTGAGCATGCGCACGGCGTCGAACATCTCCTTGCCCGACGCGTGCACCAGGTCGGTCGTGCCCGTGCGATACATCGCCTCCAACCGGTCCGCCGAGGCATCGGGGGCGCGGACGGAGAACGCACCTAACGAGGAGATCACCACGGCCGGCGCCGGACCGTCGAGAATGCGCGGCGTCTGGGCGGTCATTGCGACGGCCCGGAATGGCGAGGCGCTGCAGGCCTCGCACGTGCCGCTCACCGCGAGGTACCGGTTGAGCCATCCGGCGCGGGTGGACTTGAGGTCAGGCGTGCCCGACTCGAGGTAATCCTGCGCGTCGAAGTGCGAGCGTGTCGCGCTGGGGCTGCCCACCGCGTGAACCGGCGCCATGATGCCGTCGCGGTAGTAGCGGGCGAGCGGCGAGAGCGATGGATGCAGCCCGAAGAATCCGTCCAGGTCCACCGCGGTGCCCGTATCCGATGCCCGGGGCCGCGGAATGGCGATGTTCGGCCGCAGCGCGTAGTAGGCCTGTTCCCCGTGGGGCACGACCACGTTGAGCGCGTCGGCCGCCCCACGCTGAAAGAGGCACACGAGCACCTTGCCCTTCCGTGCCGCGGGAAGGCTGGACGCGAAGACCGTACGCCGCAGGAAGGACGGCGACAGGCCCAGCGTGACGAGGGCGAGGGCTCCCGATTTTACGAAGACACGGCGTTGCATGACCGCACCTGCAGGACGAAGTGATGGTGTTGCGACAACGCGTGGCTACCGACGCTGGAACTCGGGACTGCCTAACGCCAGTCCGATGATCTGGGCCAGGCCGGCCGGCGAGGCGGCCGCGGGACGGCGAACACGGGCCCGGGGCGTGGCATCCTCGTCGGGGTCAACCATGTCGAACGCCGGCTGCGGACCCTCCCGCGACGCCAGCGGATTCACCCCGCTGCGCAGGATGTCCCGGGTTTCAGGGGACGCCTGGCCGCCGAGCAATGCGTCCACGACTTCCTCCACTTGCTGCTCGCGAGGTGCCTCCCGCAGCGCTTCGTAGCGAGGCCACGAGGTCGCGCGCGCACCGGGCACCCGGTTTGATGCCACCGTCATGCCGAAGTTGATGCGGTTGAGGATGGCGCCGGTGTTCATCCACGCGTCGCCCACTTCCGGCCATCCGTCGGGCGCCTGGTGCCCGTACAGCGTTTGTCCGAGGCGCGAGATGATGAGGGAGGTGAGTGGTGTGCTGTCGGCGCGACCGCCGAGCGCGCGCACGGCACTCACCACAAACTCGAACGACGACTTCACCTTGGCACGGTACGCATCGCGCGAATGGAACTCCGGCGAGAAGACGATCGTGCGCACCACTTCGCGAATGTCGCCATCCGTGCGCCGGAAGGTGGCGGCGGCCCGATCCACGAGGGACTGCGGTGGCGTGTCGCTCACCAGGCGCACCGCGAGCTTGCGGGCGATGTGCTGCGCGGTCGAGGGATGGCGGGCCAGGATGTCGAGGACCTGCTCGCCATCCTCGATGCCGCGACCTCCGGCGAGGTGCACACCGAGCACGGTCTTGGGTTCGGCGTCGTGCGCAAATGCATTGAAGCGGAAGCCGTCGCCCCCCAGGCGGGGTGGCTGGATGCTCCACCCGGTCAGTGCGCGCGCGACCTCGATAACGTCCTGCTGCGAGTAGCCGCCATCGACCCCCAACGTGTGGAGTTCGAGCAGTTCGCGGGCGTAGTTCTCGTTGATGCCGGGTGAACGGGCGTTGCCGGGTGCGACGCGCGCCCGCTGGGCCTGGAGCTCCTGCATGCGCCGCGCGGCCGGGCGCGACCGAGTGCGGCCGCCGCGCCGCGCCACGGTGCGTTGCCCCTGCGTCTCGCGCCCGCTGTCGGCCACGCTCTGCGCGTTGTCGAGATACACCAGCATCGCGGGGCTATGCGCCACGGCGCCCAGCAGCTCGCGAAACTTTCCGAACACGTGCGGTCGGATGGCGTCGCGCTCGTATTCCGGCAGGTAGTAGCGCAGCTGGTTCTTGCCCACGAAGACCGAAAAATGATTGAGCCAGAAGTCCGTCATCACTTCCTGCAGCTGGCGCTCGCTTTCCACCGCGCGCGCCACGCGCGCCGACAGCAGCTCGCCCACGAAACGACGACTCGCCCGCGCCGCCTGCTGACGGCGCACGGAGTCGGCGGCCGACTCGGGACCCGCAGTCCGCGCGGCGGCGACGAGTCCTGGCGGCGGATACGCCTGCAACAGCTCACTCGCCTGCTTGTCCAGGGTGGAGTAGCTCGCCAGCGAGCGCTCGAGCGTCGCGTCGGGCACCCGGGAGGGATGAAGCTGCTGCTCCATCCAGCGATCCACGCCCACGGCTTTCACGCGTTCCACCTCGTTCGGACGCGCGCCGAAGGCGAGGCGATTCAGCACGTGCAGGGCCTGCGCATCGGCGCTCAGCTCGCGCACGCTACCCTGCGCCGCCACCTCTGGCCGCGATTGCACCGCGGGGCCGGACGCGCACGCGGTGCCGGCGAACGCGCCAGCCGCCACAAGAACAGAGGAGATGGGAAACCGCATCGGACAACCTCGCTGCCGGGACATGACCGTTACCACAGCGTTGGACGGCCACGACGTGATGCCGTTAACCGTCGTCGCCGGTTGTGCGCCACGTCACGCACCACCGTTGCGCCTGTCACGCCACGGTTGCCCGTTGTCGCGCGTCTCATGCAAAGCGTCCCCCCCGGACGTGCCGGAGGGGACGCGAGACCACGGGATCGCAGCGGAGGCTACTCGCCCCGAATGACGTAACCGACGCCGCGCACCGTGTGGACGAGCGCCTTCTCCTCGTCCTGGTCGATCTTCTTGCGCAGATAGTTGATATAGACGTCCACGATGTTCGTCGTGGGATCGAACTCCTGCTTCCAGACCTGCTCGGAGATCTGCTCACGCGTCACGGGCATGCCGGCGTGGCGCATGAGGTACTCCAGCAGCGCGTATTCCTTCTGCGTGAGCGCAATCGCGCGGGTGCCGCGCATCACCTCGCGCGAGATGGTGTTCACCGTGAGATCCGCCACGCGCATGAGCGAGGCCTCGTCGCGCAGCGTGGACCGGCGCAGGAGGGCGCGCACGCGCGCCAGCAGCTCATCGTAGTCGAACGGCTTGCTGAGATAGTCGTCCGCGCCCGCGTCGAATCCCTGGACCTTGTCGGTGACGGTATCGCGGGCCGTGAGCATGAGCACCGGGGCGTTGAAGGCGCGGCTGCGCAGCTCCCGCGCGACGCTGAGGCCATTCCGCTTCGGAAGCCCGATGTCGAGGATGATCAGGTCGGGGTGCCGGTCCAGGGCGAGCTGCATCCCGGAATCTCCATCTGCCGCCGTGAGGACGTTGAATCCATTGTCATTCAACGTCCGCTGGAGCACATCGAGCACCTCGCGTCGATCCTCGATCACGAGAATCGTGGCCTGAACGTTTGTTTCGATTTCCGTAGTCATGCAGAGGATATAGAATCTGGTCGCGGAATGCGAAAGGTCGGGCGGGAGAAGACGGCCATCACCCCTTGAGCGGGGTGTGGGCGTCCGGTTGTTTTCTCTCGTGAGAAACGATCGACTACGCATTGGGTTTCGCGCTGGGCTCGTGGGCGGTGCGACAACGGCCGGCGCTCTGGTCGGCCTTGGCCTGCGCCACGCCGCCGCCGCCGCACCCTTCGAGGCCGGGGGACGCGCGCTGTTGCAGAGCTGGCATGTCGGCTTCGTTGCCGCGCCGGTGGCCATCGTGACCGGATTCGCGGCACATCTGCTCTGGATGACGCTGTGGGGCGTTTGTTTCGCACGCGCGGCCACGCAGCTTCGCGGGCCCGCACTCGCCGCGGGGGCGGTGATTTTCGTCGCCCTCATTGGCGCCCTCTCCGCCACCATCGTACCCGGGGCCCTCGGCGCCGCCGCCCCCGCCGCTCTCACCCTCGCCCAGACGCTCTTTTTCCTCGCACTGCTCGCCGCCGGGCTCACCGCCGGTGTGAGTCTTGCGAGGAAACTCCCCTAGGGAAGCGTCGCGCGCCCACGAGTTGCCTGTGCGTCAGCACGTTGCGCCAGCGCGCCCATGGGTCATTCGGCTCACGCGGCAGATCGTGCTGCGTGCGCACACTCCGCCATGGTTGCACACGTCACAGTTGCCCGCGCCCCCCAAGCGCCGCTGAGGGCATCCATCTCCCGATGGAGGGCGCGCGGGGAACGCATGGGACGTTGATGCGATTCGGCAGGTGAGGCTGTGCGCGAATGGCGGTCTCGATTGTCACGTAATCGGAACATCATCTTTTTCCTGTGTCCGAATGCGTGCTCGTGGGGTTTAACTACGTGAGAGGCTCACGCATTGGCGTCGACGGAACGGACACTGAAGTCTGCCGCGACCGCGCGAGTGCTCTTGCAACGAGAGGAGGGGTGATGGACGTCCTTGTGATGCTCGAGGATCGCCCCGAACACTCAACGGTGCTTGCGCACGTGAACTCCGTGCCGTCTCCGCTCAACTCTGAGCGCCCCTCACGGGACGTGGTCACTCTCTACGGAGAGACCACCCCCGAGTCGTTGGCACTCGCCTTGGCGGCGGCAGTCGAAGCCCACCGTGAGCCCGCGGAGCGTTCGGACACGATCCGACACGTTTCCCTTTGGCCTGAGAGCGGAGCTGTGGGGGACGCGGCGTGGCGAGATGAGTCAACGGGAGATCTCGTCACGC